>JBPCLZ010000147.1:0-2600 GCA_051002775.1 Pyrinomonadaceae bacterium | reverse complement strand
ACACGCGCAACGGTTCCGGCCATTCGACATTCGGCACCGTGTCTGGTCCATATCGTCCATCGCGACCTTTCGCTTTTTCTTTTATAGCTTTCAAAACCTTTTCTGGTGTGATCGGCACTTCATCGATACGCACGCCGACGGCGTCGTAAACTGCATTGGCAACAGCCGGCGGTACCGGCAGCAGTGGTCCCTGCCCAACTTCTTTTGCGCCGTAAGGTCCGTTTGGATCAGGGTCTTCGATGAGATAGGTCTTGACGTCACACATCTCCATCGTCGTTGGACTCTTGTATTCCAACATCGATGGAAACTTGTGCACTACGTTTCGATTAGCGCGATACGCCATCTCTTCCATCAAAACCTCGCCGAGGCCCATGTAAACGCTGCCTTCGACCTGGCCCATCACCAGCATCGGATTGATTGACTTACCAATGTCATGCGCAAGCCAGACGCGCTCCACGACCACGATGCCCGTGTCAGGATCGACGTCAACTTCGGCTACGGCTGCTGAGTAACTGTAAGCCGGCGATGGTCCTACTCCGGCGCCCTTAAACTTGCCGGGCGAACGCGGCGGCGAGTAGGAACCGACGGTGCCGATAGTGCCAAACTTCGATTCCGCCAATACCACGGCTTCGGCGAAAGAGACGCCCACCTCAGGGTTTTCAACATTGAACACACGCCGTTCCGCCAATGAAAGATTTTCAATGGGGACAGAAAGTTTTTCCGCCACCGCCATCACCAACAATTCCCGCGCTCGTTCCGCTGCCTGGATCGCCGCATTGCCCGTCATCAACGTGACGCGGCTCGAGTAACTGCCCAAATCTACGGGCGTCAAATCTGTATCCGCAGTCACTACACGAATATCAAACGGGTCGATCCCCAGAACTTCCGCAACGATGTACGCCAGTATCGAATCGGAACCCTGACCGATGTCAGTCGAGCCGCACATCACGCAGACACCACCCTGTCGATCCAGACGAAGCTGCACGCCGGACTGGGGCATGTTGTTCCAGTAGATGGGCAGGCCCGCTCCGCAGATATAGGAACTGCAGGCGATGCCGATACCTTTGCCGTAGGGAAGTTTGCGATTGTTCTGGTCCCAGCCTGAGAAACGATTCTTCCAATCTGACCCGGCCACAACTTTGTCGATGCATTGGCCCAGACCCATGCTGCCGATACGCAGATAGTTAGCCGTAACGGTATTGGGCTTAACTAAGTTACTCCGACGCATAGCGGCAGGATCCAGTTTTAATTGTTGCGCGATCTTGTCGAGCTGGACCTCCAGGCCGAAGCGCGGTTGCGGGGTTCCATGCCCGCGTTTTGGACCACATGGGGGCTTGTTGGTAAAGGCGCGCAAACCCTGAAACTTGTAGCGCGGCACGTCATACGTGACCGTTTGCAACGCGCCCGTGTAGAAGGTGCTGGCAACGCCGTAACTGCCGTAAGCCCCGCCGTCAAGGAACGACTGGAAGTGCATTCCGGTTATCGCGCCATCTTTTTTCACACCCGTTTTCACGTGCATCAACACCGGATGGCGGCCCCGATGGCAGTAGAAAACTTCCTCGCGCGTCAGCGTGTTCTTCACTGGCCTGCCGGTCATCATTGCGAGTTTGCATACAACCACCTCGTGATTGAACGGATCGCTCTTACCGCCAAAGCCGCCGCCGTTTGGCGTAGCAATCACACGAATATGACTCGCTGGAATCTCCAAAACTTTCGTCAACGCGCGATGAACGTAGTGTGGCGTCTGGGTTGAACTCCAGAGCGTCAATTTGTTGTCGGGATCAAAATAGGCGACCGCGGCATGTTGCTCCATCGGCAGATGCGTGTTGCCCTCATAGAAGAACACGTCTTCCCGAATCAGGTCGGCCAACGCAAACCCATCCTCAACATTGCCAAATTCCAATGAGACCTTTTTGTGAACGTTGCCGCCATCGCCGTAGTCCTGAATACGTGGCTCATCAATCAATACCGCTTCCTCGATCGATGAGATGGTGTTGAGCCGTTCGTATTCGACTTCGATTAGGTTCATTGCGTCGAAAGCAACGTCTTCGTCAATAGCCGCGACAGCCGCCACCGGATCGCCGATGAAGCGCACCTTGTCGATGCAGAGCGCATGCTCGTCCTGACTTACAGGCAGAATGCCATATGAAATTGGGAGGTCTTTGCCGGTGATGACAGCAATCACGCCGGGCAGTGCCAGTGCTTTGGATACATCGATGTTTTTGATTAGAGCGTGTGGCTCATGGCTGCGCAGTATTTTGCAGAAAAGCATGCGCGGCAGGACGATGTCGTCCGCAAATTTCGTTTGGCCGGTACACTTCGCCCGCGCATCGACTTTACGAAACGGCTTGCCGACTACGTTGAGCGGCTTGCCGTTCTTAGAGTTGTCATTGGCCATTAGGTTTCCAATGAACCTCCAACTTAATCAGAGATTGTTCATCTTGAGAGATACATTCAAATTGATTCGCGTCATCGCATAGTCCGCAGCCAATCATTCCAAGCCATAGACACTCGCGCGCGGCAGTTCCACTTCCTCACCGCGCATGCGTGCGGCAGCGAGTTCGACCGCCTCGTAAATTTTTATGTAGCCGGTGCAGCGG
>JBPCLZ010000146.1:0-2049 GCA_051002775.1 Pyrinomonadaceae bacterium | reverse complement strand
CAGTTGCTTATTCAAACTCCAAGTAACCTCTAACCTGGCTTAGTTCAACACAGAATTGTGTGGCGGCTTCCTCTTCCCTCACTGCTCCCATTCGCTCAACGCCCCACACTAATTCTTAATACGTTAGCCGCGGTCCGGATACGCGACCTTCTTTCCATTTACCACAACGTAGCCGGCTGCCGTAAGCGCCCCTAACACTTCAGCGACATCTTCCCCCGAGAGCATCTTGTGGAAGTGGGAAAGGATTGCACTCTGCAAGGACATAACCGTGGCAGGTCGTGCCTTGGCTGATGCAATGCGCTTCTCGTAGAAATCTGCGGCCCGCTGCCTCGAAGGTAGCTTATCCAGCGATTTCACCAACGGAATCTCCAATACAGATGCCGAGCGGGAACAAAATATCTTCTGATCCATTAGATGCTTTATTAGGGGGTCAAAGCCCTTATCTTTAGAGATGATGTGGAAGTAGGCGTCCGGATGGGCTGCGGATAACTTCCCTATGTAGTAGGCAATGTGGAAGTCCAGGGCGCTAGGTCCATGGCTACTGATTTGGACATAGCTACCATTGGAACCAAGCGACTGTACCGCATTGACTATCGGGAAGTTGAGCCGCTTCAGATTTGCTCCGACAAAAACGACGACCCGAAAATGCTCATGCTTGAGCCTTTCAATGTACTCAGGCTTAACGTTCTCTGAATCAATCAGAACGAAATTGGTGCGCACTCCGGGTCTCCTACTAAGCGGCTAACGACGGCCTTCAGCTGCGGCGCGCGATCAGCACTCTAGCCGATGGAACAAAGTTACTTGAGAAACATGCTATCGCGCCGTCAGCTGCAAGGCTTTGTTAGATTGCGGCTTTCAATGCCAAACTATCATTTACTTCAGATCACCCCTCGGCTCTAAAATCATCCGCCGCCGCGAGTAGTCGAAGATCACCTTGAATCGGCGGAACACTGCGCCGCCGATGAACCCATCAGCATCAGTCGTGGGTTCCGACAGTCGAAACTCCGTCACCGGAGCGGTTACCTTAAACTCACCAAGCTGCAACGCTTCTAATGTGCCAATCCAGGATTTCTCCTTCGCATAACCGCCAAGTCCGCACACCGGAAGTGCCGTCATCCCTTCGGTCGAGGGTAAGAGATGGTGCTCATCCATAAACGGCTTCATCAGGCTTACGGCCTGCGCGCTTCCTGTATCAAGCAGAAAGCGCCCCGTAAGAGGAGCACGCCCCGCCGCTCCGATCTGAGCTTGCGCGAAAATGTGTTGCTCGCCTACCTCAAGGGGGATGTCTTTGCCGCTACCTGCGTACTTGTAGCTCGATGGGTCATACACATTGAGAAGCCGGTGCGCGTAATCTATTTCGACAACGAGTTGATCAAAGAACTCTTTACCAAGTATGCCATCCACGTCTCGTTTAGCCTCTCTTTGCTTGCTCCTGTCAGAGGGAATATTACGGCCCTGTTCATCTATAACAAACTCATTGACGCAAGACTCAACGGCGTCGAGCGACACAGCTACAAGCCTGCGAGGGGAAAGCGCGACGCCGGGTAAGCTGAAAGACACCTTCTCCGTCACCAGATAAACATCTGGCTGGTTAGCTCCGATTCCTCCCGCCTGCCCGATCAACTTCAGTTTCAGCCCGATTGATCTCGCCTGCCTTGCATGGATGATTGAGTAAGCGCCCGTGTCCAAGATAAACGAGAGCGGTCGAGAGTCGTTTACGCTGACGCGAACATAGATGAGGTTATCGTCGAGTTCGAAGGGAATGGCGAGGGCGCTTTTGCCGGAACTGAAGTGAGCGTCGGCACACAAAGCGGTTGAGCAGGAAAGGAGGCACAGCAGCAGAGTGCCAAAGCAGATGAAGCAGGTTAGTACCAAGCCTTTATGGTTCATGCTTAACGTCACTGTTCTATGGGTGGGAGCAATCTAACGAATAGGATTCTTTCCGAAGTCTCGCCGGGGGTCAAGGTGGATAACGGAGTAGTTGTGGAAGGAATGTGGTATCGATCCGGCGAGCACTGCGGAAGGAATTCAGTTGGACGAAAGCGCGGG
>JBPCLZ010000145.1:0-2101 GCA_051002775.1 Pyrinomonadaceae bacterium | reverse complement strand
AGATCATCGGCTTGCCATGTTCCAGGTAAAGCACGCGGTCAGTGCGCACGCTACGCTCGGCGAATGAATCGAACGCATGATCGTTGAAGATGTTGCAGTTTTGATAGACTTCGATGAAAGAGATGCCTTTGTGTCTCGCAGCCGCTTCCACCACCGTGCCGAGATGCTTGACGTCGATATCGATTGAGCGCGCCACAAACGTTGATTCGCTTGCAATCGCCAGGGAAAGCGGGTTGATGGGGTAATCCACCGCTCCCATCGGGCTCGACTTTGTCTTCTTGCCAAACTCGGAGGTGGGACTGTACTGGCCCTTCGTCAAGCCATAAATACGGTTGTTGAAAAGTATGTAATTGATGTCGAGGTTGCGGCGAATTGCGTGCATGAAGTGATTACCGCCAATCGAAAGGGCGTCGCCGTCACCAGTGATGACCCAAACGCTTAAGTCAGGGTTCGCGCACTTGATGCCGGTAGCAACCGCCGGCGCGCGGCCATGAATCGAATGAAAGCCGTAGGTGTTCATGTAGTAGGGAAAGCGGGACGAACAACCGATCCCGGAAACGAAAACGATCTTTTCGCGCGGCACGCCGAGCTCGGGCATTACCTTCTGAACGTTGTTAAGGATGGCGTAGTCTCCGCAGCCGGGACACCAGCGCACTTCCTGATCAGAAACAAAGTCAGATTTCTTTAACTGACCTGGAGGCGGTGCGATCTTTCCCGATACCGCAGAACCGCCTTCGCTCTCGGCAGATATGCTGGCCTCGACGGGCGCTGGATTGCCGTTACCACTATGACCATTTCCGTTTGTGCTCATTATTGCTCCTTGGGATGTAATTCAGAGATTGCTGCTTTCCAGTCTTCCAGATTTCCAAGCTGAACGGCTTTATCGATACCCAAATTTTCGAGTAGCATCGCAAGCACCGTCAGCCGATCCTCTTCGTAGGTAAAGATTCTTCCGGTGAATTCGATCTTCTCAGGAGCCTGGTAAATTCGTCGCTCGAATTCCTCATGACTCCAAACACGACCCTCACGGCGAATGTCCCACTCTGTAGGATCGAAGCCTTCGACGTTTGAAATGTTGGCTGCCATTCACTCCTCGTCTTTTGGCATCTGCCTGATTGTCTCGTAAAGCTCCAGGAACTTTTCTCTTACGTATGGGTCAAGACGCTCAGCAAACTCAGGCTGCAATTGACGAATTCTGATCAATTCCTGCACATCTGCGAGATCCTTTAGTCTGTGTGGCGCAGTCATTCCCGAGGCTAATTTCAATTCGATCAGCTTCTCAAATGTCACAACCTTGACGCCGTCAATTTCGGTTGAAGCTGCGCATGGCTCAGGAATACTTACAGGCTTTGGCTTTCCATCGCCCGGGTATTCCCCGGTAGTCATTACTTCGATGATGATGCCATCAGTTGTCGAACGCAGCCGTTTCTTTGCCCCGGGAAATGCTGGTACATACCCCAGACCAATCAGCTCCCGATGAAAAACTTCTAATCCGTTTGGCGTAAGCACAAGATCGATGTCTTCTGTCAGGCGGGGATAACCGTGTTGCATGAGGGCTACTGCCCCAATCACCATGTAGTCAATACTGTGCTCCTTAAGATCGCGGGTGACCTTAGCCAGCGCACTGTTCAGGTTGCCTTGGCCCATAAAGTAACGCAATGCCTCTTCATAGCGCTCGATTAGGGATTTCTCATTACGTAAGTCCGCGGTTTGAGTGGCCATCGCAAAACTGCCCCGTACTACAAATACTCTTCAACCTTGCGAACGATCTCGCGAATCTGGAACGGACGTCCTTTAACTTTCGAGAAGGCAACCGCGTCGACCAGATACTTCGCGCGAATCATGGTGCAGAGTTGGCCCAGATTCATCTCCGGCACGATCACGGTTTCGAATCCGGCAATCACTTCGCCCAGGTTCTTCGGGAAAGGATTCAGGTAGCGCAGGTGCGCCGCGGAAACGCTCTTGCCTTCGCTTTGAAGTTTCTCGACGGCCGTGCTTATTGAGCCGTAAGTCGAACCCCAACCCAACACCAGAACTTTGCCTGTTTTTTCGCCGAACACTTCCACCGCCGGTATGTCGTTCGCGGCCCGATCGATTTTTT
>JBPCLZ010000144.1:0-21741 GCA_051002775.1 Pyrinomonadaceae bacterium | reverse complement strand
AACTATCAGTCTCATGTCAAAGAGCAAACAACAAAGCTATAGATCAATAGAGGCGCTGCGGCGTCGCGGTCAGAGTCTGCCCTCAAAACCTCTTGACAGCGAACCACGCTTCATAGATGACCTCATGTCACTGCAATGAACTGAGCTTCGGAATAACACGTCGCTTGCTTACTGCTAAAAAACAAAAGGTCGCGTTATGGCTGGCAATAGCCGCAATCTTTCCGGCGACGGCGCTATTGCTGCGCGCCGAAGGCCGTTTGTGGATTTGCGCGTGCGGAAAGGTGCTCGCGTGGTCCGGCGGCGTTTGCAGTGCCGACAATTCCCAACACTTTCTCGATCCTTACAGCTTCACGCATCTGCTGCATGGGGTTCTGTTTTTCTGGCTGATTTACTGGCTGGCGCCGAAGTGGAATGTAACGATGCAGCTTTTGCTGGCCACAGCCGTCGAAGCCGCCTGGGAAATCTTGGAAAACACAAATTTCATTATCGAACGCTATCGCACCGCAACCGCCGCTCTGGGCTACAACGGCGATACGGTAGTCAATTCGCTCGGCGACCTTCTTTGCTGCAGTGCCGGATTCTTCATTGCTCAACGACTCGGCCTGCGTCGCTCGCTGCTTCTCTTTGCCGGTGTTGAGTTGCTCCTGATTGTTTGGATCCACGATAGCCTGCTGCTTGAAATCCTGATGCTGATTACTCCAATCAACGCCATTAAAGCCTGGCAGATGTGCTGAAAAAGCCGGGAACCGTGAACGGTGAACCGGAAACAGTGAAACATCCCTAACTGTGGGCCGTAACAGTTCACTGGAATCACGAGTCACAGTTCACGGTTTACGGTTCCCTGTTTCCGGTTTAGGATTCGCGCTATATGCCATCCGATCAATATATCGGTCAGGTGCTCGACGACAAGTACCGCCTGGAACGCCTGCTGGGTGAAGGCGGCATGGGCGCCGTCTATCTTGCGGTACACCTTGGCACGGAGCGTTATGTCGCGCTCAAACTGATCACGCCCCAGTTCATGCGCAATGAGGAATTTGTGCAACGCTTCAAACGCGAAGCGCGCGCCACCGGTCGCCTGCGTCACCCAAACGTAGTGGACGTTACCGATTTCGGTTTTGCGCGCACGCATGGCGACGGTGTTGCTTACCTGGTGATGGAGTATCTCGACGGTTGCACGCTTGGAGACGTGTTGAAAGAGGAGACACGGCTGCCGTTGGAATGGGTGGTGGACATTCTCGAGCAAGTCAGCTCGGCCGTGCATGAGGCGCATCAACAAGGCATCGTGCACCGCGATCTAAAACCTGAAAACATCTGGCTGGAACCAAACCGGCTGGGCGGCTATCGCGTCAAGGTGCTGGATTTCGGAATCGCAAAACTCGCTGAACTCGACACCTCCGTCGCGCCTGAAAAGAATACCGGTGGACAAACTAACACCAGGACTGCGCGCGAACTTGGTGAGGAATTGGAAACGGACACGCTGATTTTACCAGGCAATCACGGTGACAAGCAGGCAGAACCGCTACATGCAAAATCAGCCGCATTAACTTCTGTGGGCACCAGCGAGGACACGCGACTATTTCCATCATGCGGAACGTCAACGGATCTTGACTCAGCTGCGCCTTTCACTGAACACCTCCCGCTCGACAACTGAAGGGAACAGCAAACCGTAAGCAGTCGGCAGTCGGCGGTCGGCAAGCGTAGCAAATAGCACGTCAATTGTTCTTTCTTTCTGCCTACTGCCTACTACCTCCTGCTCCTGCCGTCCGCCCTGCCCTCTCTCCAGACACACAAGTGTTTTGCTTTACTACGCTCGATTAAATCCCCTGAGCTCACAGCGGCGTTCGGGGCTGCGGCATTTTGCTTGCTTAGCAATCCTCGACAGCATTTGCAAAAAGGGGAGGCCATCATCATGAAAGATCGTAATCCCAGCAGTGATAAGGAACGAATTGAAGAAAAGAACTGGGAGCCGGCAGCGCCTGCCGCGAAAGATGTAGTGAAGAACGACGAACGCTCGCTCGACATAGGAGAGTCGGGCCAGTTCGCGCCGGGCGGCTATTACAACCAGCAAGGAGTCAACGCTCCGGACCGCTCAGCTCTCGATCCTGACAACAAGAGCGACAAGTTCTAAAGAACAGAAGGCAGTAGGCAGAAGGCACTAGGCAGAAAGCAGCAGGCAAGCGATCTCAAAGCTGCTGCTTTCTGCCTACTGCCTTCTGCCTACTGCCTTGCTTACTGCTGCTTTCTGCTGCTTACTGCTGCTTGCTGCTTTCTGCCTTCTGCCTTCTGCCTTCTGCCTTCTGCTTGCTGCCTACTGCCTGCCTACTCTCTTCTTAACTCCAGAACGTACGCCTCCCACTTCGTCTTGAACGCGTCCATATCAGGCTCTGCCAACACCTTTTGCAGACTCTTAAACCCGGTCGGATCTTCTTTTTGACGCGCATGAAACTCCTTATAAAACTTAACCAGCACGCCCTTCTCCTGCAGGTAATAACAAAGGTAGCGCGCCTGCGCGTAGTTGGTCCCCTTGTCCGCACTGTAGAACGCGCGAAAACCCATCGCCGTCAGCTCTTTGAATGACGGCACTTGCTTTGCTCGTATCGCCTGCTGCAATCCCGGCAGACGCCAATTGGTAAACCCGCGAATATGTCCGGCATCATCGCCAGATTGTTCATAGAGTGATCCCAAACCTTCGTTAAGCCATGGGGGGCACGCGGCGAAGTTGGCTTCCATAAACGGATGCACAATTTCATGGACCAACATTCCGCCGCCGGTCTCGATATTCATGATCAATGCTTTGTGAGTGCTCGAGTAGTAGCCGTAGGGTGTGGACGGCTCGTCGCCAAACAACAGCCGCGCGTGTTTCTCATAAGAGGCTGCGTCTTTGAACAGCCAGATGTCGAGTATCTCTTTGGGGTCGTTTGCGAAGAAGTCCTGCTTGAGCCGATCGACTGCCCACTTCACCGTACCCTCTGCACGTTCCTGCACCAGTTGTTTGGGTTCATCACCGATAACGACGAATGGCCGCTGAATAACAAAAGAGAACTCCGCAGCCGTTGCTCCGGTGCCTGCGGCCCGCAGCTTCTTTTTGATCTCGCTCTTGAGCAGCGCCACATGTCGCGCGAAATCAGCGTCGGTGAACATAGCCGATGTTGTTGGTGTTGGGTTCGCAACTAATGAGGAGCTTTCGGATGCATTTGCGATGGGTTGCGTGCTTGCGCGAAGCTCGGGCGCCATGGGCAATTTACCGGCGCCGTTCCATTGGCAGGCAACGATGAGAAACAGCGCGAAAGTGAAGGTTTTAATCCGCATAATGTGACCTCGTGGCAGTGAATCGTAAATCGTAAATCGTAAACCCTGATTGCGGCTCGCCGCCGCACAGTGCGTAAAGCCTCAGCCTTTCCGAACGCGATCTCTCACTTCTTTTCCTGAGGCTGACCCTCTGGAAAAAGTCATAGGGAAACTCAGCGGAAAGCCATAGGCATTCCGCACTGTGCGTCGGCAAGCCGCAACCAATTTCTTGTCCAACACGATCTACGATTCGCGGCTTTTTGCCGTCTGCTTTCCGCTGTCCATGTGATTCAGTTAAGCCTCCGTGGGTGCGCCGTCTCCTGTCTTTCTGCTTTCTGCCTTCTGCCTACTGCCTACTGCTTCGGCTGTTTGCCGCGCTATTTAACCGTTTTCTCGTCCATTCACGATTCACGATTTACGATTTACGGCTTTTTTCCTGTTTACTGTTTCTCGCTATTACCTTAGTATTCATCATTAAGCACTGCGCCCCAATCCTCTCAGTTTTCCCCGACCAACTTGCGAATTTTATGTCCGTGGACAAAGAGCCTTTACAGTTAGAATTGTTCCTTAGACAAGTGCTCGACGCGAGCATTGCGGGCATTCTGGCGTTTGATCGCGATTGTCGCTACACCGCCTGGAATCGCGCGATGGAAATGATTTCTGGAATGCGAAGAGAGGACGTACTTGGCAAATGCGCGTTTGACGTCTTTCCATTTCTAAAACAAACCGGAGACGACAAGTATTTCTACGCGGCCCTGGAAGGTTACACCGCAACCTCTCACAATACGCCTTACACTGTGCCCCAGACCGGTCACCAGGGTTTCTTCAAGGGTTATTACTCGCCGCTGCGTAACGAGCAGAACGAAATCATTGGCGGTGTCGCTATCATTCAGGACATAACTGAGCGAAAGCGGGCGGAAGAGGCCGCGCAGGAAACTCATCAGCGCCTTACTTTGCTTATCGAGAATTCGCCGCTCGCTGTTATCGAATGGGACAGTGACGCGCGGGTGTCGCGCTGGTCTGAATCTGCAGAGCGACTGTTTGGTTGGAAAGCAGAAGAGGTTTTAGGCAAGCACGTGGGTGATTGGCATTTTGTGTTTGACGAGGACGTCGATGCCGTCGCGCAGGTTACTTACAGACAACGGGTCGGCGCCGAATTGCATGGCGTTCAGCGTAATCGGAATTACACACGCGATGGTTCGGTACTTTTTTGCGAATGGTACAACTCAGTATTGCACGACGCCAACGGCAAAATGGTTTCGGTGTTGTCCCTGGTGCTTGACGTCACCACACGAAAGGCCGCGGAGGAAGGACGTACCGCATTGCTGGCGCGGGAGCGCAAATTACGCGAGCAGGCCGAAGAAACTGATCGTCTCAAGGATGAATTTCTTGCCACACTCTCGCATGAGCTTCGCACTCCACTTACTTCCATTCTCGGTTGGGCGACGTTGATTCGCAGCGGAGAGCTCGATGAAGAAAATGTACCAAACGCAATTCAGATTATCGAACGGAACGCGAAATCGCAGGCGCGACTAATTGAGGATCTGCTGGACGTCTCGCGCATCATTCAGGGCAACCTCCAGCTCGAAGTGCATCCACTGAATGTAGCGCCCCTGGTCGAGACTACTAATCAAGCACTGAAGCCGGCAGCCGCCGCGAAAGACATTGACGTTGAACTGGAGATGGATTCGGGAACATGCATTGTGAGTGGCGACCCGACCCGGCTGCGCCAGGTGGTTTGGAACTTGTTGATGAACGCAATCAAGTTTACGCCGCGAGGCGGCAAGGTTAAGGTTAGCCTTAAATGCATCTCAGAACCCGATGAGTCCTCTATGTTGAACAGCCTGTCGGGGCGGCTCGGCACCTCGGGATTACCATGCGTGCGACTGACAGTTAGCGACAACGGCGAAGGCATTAAACCTGAGTTTCTGCCTTACATCTTTCACCGGTTTCGCCAGGAAGAGAGTTCTATTTCGCGCAGAGCGGGAGGACTCGGTTTGGGCTTGGCGGTGGTGCGACATTTGGTTGAATTGCATGGAGGCACCGCAAGTGCCCGCAGCGCGGGAAGGGGCTTGGGATCGACTTTCATCGTTGAGTTGCCGCTGGTGCAGGCCACGCGCGACACGGTAGAAACAACCGAGCCTTTGCAGAAATCCGTTGGTTCGATTGGTGAAGCTCTGGCTTCCTCGGAAGTGCTGGATTTGTCCGGCGTTCGAGTGTTGCTCGTTGAAGATGACGACGACTCGCGAACCTTGCTGGAGGTATTGCTCATACGACAGCGGGCCGAAGTGATTGCTGCCTCTTCGGCTGCGGAAGCACTCGATGTATTGGTCCGAGGTCTAAAGTCTAACGTCCAGGGTCAACCATCTGAACCGACAACCGACACCCAACACCCTCCACCCTCCGAATTACCTGATGTAATCATTAGCGACTTGGGCATGCCGGACGAAGATGGTTACCAGTTGATGCGTAAGATTCGTTCCCTCGTAACTGACCCAGCAGTCAGTACTCATGAGTCATCGCTCAGCAAGCGGCATTCACCATCTGGAACCGATCAGTCTTCATCTGTTACGGGTGACCCTTTACCATCAGCGCCTCATCAGTTGCCCCTGATTACTAAGACCTCGTCACCCGGCGCTCCGCCCTCACCACTCAGCACTGCTGACTCATCACTCATCACTCATCACTCATTACTGAAAGCCGCGCAGTCGATTCCCGCCATTGCCCTCACTGGCTACGCCACCGCTAAAGATCGCGAGCGAGCGTTAGCAGCGGGTTACCAATTACACCTCGCCAAGCCGGTTGAACCGGAAGCACTCGTCGCGGCTATCCTGTCTCTGCTTCGGCCGGCGGTGGCTCGTAAATCGTGAACAGTAAATCGAAATGGTTTTTCAGTATCCCCGACTAGGTGGTGCTGACAATAAGAAGCCGGAAAATATTGGCACGGCACCAACTGAAAGCGATTCGAACAAGCAGTCAGCCGCCGCGCCACCGCATCACCTGAGACAAGAGATTGCCACCCAGAAAAAGGCGGAAGACACTCACACTGAGACTGAGAACAAGCCTGCGGGTGCAGCTGAAAGAGCTGGCAATAGAGAATCAACGGTGGACACATTAGTGTCAGAGGTAAAAGATAAAGGCATTAATGAGTTGATTAGGGAAACATACCACGCGTCCTTAGGAGTTTTAACATTTCCCATTCCTATTGTTGCCGCCATAGGCCTTGCAATTGCTTTGCAGCAGAATGAAATTGAGTTACTCGGTCTGAAATTTTCGCCGACTAATGCAGTAGTCGTTCTGATGTTTATATTATGTGGTCTCTTTATTTATTGTGCTCGATGCTTTCGCATGCTGGTGGTATTGCTGGGATTGTCTGAAGATCGAGACCAACAAATTTTCCTGCTGCAGAAGGATCCATCAATTCTTAATCTTTATAGTGACTAGTCCGAAACGATCGAAGGTTTTTGACTATTCCGGCATTTGTGCCCTTTCTGCTTCGTTTGCAATTTCATTCGCGGTTATCGGTCGACTTTTGAACCCGGAAGGGCGAAGGACCTTTTGACATTTCACCGAAAATAATCAAGCTTTTAAGAACTTCGTTACTATGAAACCCAGCCTGGCTATCCTCGGTGTAATTCTCGCGATTGCGACTGTGGTATTCACTACTTATCTCGGTAATTCATGGCGCCTCATTAATAAGTCGGATGTGGCCTGGAGAAACGCAGCTTTCTACGTGACGTTCGTTGTACTAATTGTTGGGGATCTATTCCTGTAAGATCCCAACTCCCCACAAACAAATTGGAGGGCGGCGGCCGAACGCCGCTTTGGTACTGGAAGCGCGGCGTCTCGGCCGCATTGAAGGACACCCGACGCTTCCCCTCGACCCATTCACGATTTACGATTCACGATTCACCACTTTTCTGCCTCCTGCCTCCCGGCCTTTTTCCTGCCACAACTCAGACCACCGTGGTGTCCTATTATTAACAACACTCCCGAGGCAAAAGGTATGAACACCAAAATCGGATGGATGCTGGTCGTTTTGTTGGCAATGTGTTTGAGTGCCATGACGCTGGCAAGCGCCGTAAAGACGTCGGCCGCCGCTCTTTCGGCTGGTTTAACTGTGGTTGCCGCACCGCAAACCAAACAGGATTACCCCGTGCGCGGGGAGATCAATCGCTCCTTCCACCTTTCGCCAAATGCGCAGATTGACGTTAGCGGCATCGAAGGCGCAGTCAAAGTTGAAACGACAAATGACAACCGGGCCGAGATTCACTTTGTCCGGCACGCACGCACGCAAAAGGACTACGATTGTGAAACCATATTGGTCCAGGATTCGCCAACCAGTCTCACGATCAAGCATCAGACCGACCGCTCGTGTCGCGTTATCCGGGCTTACGAAGAGCTAACACTCATCGTCCCGCAGTCGGCCAACTTGAGGTTCACTGGCCTTGAAGGCAGTTTCGCCGTTGGCAAGACTGACGGTTACCTGGAACTGAGGAACATCGAAGGTTCAGTGCGAGCAGGCGAAGTGCAAGCGGCACAAATCCAGAACATCGAGGGCGGCGTCACATTAAGCGTCGCGCGTTTGGACTCACAAGGAATAACTGTGCGGTCGGTTGAAGGCCCGGTAGAACTCCGCGTCGCCGATAACATAAACGCGGACCTGCGTGTGCGCGGAGCGGACAGTGTTTACGTCGATCTTCCGAATGTACTAAACAAGCGACTCAACACGAATTCTTTTCAATCTGAAGACGAAGACGGCTCGCGACGTAGCGAAACCGAGCTGCAGCTCGGCGCCGGCGGAGCAAGAATCCTGATTTCACGGATCGAAGGCCGCGTAAGGGTCCGGGGTCTGTGAGTAGTTCGAGGACTTTAGGCTTTTCTTTTTTGAGAATCTGAGATCTTCAATCTTCAAATTGCCGCGGGGCCGAGTACTGAGTGTTTTCTGTCAGTTTCAAGTTGCAATGTCTCATGGTTGGGAAGGGTGGCTTCCACCCCAGCGGGGATGCCCCGCTGGGGACCCCGGGCTTGCCCCCGCTTTGGTTGAGGGCCTTCAACGAGCGAGCGTAAATCACCCTTCCAACCTAAGAGGCTGTTCGACTTAAATTAATAAATAGCGAAATCCTGAATGCCGCGGCCGCGGCTTCAGCCCGGGATTACTAGACAAAAACAACAATCGCCGACCCTCGGATGGGTCGGCGTTGTTTTGCTTGCAAACTGTCGACTTCTACGGCCACAGCTACAAGAGCGCGCACAAGCGGCGCGAAGCCCTGGCCCAATACGAAGTCGTGATGAAGCGTCCCGCTGTTTACAACTCACGCGACCGAATGGCACAAGGCTTGCGAAAGCCGTATCAGGAATAAGAGCTCTGTTCGCATTTTGACTTCCGTTTGTGTGGGCCAGGTAATACCTTTGTCCAACTATCTTTTAGTATGAGGAAAGCTGAGTGGATAACTGTAATCGCTTTCTGCTTGTTCATCGGCGCTTCGTGGCTGCGATCGGTAAGCACAAAACGGCGCATGGCAATCGCTGCAATTGGAGCAACCGGCTTACTACTGCTGGCGTTTGTACAATTTGCCGATCAGTTTCTTCCTCAACGGCAGGTTGCCATTGCTCGTGACTTATTGCCTGCGGCGCTGATGCCAATGGTTTACTGGCAGGCTGGCTGGCTCTCAGGGAAAGTAAACCAGGGCTTTCAGGCGAAACTTCAGCAGTTCGATCGCAAGTTATTGAGCAGTTGGATTCCGATACTGGCACAACCCAAATATCGTTGGGCCATGGCCATTCTGGAACTGGCGTACATTTCTTGCTACGTGCTGGTTCCACTCGGTCTTTTGGTTCTTTACGCGAAAGGTTTGGAAGGTTACGTCCCTGAATACTGGGCCGTCTCTTTGTTTGCTACTTATCCCTGCTACGCGTTCACTGCGTTTTTCCCAACACAGCCACCGCGCATTCTCGAAACAATGTCGGTCGAAACCGTCACAGGAAAAATCCGCAGGTTTAATCTTTGGGTTGTTCGCTCGTTTAGTACGGAGTTGAATACGTTTCCGAGCGCACACGTCACTGCCACGCTCGGTAGCTCACTTGTTCTCCTGCATTTTGTCCCGAGTATCGGTTTCCTGTTTGTCCTGGTCTCAATAGGGATTGGCGTTGGTGCGGTGATGGGCCGGTATCATTACGCGGCGGACGTCGTTTTAGCGGCGGTAATAACGTTGGCGGTATATGTACTGGAGTTACACGTTAACTGGTAGGTGGATCGAGTTGCACAAATATTGTGATTGCTTGGAACGCGGCGCATTCTTCGCTCCGTTAAGAGCGACATGTTTATAGAACATGGTGCGCCCAACGCATGGTTCTTCGCTCCGTTAAGAGCGAACGTAACAGCGCCGCTATGAAATTGCGCTCCTACGGAGCGACAGTCACCGTCCTCCAATCCGTCAGAAAGCCCGGCCACCTAAGAGGTCTCACGTTTGTGCGCCGCGCTTGAAGCAAACCCGTTAACCGTTACTTTATCCTCAGGACTCGCAGCGCAGCACGTCCTACTATCCGCCGTTTACTCGTCTCGGTTGGCAGGAAGAGCCACGTAAGAATCCTCACGGCTGTTGGGATTTCTGCAGAGTTTGCACCACGCGAAGGAAAAAACCTGGAGAGAGCCAGGGCAGGATTTTCGCGCAGCTCATCAATCATCGAGCCGCGCTGCACACAGGAAATTGTGCAATATGGCGCGCATGATTTGACGGTGTGGTACTCGCGTTCCAAATCCAGCTGTGTGTAATTCTCAAGCGGGACTCCGGGGTAGCCCCTTTGCTGGGAGCAATAATGTACGAGTCCGTCTTCGCAAATATAGAGATATCTACTGCCGGCCCTGCAGCGCCACTCATTCGACAAACCTCGCGCCAGGTTCGTATGGAAGCGATTGTACAGTGCCGAGATGTGAAATGGTTTCTTGAGGCGCTCGATCTGCTGATAGACATTTTGTTGCCTGTCATTTAATGCCTGAAGTTCACCAGCGCCGTTATGTATTAAACCCACTGTGGTTGAGAGACCAAGTTCGCGAGCGCGGTGCGTAATAACCAGAGCGTCTTCAGGCAAGGGAATTGAGCTGCCAACTACCGAGTTAACATTGACGTCAAATTGAGCATACTCCGCCAGCAAACGAAGTTTTTTCTCCAAAACGCGAAGACTCTTCTTTGAGACGTCATCCGGTTCTACATTATCGATACTGATCTGAAGGTGATCAAGACCGGCCTCGTTCAACTGTTTGATACGTTTGTCCGTCAGCCGGTAGCCATTAGTGATCAGCCCGGCCAGCATTCCGTGACTGCGAATCCGTTTTATTATCTCATCGAGTTCCCGATGTAGCAGTGGCTCACCGCCGCTGATTGTGATAGTTGCAGTACCAAGCGCCGCGAGCAGTTCGACACGATGAATCATCTCCTCCAGCGGAACCGGCTGCGACGAGGAATCAAACTCGTTGCAATACGTACATGAAAGATTGCAGCGGCGGATGGGGATAATCTGGGCTTCGATAGGATGCCGGCGCGACTTAAGCCCGCGCGCAATCATCTGCGCTTGGCGGACCCGGCGTTTGACGGCGACGACCTTTGTAACTAATCGGGCTTTCATTGAAAACATGAAGGTGCTAAAAAAATTCTAACTGAGACACTAGCAATCGCGAGGCACGAGTCACGATAATGCGAATTGATGGTAAACCGCGCAAGTTATGGAAGTCCTGTGATCTTGGTTGTGATGGTGGTATTTCTATGGTCTTGTTTTTACTGCATCGTAAATGGCCGGCGCCGTTCTGACATCTACCTCAAAGCGCCGCGCAATGTATGTAGCCAGGCCAACCCGCCCCGGATCCTCAACCCACAAACAATAATCGCCGACCTCTCGATGGGTCGGCGATCATCTTTGGAGTGCGACGGCTAGCGGGGTCCCCGGCGCGGCAGCCGCGCTGGGGTGCACTTGGCGCTCCTTTGATCCTGCGAGCGGCAGCGTCATGCTGCGTCAGGTTGTCTTGTCACTTTTCACCTGACACTGGTAACCGCACTCATCCATTCACGATTTACGATTCACGATTCACGGCATTCTTACGGCTTCGGCGTCGTTGGGGGAGTTGGCGTCGGTGCCGGTTTTGGCGTCGTTGCCGGAGCTGGCGTCGTTGCCGGAGCTGGTGTCATTGGCGTCGTTGCCGGCGTTGCCGGAGGTTCGCTGATGTTGCTGACGTGGTTCTGAATGAGTTTCCAGGTATTACCGCTCTTCAACCAAACATGGGTGCTACGGTAAGTTGGCTTCCCATTGACCGTCCCGCGGTGCGACATGATCGCGAGCTTGCCGCCATCGAAGAAACGCACCACATACTCGTCCGCCACATCGGTATCCGTCGAGTGTTCGAGGTTAGCCATGTACTGCGCTTTATTCATGACCTGACCGAAGGGGGTTATTCCGGTGTAGTCGGCCGCCACAATTCCATCAATAGTCTTCCGGTCCTCATCATTAAGGCGCAACTCCGCTGCCGTCCATTGTTTGTCTAAAGCTATTAACGCTTGTTCGTCCGACGCTTGTGGCCCCGATTGTGCGAATGTAATAAATGACGCCGCCGCCACAAAAACTGCGAGCAGCAGCATACGAGTCCGTTGTTTCATGATCTGTTAGGTCCTTTCGTGGGTCGTCTGTGTGTGGGCTAAAAAAGCGAGGCGCGGTCGGGGAAGTGCATTTTTGGGGCAAATCTCCAGGGACCTTGCCTCGCCTTCGCCGGTGGTCGGCCCTGGGGCCGATTGTGGGCGAGCGGATTCTATTGCGCAGGATGAACAATAGCAATAACTAATGCGGAAATAGTCCCCTTAAGCGGAGTTTATTTTAGATCAAAGGGTTCTCACCCGGAGGTCACCATGAATTCTCAAGAAATGCGCGCGTGGCATTCTAAGAAAACCAACGTCGCAAATGTTTACCACGACAACCCCAAATGTGAAGGCCGGAAATCGGATCGAGCCTCGTCAGGTTGAGCAAGGAACAGGCGGGCGACCGCTGTGTAGGCGGTGTAGGTCATTGGACACGGCGCGGAAATCTGAGTAGGAAACTCTTCCAAACAATACTAATTCCCCAAACCCCCGGTTCTGAATTCAAGTGGGACGCAATCTCGCGCTCTCGCTTCGCTTCTGAAGGCCCCTCACTCACCCAGTCTCCGGTTTAACCGAGCCTTAACCTCTTCCCAGGGAATAGTCTCAGGGTTTTCTCGTGAGCTTCGATGCGCGACTCGATCAGCGCTTTCTGTTCGTCGGTCAGCGGGTCGTCGTCGTCAAGCCAGCCATCGCCATCAAGTTCGGCAAGCTTCAGCCGGATCTCGTGTCTTTCCTCTGAGGTAAGCTTGGGGAGCTCTTCGATGATCTCATTCTTGCTCATGGAAGAATTCTAATTGACGCTTAGAGGGTTAATCAGCATTACACATCGCTTACTCATTACTCATTAAGCCTAACGCATCTGATGTCTTTTTGCCTGCTTTCTGCCTACTGCCTTCTGCTTTCTGACTTCTGACCTCCGACCTCTGACCTCTGTCCTTCTGCCCTCCGACTTCTGCTCCGTTCCTTGCTGGAATTCTTGCATCGAGCTGCTTTTCTTTGCGCTTCGCTCTTCGCACTTAGCTCCCACATTCACCTTTTCACGATTTACGATTCACGATTTAGGTTCTTCCTTTTCAGATCTGAAATTTCCAATCTTAAATGCCGCCAGACCCAGGCCTCAGCCCGGGGATCAAGTCCACATAAAACAACAATCGTAACCCAAACTGTTGATTTCGATCGCGACCTGGCGTTTCAGGGTTTTTCCTGCAGTAAGTTTGGTGCGGGCGGTAGAATCTTATTCATAACCCCCAGGATCGGCGTTCGATTCCCGCCCCCGCTACCAACTTTTCATCCAGTTAGAATTTCAGCAACCTTGGCGTTGTATCTCCGTAGCGCTATCCCTGATTGACCCTGATTGTGAAATCTATCGGCTTACTAACTGTCCCAATAATTCTAAAAGAGTAGTTGCCGCACGGGAGTGAGCCTATTTTAAGTTTACCCTTTTCCGAACTGGCGATCACCTGCCCATTCTCATTCACCAATTGGAAGATCACGCTTTCGTTGCGGGGATGATATGTGAGCGTCGCATCGAGTATCGAACGACGAAGGCTGAAAACTATATCAGTACTTTGTTGCCCCACTGCCAGAGTGCCGGAATAAGCTTCACTAAACTTTCCTGTCTCCGTGCAGTCCGATGGTCCAGGAGTTGGCGTCGGATCCGGAGTTGGATCGGGTGTTGGATCCGGTGTCGGATCAGGAGTGGGATCCGGTGTCGGATCGGGACTGGGATCGGGCGTCGGATCCGGCGTTGGCGTAGGTGTCGGATCCGGAGTTGGTGTGGGCGTAGGATCGGGATCGGGCTCCTCGCCAACTTTGAAATCCACGCCTGATGCGGAGTCAGCATTCAGGAGTAAACCACCCGATACGGAAGTTCCGATTAGAATCTGCGCCTGGGCTGAAGTGTTTCTGGATGTTGTGAAGAGCACATCCGATCCAACCGCGGCATTTATCTTGTCAAGTCCGAGACGAATGACTATCACATTGCCTGTGATCGAGCCGGAATCCGCAGCACCAAGGTTCTGCTGGTTCCGCGTGCCCGTCGCCAAAGTAGTTATTCTGCCATATCTGAAAGATGGACCGAGTTCATTGATCGAGGCCGTAACGAATATATCTGTAGCACCAAACGTTGAAGTCATTGTCCAACGCATGTTTGGTGTTTGCACGGACAGATCAGTCACCGTTAACGCATAAACGATTTGATTAGTGGCCACATCGTAGGCGAAGCGTCCGGTGCGAATGTCCTGAGCCGTTGTGCCGAGCTGGTCATCCTCGACGTCGAAGATTTCCGGGTCACCGGGCTTGCGGAAAAGATCTGCCGGATGCGGCACTGCCGCAAGTGACATCACTGCTCGCACCGCATTGTGTGCGTCAACGTATCCTGCTCCCACTACGCGCTCTTCATAGGGCATCGGTGTCGCTGTTTGACGCAGGATCGTCACCACTTCGGCTGGAGTTAGTTGAGGATTAGCTTCAAGCATGAGAGCTACGACGCCTGCGACATGTGGGCAAGCGAAGCTTGTTCCCTGAGAAGTCAAATAGTTTGGCAGGAATGCCGGAGAAATTCGCGTCGCGTCATTTTGCAGCACGCCGCTCGCGTTCATGAGTGGCGAGGCGCCGTGTGCGCGCACCGAGATGATTGCTACTCCGGGGGCAGTAATGTCAGGCCTTAAATTCGGTGGTGCAGTCGGGTCGGCTGGTTGGGTTGTAGTATCGGTGCCCGTGCCGTTGTCAACACCCCGAGATGAGAAACTCGCCGGCGAGCCCAGGCCTTGCTTTTCCCCAGCCGCGACCGAGATGGTCCATGGCATTGTAGAGTAGGGGTTGATGGATGTCGCCGTATCACCAGCATTTCCTGCTGCGAAAACTACCACGATGTTGAGATCGTGCGCCCGGCGCGTCGCGACGTTTATTGGATTGGCGGGGTTCGCTCCAGCGGCGCTATATCTCGAACCCCAGGAGTTATTGATGACGCGAATGTTGTAAGTGATCTGGTTAGTCAACAGGTAATCAAAAGCGCCCAGAATGGCCACCAACGGAAGACCTTTGTCGTCACCAGACTGAACGCCGACGAGATGTGCACCCTGTGCCACACCTCCATAGAAGGTGCCGGAATTGAATCCCGTCCCCGCCGCCACGCCGGCGCCATGTGTGCCATGTCCGGATTCGATATCTGAAGTAGGAACATTTTCAACGTAGATCGGTGGAACGAAGCCGGTGCCGGCAATCAGATCGGAAACGGACACGCCCGGGGCCGTAACGAGCCCCGCAGCGGAGATGACGCCATTGGCGAGCGGCTGCTGCACGTTCTGAACAGTCTTGGTGCCGAATTCGAGGTCTTTTTGGGTGCCGTCGATACCCGTATCCACGTAGCCGATTCCGATGCCTTTGCCTGAAATTGGGAAGCCGGGATTATTGGTATTGTTCTTCGTGACTTCTTTGTCGGCCATCATTTGGAGCACGCCGATGAAGCGCCGGCTCTCATTCGTAAAATTCTGCATCATCTGGTTACCCCAGATCGAAATCACGCCTGGCTGCGTGCGCACTGACGAGAGTTGAGCAGCGCTCAAATCCGTGATTACCATTGGGAGCTGCCGCAGAGCAAAGCCCTTTGAGACGCCCACAAGTTTAAGGCGATTTAATTCCGCCGAACCCGGTTGATAAGCATAGGTAATGACGGCGGGCAGAGTGCCGCCCAGCGGTTGCGCTGCCAGGGTAATTTCCAGATTAGGATCCACGGTGATTCCGGCAGCCGAGGCGACCGAGCCCGTGCGTTCACCCGTCATCTGGAATGCAAACAGCGCCAGGATAAATATCGATATCAGAAGAGATGCTTTTTTCACCTTCGTACTCCCTTTTAGTTCAACCCGTCAAATTTTTAGCCTCGATCCTCGTTCGACAGTTCGGCTGCTAGTTACCCGCCATGAACCGTTGTTCGAAGATATTGACTTTGGTCGCCATTGCCGCGCGCGTAATGAGCGCGTTTGGCTCAACTCGCGGACCCGGGATAGCCAGGAATTGACCCGGACCTATCTGTCGTACCTCGGCAGGATAGATTTCCAGGAGGCCCTTATCGATGGCGATTTGGACGTACCCGCGCAGCGCACCCGGAATATCGGAGTTATCGATCACAGTTTGACCAGCGTAAGTAACATCCGTATTCGCTTTGGCCCTTGCTTCGGCATCGAGGCCGAGGGCTCGCACCATGGCCACCGCCAGATCGAGACGACTGACAGTTCCATTGGGGTTAAACGTCGAGGCATCAGCGCCCATTAAACCTGCTCCCGCGGAAAAGCTTTCCGCGGTGAAAAAGTCTCGGAGAGTCGAACCCTTTGCCGTGATTGCTTCAGCGATGGAGGCGAGATCACCAGAGACGTCTGTAAACCGGGCAGTTGCGCCCAGTGACTGCCGGAGTGGTGCGTTCAGCGCCAGAGCACGCGCGAAATCGGCGCGGGTTATGTTTGAATCCGGCTGAAACGTTCCGTCCGAGAGAATGTCCATCCTGCGATTGCTTAGGGCGTTGCGAATCTGCGCTTCAACGGTGTGCCCCTGGATGTCGGGCACATCCTGGAGCGTGATGATGGCGCTTTTGACGTAGCCGTTGACCTGCTCCGGAATCGCGATTCCGACTGGGGAAGAAACCTGCGGTGCGGCAGCAAGCCCGCGGAGGCCACGCACCTCTGCCACCCACTGGCCCGCCACAGGATTCCGAACTATGACCTGGCGATAAGGCGAATTAAGAATGGGCAAAGTCAGCCCGCTATTGAATGCGCACGGCGGCGGCGGAGCGGTCGGGTCAGTCTGTGGTGTTTGACATCCCGGAGGGTAAAGCATCAAGCCCATTGCATTACCCGTCTCGTCTGTCGCGGCATTAGTGCCAAAGTTAATTACGACATTGAGCAAACCACGGCCCGACGCGACCGTGAACCGGTAGGTATTCGTGTTTGTGCTTTGTGGCCCCGGCGGCTGCGGAAGGTATGTAATCGAGAAGTTTGCCGGAGCGGACCAGGTGGTCGTCATCTGCGCATTGAAGCTGGGATTTACAAAACGACCGTAATCCCGCGAGCGATTGAAAACTTTGTCAACAGCAGCGAAAGCATTGATGTAGCCGGCGCCTACTTCAAACTCTCCAAAGACGGGCATGCGCGTCGCGGTCTCCTGGATGATTTGCTTGACTTCGTCCGGAGTGAGTGTCGAATCAGCGTCCAGCATCAGGGCGACTGCGCCCGCAACGTGCGGGCAAGCCATCGAAGTGCCGCTAATCTGCGTGTAGTACGGCAAATAAGCCGTGGGAATCTCGGCGTCGTCAGTCGTGCCGTTGGAGACTACATTCGATGTTGCCCGCGTCGAGACTATATCCGTGGTGAATTTCCCAGCGTTCGAAACGAACTGCCGGCCAGTGCCGGGCGCCACGATGGTCGGTGCATCGTAATCGTCGTTTGGATCAGCATTATTGAGTCGCTCTTCTTTAGGCGTGCCGCGGGAAGAGAAGTTCACTAAGCCGCCTTCCTTTGTGCCCGCGCCCACCGAAATGACCCAGGGAGCTTTTGCGTAAGGATTGTGCGTGTCCCAGCCGGGGCCGGAGTTGCCTGCGGCAAACACGCTGATAATGTTGTTGTCGTAAGCGCGTTTAGTCGCCACGTTGATCGGGTTGTCCGGATTGAAAGGCCCGGAAGATCCCCAGGAATTAGAAACGACGCGAATGTTGTGAAGAAACTGATTCGATAACGACCACTCAAACCCGCCCAGAGCGTTAAGGATGAAAAGTCCCGCCCCGGAACCTGTACCAATCAATTTAGCGCCCGGTGCGACGCCGGCTAGCGGCCACCTGATTGCTGGCCGGTGGCGCCGACGATGCCCGCGCAATGTGTGCCATGTCCCACGTGAGTATCAGTATTAGGAACATTTTCAACGCCGACCAGTGTGGTGAAACCTGCCAAGGTGTCCGTGTCGGTAAGAATCTGAACGTTCTGAACCACATGCGAGCCAAACTTAAGGTCGGGATGAGTTGCGTCGATGCCTGAGTCGTTGATTACTACCGAAAAATTCCCCTGACCTGCGACCGGCAAACCACCGTTCGCTTTGGTGAATGCTGCCGTAGTCCTGACCCGGTCGACACCCGTAAGCACGCGGGCCTGATTCATAAAGTAGTAAAGCTGGTCATTGGACCATACGGAACGCACCGCGCTGTTAGCGGCCAGACCCCGGACTTGACCCGCCGTCGCCGAGGGAACAGCAACCATAGCGAGCTGTGGCAGCGTCAACCCACGCCTTATTCCAACTGCCCGCAAAACTTCGAGATGCGAATCGTTGAGTCCCTGATGCGTATTGAAAGCCACGATTACAGTGCCGACATTCAGGTCGTCGGCCGCCGAGCCGAGTTGAGACTCGAGCGTGGGGCTCAGAGTCGCGGCTGAAGCCGCCGTGCAGCAAATAAATAGCGCTACGAAAGTGGCAGAGATTCTTTTTAACACCGTGAACTCCTTTTTCGATGTACCGCGGATAATTCCTTTAAACTGGGGCGCTGAAACTTTGCTCATTTGCACCAAAGATTAGAGAAGAGACCTTGAGAAAAACTTGAGTGGTTGGCCCGATTAAACAGGCCTAAAACTTGAGGCGTTTAAACCCGGTTAATTGTTGGAGAGGTAAGTTGCTTAAAATCAGCGAATTACGTTGAATCTGTTGAGGGCGAGGTAAGAAGCTGAGGCGGGAGCGGGGCGCTCAGGCAATGGAAAACAAATGCATTTGCGAGGTGGCCGCAACATTCATCGCGGGTCGGCAAATGCAGAACCGGGAGCGCAGCGACCTGGGCGCGTTGAAAAGAGAGAAGTCAGAGGTCAGAGATCAGAGGTCGGAAGTCAGAGGTCAAAGAAGAACACTACTGAGTGGTCTTAAATCAGTTCGAAGGGAATTCGGTCTTTAGTGCGCGAAGCGAAAAGGCTCGTTGATACGAACGTCGGCTTTACGCCGGGCGTCCTTAAGCCACGCCGTTAACTTGTCGGCCTCGAGTTTGCCAAGCAGGCGACGTTGGATTTCAGGAGTAGCTTCAGCGACGGTTTGCCTGCGGCCGGGTTCGCGCTTAAGAACTTTGATTATGTGAAAACCAAACTCAGTTTGCACCACCTCGCTGATGCTGCCTAGTTTTAGAGCGAATGCCGCCTCGTCAAAAGCACGCGCGTGGGTATTTCGCTGAAAGGTCCCGAGGTCTCCGCCACGCTCCTGCGTCGCCGGATCGTCCGACGACTCACGCGCTAGTGCCGAAAAGTTGGCGCCGGTTATTGTTTTGCGACGCAGCTCCTCGGCGCGCTGCCGCAAGCGGTCAATCTCTTCACGCACGGCTGAATTGAGCGCTTCGCCACTGAGGTTCCGCTCGCTTTGAAGTCGCTGCGTGATCAGATTAGGCCGGGCCGCAACGAGAATATGCGCAGCCGTCACGCGCTCAGGAAGCTGGAACTCTGCATCGCCACTGTGTGCCGCGTAATAAGTTTTGATCTTCTTGTCAGATACCGAGAGTCCGCTGTTTAACTCTTTACGCATCATGTCGCCGTAGATTTCTGATTTGAGAGTTTCGCGGTACTCGTCGCGCGACAAACGATGCTCCTTCAGATAGGCATCGAACTGCTGCTCCCCTCCCAACTCGGCAATCGCGCGCAATTCGGCTTCCGCCAACTGGTCAGCCGTTATTAACAATCCGCGTTGCTCTGCGTGTTGCCTGATGATTGCGCGATCAATGAGTTCGGAAACAATTCCTTCGCGAAGCTCTTCAAGCTGGCGTCGACCGTCGTCTGATTCAGGATCGATTTCCAACGCCTCACTACCGTTCTTTAAATACATTTCATAAAGTTTGGTTGGAATGGAATGGCCGTTAACGGTCGCCACGACAGATGGCAATGCGGCGGCGGCATTCAAGTTAGTCTGCTGTGGCGCCTGGGTCGTGCATCCGACAACTACGACGCAGGCGGCAAGCGCGGTAGTCAAACGTAATCGGTTATTGTTTCGCACTGATAACTTCATCAAATTCAAATAGGCTTGCCGGAAACAATTTGCGGGTAAGGAATAGGGGCCTGCCCCGCTCTTTCTATTTCCATTTCGTGCATTCGTGTGAGTTCGTAGATCGCTTTTAGTCTTGTCCCAAAAACCCGATCCACGAAACAACAGATTATCAACATCCCGCCCGGCATTGCGAAATCAAAAATCGTGGAAAAGCTATCGCAGAATCCATTTACCATTCACTGCTTTCTTGTTCTTCATCTTTCACTTTTCACTCTTCACTGCCCTTACTCCAGGCACGGCCTCGCTACATAAGTTCTCCCGCGCGGACTCAGAATCACGCAGTCGTCGCTTTGAAACGTGCCATACGCCAAACGAAACTGGCTGGGTGGGTTCTGGGGATTGAAAAAGATGCCGCCATCGGCAAGGTCGGTATCGGCAGTAAAGGTGGGCTTTGTAGCTGCAGCGAATGGACCATTAAAAATTGCGAAGACAAATGGCCACTCGCTTCTTTTCTTTCTGACCAGAGCAACGGCGAAATCTTCTTTCCTATCGCCGTTGAAGTCTCCAACGACATAGTAGGGTTGGTAGTTTCGACCGCGGTCTTGTCTGGTCCCTGCCAATCCTTCCTTGTTCTTGTTGTCAGCGTCAGTAGCTAAACGAAGATCGGGTCTAAGTTTCAGCCAGTTATCAACGACCGTCTTATGGCCGGGGCGCAAATAGGAGGTCGACTGTGCGCCGATTAGAATGGGAAGACATAGAACAGCTAGTGCAGCGGCCAACGAAATTCGACGCAACCTTTGATTTCGCATGGTGTCTCCAGTGTAGGGTGCCGGTGGTGTCTGCTTCGCGGAATATAGGGTTACCCTGTTCATCGGTCAAGACTTCTTAATTTGCGGGGCACTTTGGAGTCCGGCGGCTCGACGCCGCTAGTTAGCCGGCGACCTGTAGCCGCATACTAAAATTGCGGCGCGCGTCCTTTTCTGAGATCTCAAATTTTTGATCTTTAATCCCAACGGCTCGAAGCAGCGCCTCGAGATGAGAGCTACACATAAAACATCGCCGACCCTCGATGGGTCGGCGATTTTGGAGGACGGCCGCTTTGTTCCCGGGCTCCTTCGCCCATAGCTCTTCGCACTTTACTCTTCCATTCACGATTTATGATTCACGATTCACGGCTTGTCTGTTTCATTGATGAAACAAAACGGCAGTGGTAGACTGCGCCGGCATGGCATCATGTGAAGTTTCATATCTTGATACCGATGGTTTGAGACACAAGGTTGAAGTCGAAGCTGAAAGTTTGTATGAGGCGGCAGTGCTAGCGCTTCGAGCTTTCAAGAAACACGAATGCGAGCCGGGCGCGATGAGAAGTTTGGAAATTGAAGTGCGCAGCTCCGTGGTTCACACGCTCACTGTTCAAAAAGTCTACGATTGGCTCAACGGCGGCGCAAAAACTCCGAAGGATGGCGTGATGAAAGATCGCTTGCGGTCTTTACTCTAGACATCGCAACAATGACATATTTTCCTTGTCACTTGTCACTCGTCACTCTTCACCGCTCTTATCCATTCACGATTTACGACTCACGATTCACTGCCTTACCTGGCCTCTGAACTCTGACCTCTGACTTCTGACTTCGGCGTTACTAGAATCCTTGCATTAAGTAATGTCCCAGGTGTATAAGCCTCTCGTTCCTTGCGCTCATTTACCCTCTAACCTCCTAGCAGGCTGCTGAAAAAGTAACCTTTGCGCCTGGTCCAACGTAATAGTAGCGATAGTACAAGCACGCCCGAAGGAGAACAGAAAACAAATGCGCGGAGACGATTTGCAGCAAGCGGGAATGTT
>JBPCLZ010000143.1:0-9833 GCA_051002775.1 Pyrinomonadaceae bacterium | reverse complement strand
GCAGATACGCGTCCCCGGATTTACCGCGGACGCGCAGGTTTGCGAGTCTAGGAAAGGATCAGGTGCGAGTCAAACGGGCTGGAAATTTCGGATTGCGGATTTCGGATTGCGAATTTTTTCAGGGACAAAGATTGGACTGTTTACTTCGCCATTCGAATTCCGAATCCAGCATTAGCGATTGCAAATAATGTAAAGCAAACTGTTAGTTTGCGGCGGTCCGAAGTCGTTCAACTTGAGTTCTAATGAGCCACCGCAAAACTAACAGTTTGCTTTACGACGAAGCGTGAAATTCTTCTTCATCCTTCCGCCTTCATCCTCCATCCTTGAAGTGTTCCCATCCCCCTGGCTCAAGATTCCAGACGCGCGCGCCTTCCGAGATCTTTACGCCGTATGACTGTTCTTTGATTGTGCCGATGCAGGTTATTGGAACGCCATCGACTCGCTTGGGTAGTTTGTCGACGTTTTCCGGTTTGACTGTGAACAGCAACTCGAAATCTTCGCCCCCGTGAAGCGCCAGCATCAACGGATCGAGCGCGCGGCGGCCGCAAAGTTCCGTAACCACCTGATCGATTGGAATCCGAGCGGCTTCAACCTCGGCCCCAACCGCACTCTCTTTGCAAAGATGATTCAAATCCGAAGAAAGCCCATCGCTGATGTCGATCATCGCGCTGGTTAATTGCTGCTCGCCCAATAACAATCCCCAACCGACTCGCGGATCGGGACGAAGTTGTCGCAGCAACAAACGATCGATTGCATGTTCTTCCAAACGTTGTGGCCCACTTTCGTTGTGCGCTCGCGCACCGCGTTCAAGCAAACGCAAACCCGCGGCTGCGTCGCCCAGGAACCCGGTTACAAAGATCTGATCACCAGGCGCCGCGCCACGTCGCAGCACCGCGCGACCAGACTCGCATTCGCCGATGAGAATTGAATCAATGACGACCTTTTCCGGAGTGCGGGAAACGTCGCCACCCGCTAGTTCAACTCCATAACGATCTGCGAGGCTCAGGTAACCGTTGTACAAGTGTTCAGCAAAACCCGATTCCCAAACATCAGCAGGCAGTCCGATTGAGAGAAAACCCCAGCGGCCCCTCGCGCCCATGGCAGCGATGTCGGAAAGCGAAACTGCCAGGGCTTTATTACCCAACAATTCGGGAGTAGTTGTCGCGCGTCTGAAATCGATCTCTTCGATCAACAAGTCAGTGGTTACGACTGAATCCTTGCCAGTGGCCGAGCGAATTACCGCCGCGTCATCGCCTATACCCTGGATGAGTGATGAGTGATGAGTGATGAGTGATGAGACGGATCCTTGTTTCGTGGCAACGCGCGCGCGCAGTCTGTTGATGAAGTCGAACTCGTTCATTAAGTTTATGGGCAAAAGCGGTGGTTAATAGAAAGTATTCAACACGAAAGTCCCAACCCTGAGATTATGGCACTTGGATCATGGCTTTACCCTCTGTGACTTTGGAGAAATGATTCAAAGATTGCGGCGCAGGGAATCAAGGCCGGCCTCGATGTTTTCAAGCGAAGTCGAAAATGAGAAGCGCAGGTGTGATTCGCCATCCGGCCCAAACACTACACCGGGCACGGTCGCAACTTGCGCGCGATCGAGCAGGATCTCCGCGGCCTCGCGGCTGTCGCGACTGACGCGCGACACATCCGGAAAAGCATAAAACGCCCCGGCGGGTTTTTCGCAAGTCAGCCCGAGCTCATTAAGTCCCGCCAGCAGCAGGTCACGTCGCTGTTTGTAGGCGAGTCGATTTGTCTCCAGCATGTCAGATTCGGTGGTAAAGGCAGCGAGTGCGGCCCATTGAGTAGGAGTGGAAACTCCATTGGAGGAATACAGCGTCGTCTTGCTCAGTCCCGTCATCCACGGTTCGGGCGCAACGGTGTAACCGAGCCGCCAGCCGGTCATCGCATAGGATTTCGAAAGTGTGAAAGCGGTAATCGTTCGTTCAAACATTCCTTCAAGCGAGGCAATCGAAAAATGCTCGCCATCATAAATGAGATCTTCGTACGCTTCGTCAGCGATGACAATCAGATCACGCTCCCGCGCGAAGCGCGCCACCGCCAGAGCCTCGTGGCGTGTGAACACAACTCCCGTCGGATTTTGGGGCGTGTTGTAGTAAATAGCGCGCGTGTGATCAGTGGTGTAACGCGCCAGCGTTTTCTCGAACCCCTCATCGCGCGCTGTGGCAGTGGGAACAAGAACAGGCTTGGCTTCGCAATGTGCAATCAGATCTTTTATCGGTGTCCAGTAAGGAGAGAAGACGAGAACCTCTTCCTGCGGGCTAACAACAGATTGAAAGGCGCCGAATAAACCCTGCATGCCGCCATTCATGACCATGACCTCACTCGCGTTTGCCGCAATATTATTTTTACTACGGAGCTTGTCGGCAATTGCGGTGCGTAGCTCGGGGATTCCGGATGAAGGTGCGTACCGAGTTTTGTTTTCATCGAGCGCGCGCTTCATCGCTTCCTTGATCACGTCCGGAGTATTCATGTAAGGCTCGCCGCCTTCAAACTGGTAAACGGTCGCGCCCTGCCCGCGCAGTTTCATTATGCGGTTGCGAATGTTGACGATGTCGGAGAAACCAATTTTATCGAGCCGTGAGGCAAGGCGGAAAACGATTGGCGACGTTGTCACTGTGGGAAAATTATCCTTCGCGCGTGGAGAATGGAAGGCGGATTATAGCGTGGCTATTGCGAGTGGTCTAGCAGGCGGTCAGGATGCAGAACCGGGGAGCGGTAACGACCGGATGGTGGATTCAACCAGAGCGTGTCTTACGTCGCATTGGTTTTAGAAAGGAAGTGGGAGCCTTTGAGTTGCGGCTTGCCGCGGTAGTGCGGAATGCCTATGGCTTTCCGCTGAGTTCCGCATAATGACTTTTTCCTGAGGCTGAGCCTCAGAAAAGAGTGAGAGATCGCTGCCGGAAAGGCCGAGCCTTTCCGCACTGTGCGGCGGCAAGCCGCAATCGGCAGCTTCTGAACAATCAAGTACTTTTTGGTCAAAGGCGGATTGGGAGTCCCTTTCGAAGCCTACCTCAGACAATACTTTTAAGAATCAGTTTTAACTAATCATGGCTAAGTGCAAGTATTGACACGCCCAACGCCCCGCAGTAACATGGCGGCCGCGTGGCGCTACCGCGCAATCTCGCAATTAGTTCTCCTTTAATTTCCCGAGCCACGAAAGAATCTGACAACCGCAGCTGCATCATGGGCCGTTCTGCCGTAGCCATCCCCGAAAAGCTCTTTTTTAAGATCGGCGAAGTTTGCGAACTGGCCGGTGTACAGGCTCACGTCCTGCGCTATTGGGAATCGGAGTTTCCCACCCTCGCTCCGCAGAAGAACCGGGCGGGGCAGCGTGTCTATCGCAAACGGGACGTGGAAATGGCATTGCGCATCAAGGAACTTCTTTACGAGGATCAATACACAATTGCCGGCGCCAAAAAGCGACTCGCAAACGATCTGCGCGCAGGGGGAAAACTAAAAATAGTTTCGCCTGAAAACGGCGAAGATGATGAGGGCGAATCAGGCGTAAGCGCAATGGCGGCGCGCACTGGAATCAAAACTGAGATGTCGCGCGCTGTTTCCGAAGCGAGAACAGTTGAAGATCGCAAAGCGTTAAGGAAGGTTGCGAATGAGTTGCGCGAGCTGTTAAAGCTGCTTGAGAGCGAACCGCGCAAGCATCGCTGATTTTTGTGTAAAGCAAACTGTTAGTTTGCGTTGGTTGCCAAGCCTTCAAGTTGAGCCTTCCAAGCCACCGCAAACTAACAGTTTGCTTTACAAAGTAGGACACGAACTGCCGGTTTGCGTTAGATGTTCTTTGCAGAGATACTTGAAATGACGGGACGTGGCGCAGCCTGGTAGCGCGCACCCTTGGGGTGGGTGAGGCCCCGAGTTCGAATCTCGGCGTCCCGACCAGTTGCGAAGGCTTCCAATCGATAGTGATTGGAAGCCTTTTTATTTTGGCCGCTGCCAATATTTCTAAGTCAGCTTCAGAATCGTGCGTTCGGAATTCTTGGCGCGCGTCTTTTTCGTTCTACCGCGCAATAACAACGCAGTCCCGACAGTGAAGAAAAGAGCAGTCGTAATCGCGTACGTCAAACCAGACTGGCGCGAGCCAATGCTTCTCAGATGAATTTCCTGCAGCACATTGATAACGCCGAATATCAGCAGAAACAATCCTGCCATTCTGTTGATTCGCATCATGGTTTCCTCAGACTTATTGAAGTTGAACCCGAACGCGTTAGACACCAAATGAACTGCAATGTTCCATATCAGAGTTTAGCCGCGAATTCACGCGGATTATACGAATCTGACAAAGGCCATCCAGATTCGCATAATCCGCGCTAATCCGCGGCTAGATAAGTTCCGTGATTACGATTTCCGAAATCAGGGTTCTGTGCACTGGACATTTATGTGCGATTTCCTGAAGCCGCGTGCGCTGTTCTTCGGTTAGATCGCCGTCGAAGCTCACAGCGCGCTCAATGCGATGCACGTACCCTTCTGTCGTGTGCGTGCATTCTACGCAATCGGTGGCGTGAATTCTTTTCTGGCGCAAGCGCACAGTCACCCGCTCGAGTGGCCAGCCTTTCCTTTTCGCGTAAAGCGTCGCCGTCATGCAGATACAACTACCCAAAGCGCCGAGCAATAGAGTGTAAGGATCAGGCCCCGCATCCTCGCCGCCTGCTTCCAGGGGTTCGTCAGTAATAAGAGTGTGGTTTTCCCCGTAACGAACTTCGTTTTGCAGGTTTTTCAACGAGGTGACAATCACATCCGCCATGTGGGCCTCCTTGCAGTTGCGTGTTTTGTGCGGCTAAACTCGGCGCGCTTTCCAACTTACATCATCAACCGGTGCTGAACAGATAAATGAAGATCCACGAGTATCAAGGTAAAGAACTTTTGAAAAACTTCGGCGTCGCCGTTCCACGTGGGCTGGTCGCACGCTCGCCGGAAGAGGCTTATCAGGCAGCCAAAGAATTGGGCACGAGCGTCGTTGTCGTCAAGGCCCAGATTCACGCGGGCGGTCGCGGCAAGGGCGGCGGCGTAAAGCTGGCGAAGAGTCCCGATGAGGCGCGCGAGATTGCGCGCCAGATGTTGGGAATGAAACTCATCACGCACCAAACCGGACCGGAAGGTCGCGAAGTGCGGACCTTGTTAATCGAAGAAGGACTGCCGATTGATAAAGAGTTCTACCTTGGCATCGTGCTGGACCGCGCTTCAGGCCGGCCGGTCTTTATGGCTTCGGCGGCAGGCGGCATGGATATCGAAGAAGTTGCGGCGAAAACGCCGGAACAAATCATGAAGGAAACTGTCGACCCGGCCGTGGGCTTTCGCGCGTTTCAGGCGCGCAAGCTTGCTTTTAGCCTGGGGCTGCCCGCGGAGTTGATCGGCCAGGCGGTAAAGTTCATGCAGTCGCTTTATCTTGCCTATGAACAGATGGACGCATCGCTGATGGAGATCAATCCGTTTTTGTTAACTAAGGACAAACGCTTGATCGCGCTCGATGCAAAAATAAACTTCGACGACAACGCAATGTTTCGTCACAAAGACTTTTTGGCGTTGCGTGATCTCAACGAAGAGGAACCTCTGGAAATCGAAGCATCGAAATTCGATCTCAATTACATCAAGCTCGACGGCAACATTGCCTGCATGGTTAACGGCGCTGGCTTGGCGATGGCCACGATGGACATCATCAAACTTGCAGGCGGCGAGCCGGCAAACTTTCTCGACGTCGGCGGTGGCGCTTCGCAGCAACGAGTTGAAGCTGCGTTTCGAATATTGCTCGCTGATGAAAACGTGAAAGCTGTTTTGATAAATATTTTTGGCGGCATCGTGCGCTGCGACATGGTGGCGCGGGGCGTGGTTGAAGCCGCGAAGAACCTCGGGATCAAAGTGCCGGTTGTTGTACGTCTCGAAGGAACGAACGTGGAAGAAGGCCAGCGCGTCATTCGCGATTCAGGAATGAATTTCACTGTGGCTAACGGAATGAAGGACGCGGCCGAGAAAGTAGTCGCTCTTGCTGCGTGAGCAGGACAATGGTTTAGCGTGGCATAGACTTTAGTCTGTGGCTGCGACGGAACCACAGACTAAAGTCTATGCCACTCCGGTCAAGAATGTTTCGAATCATCGTTCAAATCTGCCGCTTTGCGCTGGCGGCGTTGTTTTTGTTTACTGCCGCCGCGAAACTCGCCATCGTCAAAGCCTTCGCTGCCAATGTTTTTGAACTGGTCGCCTCGACGGGATTCGATCCTGTTCGCTGGATGTGGCCGGTAACGATCGGCGTTATCGCGATCGAAATCATCACCGCAGCCCTTCTCTTAATTCCCAAAACAGTTCGCCTGGGCGCGTTATTCGCTGCCGCCTTGTTGGTAGGTTTTGCGGGCTTCGCGCTTTACTACGTTTATGTGTTGCGTGGCGAGCCGCTCGAATGCGGCTGCTTTGGCGGAATTATTGCCAGCCAGCTGGGAGTGAAGACGACGCTACGCAATCTCGCCTTGCTGGTTCCGGCGTTGATAGTCTTTTTTGGGTATCGCCGAACGCACGCGGCGCGGTTGAAAGATGATGCGTTTGAACTTTCTTCAGGCGAGGTTGTACAGTGAACGACTTTTAAAGACCGCGGGTGTACAGTCAACGTCTGATTCTGACTTCTGACTTCTGACTTCTGACTTCTGCTTATGAGCATTCTCGTTGATAAAAATACGCGCCTGGTGGTGCAGGGAATCACGGGCAAAGAGGGAACGTTTCATACGAAACAGATGGTTGAGTATGGAACAAACGTCGTTGGTGGGGTCACGCCCGGCAAGGGCGGAACTACACACGAAGGCATCCCGGTATTTAACACGGTCAGCGATGCTGTGAAAGAAGCCGGCGCTAACGCTGCCGTGATTTATGTGCCGCCAGCCTTTGCCGCAGATGCTGTGATGGAAGCCGCAGCCGCTGGAGTCCCAGTTATCGTCTGCATAACCGAAGGTATCCCAACGCTCGACATGGTCAAAGTGAAAGAGTATTTGACTGACAAACCGAGTCGTTTGATTGGCCCAAACTGTCCCGGCATCATCAGTCCCGGCAAATGCAAAATTGGAATCATGCCGGGCCACATTCATCGCGAAGGCCGCATTGGAGTCGTCTCGCGCTCCGGAACATTGACCTATGAAGCCGTGGGCCAACTGACCGCGCTCGGTATGGGCCAATCAACCGCAATTGGCATTGGCGGCGATCCGATTGTTGGCACTACGCATGTTGACGCGTTGCGTTTGTTTCAGGATGACGCCGAGACAGATGGAATTGTAATGATTGGTGAGATTGGCGGCACTGCCGAAGAAGAAGCAGCGGCGTTTGCAAAGGCGAATGTTACGAAGCCAATCGTTGCTTTCATTGCCGGACAGACGGCGCCGCCCGGCCGGCGTATGGGCCACGCCGGTGCGATCATTGCCGGCGGCAAGGGAACTGCCGCGGAAAAAATGAAGGCGTTGGAAGATGCGGGTATCCACGTCGTTAAGTCGCCGGCGGATATTGGCACGGGGATGAGGGAAGGGCTGGGTGCTTCGACAGTGGCATAGACTTCAGTCTGTGCCCCCTAACCGCCACAGACTCAAGTCTGTGCCACCTTAGTGCGGCAAATCTTAGGCGCGGCAAAATATTTAAGGAGATACAGAAGAGCAGATGGGGAATCTTACATTCGCAATTATTAAACCCGACGCGGTGCGCGCCCGAAACATAGGCAACATCATTCAACGAATCACCGACGCCGGGTTCAAACTGCGGGCCATGAAGACGCTGCACATGAGCCAACGCGAAGCCGAAGGCTTTTATGCTGTGCATCGCGAGCGGCCGTTCTTCGCCGGCTTAACGGAATTCATGTCTAGTGCGCCTTGCGTGGTAATGGTTTTGGAAAAAGAGGGAGCAGTGAAGGCGTGGCGAGATCTAATGGGCGCCACCGATCCCGCAAAAGCTGATGAAGGAACGCTGCGCAAAGAGTTTGGCGCTTCAGTCGGCGAGAACGCCACGCACGGTTCCGATTCTGACGAAAATGCAGCCATTGAGATCGCGTATTTTTTCAGCCAGCTTGAGTTAGTTTGAAGTCCGGGTTTAGTTTTCCCTCAAAGATCCTCGACGCGTAGCGTCGTATGAATTTAGCCCGGCGTTTTAACGCCGGGATCAAGCTGCCCCAGATCTCAAGCGTCGCCACGCGACGCATTCAATCTTGTTTGACTTTCCCCGGCCTTGAAAGACCGGGCTAAATTCACACCGACGCTAAGCGTCGAAAGTACTTATTCGTAATCACCATGAAACGTTGTCCCACTTGCAAGCGAACCTTTACCGATCAGAATCTCAGTTTCTGCACCGACGACGGAACGCCGCTAGTCAAAGTCGTGGACGAGTCTGCTGAAGAGACGCTGGTCTACCCTTCTGCAAGCGACCGGGGTCCGGAGCCTTCGGCTTCAGCCAATCCCGTCCAGCCTGCATATCAACCACCCGGCTCTTACGTGCCGCCACCGGGCCAGCCGGCGAAACGCAGAGTGTGGCTATGGATACTTGCCATCCTGGCGATTGTGTTGATTGCGATAGCAGCGTTGGGAATTGCCGCGGCGGTGTTTGTTCCGAGAATGCTGCGAGCAGCGGCAAACCAGAATTCCTCCAATGCCAACGTTCGATCCTACCGGACTGACAACAACAACATCGCAAATACGATCGCAAACTCAAATGCAAACTCGAATGTGAATTCCGACGCGCACAATGAAAACGACAATAGTGACGAAGAGAACTTAGTTGCGCCGCCCACGAATGAAGAGGAAGTGCTGGCGCAGTTGAATGATCTGGAAAACGATTGGACCGTAGCGAATATCAATGCTGACAAGAAAAAACTAGATCGCATTCTTGCGGATGACTACGTTGGTAAGAGCGAAGGAAGACCGCAAGGCAAAGCCGAATACTTAAAGACGATTGAGCCCGACAGCACCATCCAAAAGTGGGAGTTTGAAGACTTGGAGGTCAGTTTGGCAGGCGATCGCGCAACACTTACTGGTATCATTAGACTACAGGTAAAAGACCAGGAGGTTGCTTTCAACTTCACTGACAAATTTGTCTGGCGCGATGGGCGCTGGCAGGCAATCGGGTCGGAGGTGAATCCGATCAAAGAGTAGGCAGAAGGCAGTAGGCAGAAGGCAGTAAGCAGTAGGCAGTAGGCAGAACGAATACAAATTCCAGATTTCAAATAAAAAACAAAGACCAAAGACCAAAGACCAAAGACCAAGACCGAAGAACAACTGACTGTTGACAACCAACTAACCGACGAAAAAAAAGAAATGTCCATAATCACTGACGTAATTCAATCGACGAAAGCAATCATTCAGGGGATGGGCGTCACGCTGTCTTATATCCCAAAACAGAAGTGGACCGTGCAATATCCCGAAGAGCCAGTGACGATGCAACCCCGTTATCGCGGACAGCACCTGCTTCATGTTGACGAGAAAGGCAAGGAAAAGTGCGTCGCCTGTTTTCTTTGTGCCGCGGCGTGTCCTTCCGAGTGCATTTACATTATCGCGAAAGACGATCCGCGCCTGCCTGAAGATCGCATCGGCGTCGACGAGCGCTATGCCGAGGTCTACAACATCGATTACGGCCGGTGCATCTTTTGCGGGTACTGCGTCGAAGCGTGTCCCAAGGATGCGATAACGCACGGCTACAATTTTGAGCTATCAGTTTACAACCGCGCCGACCTGCTTAAGACCAAGACGGATCTATTAATCACAACTCAGGTTCAGTCGAAGAACTACCGCGTTGCCTTCTCAGATGAAGACGTTGATTCTGAGTACAAGGAAGTGTAGGGC
>JBPCLZ010000142.1:0-16853 GCA_051002775.1 Pyrinomonadaceae bacterium | reverse complement strand
GCGGAAACATCCTCGAGCATTCGTCGCTCAATGCCGTCCCGATCCAGTTGATATTGATCCTGGGCAATGATGCCATTGCGCAGATCAGCCTCGAGTTCATTTAGTTGATCGCGATAGATGCTGACGTTTGCTTCTTTGTTCTCATCCCGTGGTTGGGCTGTGCCGGTCGCAAGCAACGGCGGCAGCACGAACGTAAAGGCGATCGCAACCATCACGGCACAAATCACCCAAAAAAGAATCACGCCGTTTCCTTTCCGCTTTCAGAAGCGAGCAGCGCCTCCGCTCGGCGTCGTTCATCTGCCGACAGTGGAGCTTCTGCAATAACACTGCTGCGTCGTTTTACGTAGCGGAATAACAGCAGCAGTCCGGCGAGTAACACAATAAACGGACCAAACCAAAGCAAGTATGTGGTCGGATCCACCGGTGGCCGGTAAAGAACAAACGTGCCGTAGCGATCGGTCAGGTAGGTGATGATCTCTTTGTCAGTCTTACCAGCTTTCATCTGTTCGCGAATCTGGTTGCGCAAGTCTTCGGCCAGGTCAGCGCGTGAATCTGCCAGCGTTTCATTCTGACAAACAAGACAGCGCAATTCTCGGGAGAGGTTCATTACGCGCTCTTCCAATACCGGATCAGCCGCCGAAGGCTGTGCCTCTTTAGCTGTAGCCAAGCCGGCACCGCAGACAACCACAAGGCCCAACATTGCCAACAACCGATGTTTAGGTACCCGCCTCATCTAGCTGAATCCTTCAAGATACAAAGTCTCTCAGGTTGGGAAGGGTGGCTTGCCCCGCTGAGATCAGAGGTATTCCATCCGAGCGGGGGCAAGCCGCCCTTCCCAACCTGAGAGACTGGGCCGTTTGAATCATTATATCTCTGCCAAGCGCTGCAAAAAGCGATCATTTGTAAAAAGCGAGTTCATTTGTTCAGTTGGTTAGCAAGCGGGAGAATCTTTTTTTGCCAAATGGCCGGAGTAACTGGCCCAACTTGTTTAAAGCGGATGATACCCTCGCGATCGATTAGATAGGTCTCGGGCGCGCCGTAAACCCCGTAATCAATTCCCACCCGTCCATCGAGGTCGGCGGCGCTCAATACATATGGATCGCCCAGTTCTCCCAGCCACGACAGCGCATCTTCGCGCTTGTCCTTGTAGTTGAGTCCATAGATCGGTAGCGCACCCGAACGCGCATACTGCAACAAGAATGGATGCTCGTCGCGACAGGTAACGCACCACGAAGCCCAAACATTCAACAGCCAAACTTTGCCGCGCATGTCCTGCGCCGAAAACACGCGACTGGGATCCTTTAATTGCGGAAGTTGAAAGGCCGGTGCGGCTTTGTTTATGAGTGGCGAAGGTACTTCATGCGGATCGTGGCGCAAGCCAATGGCCAAAAACGCCACCAACACAATGAAGAGCACCAGCGGAATTGCAAATCTAGTCATGATTCCTTCGCCGCCGTTGCCATTGCCGGAACTGGCGGAGCCGCCGATGTTCTTAAAGCTTCGCGTTGTTTACGCGCTGCGAGCGCGTAGCGACGATCGCTGAGCGCAAGGCCACCGCCCAACGCCATCAGCAAGGCGCCACCCCAAATCCAACCAACGAATGGCTTGTAGTAGACCCGCACACTCCAGGCGCCGCCACTGACCGGTTCGCCCAGCGAAATGTAGAGATCGCGAAAAAGACCCGAATCGATCGCAGTTTCCGTCATTACATTTTCGGTCGTGATGTAGGACCGCTTCTCCGGGTACATGTGATTGACGACATTACCATTCTTGCTGACTTCGATATCGGCGCGCGCCGCTCGATAGTTTGGCCCGGCAACGTTAGTGACGCCGTTAAAACGAAAAGTGTAGTTGCCCGCCGTAACGGTATCGCCGATGTCCATGCGCACGTCCTGTTCCGACTGATAGCCGGTGACGAGCGTTACGCCAACAATAAAAACGGCAACACCGAAGTGGGCGAGGTGCATGCCGTAGTAGCTTCTCGTTTGCGTCCGTAACTTTTGGAAAAAACTCAGTTGACCCGAAGTAGTCTTAACACGTTCCCAAATATTCACGGCGGCGGCGAAAACTATCCAAAGCGCCAGCATCAGCCCGAGAGAAACCAGCGGCTGCCATTTTCCCAGAACGAATGGGAGCAATAGCGCAGTTACAACTGCGGCCAGGAACGCCCAGCGAAGTCGCACTGCAAGCTCCGGCAGGCTCGCCTTCTTCCAGCGCGCGATTGGTCCAATCCCCATCAGGAACATCGCGGGAACCATCAGCGGCACAAACACACTGTTGAAGTACGGTGGACCAACCGACAGTTTGCCCATCCCCAGAGCATCTATAATTAGCGGATAAAGCGTGCCCAGTAGAACCGAACCCGCGGCAACGGTCAGCAACACATTGTTTGAAAGCAACAGCGACTCGCGCGAGATGACACTAAACTTGCCACCCAGACCGACTTCCTTCGCCCGCCAGGCATAGAGGAGCAGCGAGCCACCAATAACCAAAACCAGAAAGGCCAGGATGAAGACGCCGCGTTTGGGATCGGTCGCAAACGCGTGAACCGAAGTCAACACGCCTGAGCGGACCAGAAAAGTTCCCAATAGGCTCAGTGAAAACGCTGCGATTGCCAGTAACACCGTCCAGCTCTTAAAGCCGCCGCGCTTTTCAGTAACGGCAAGTGAATGTATCAAGGCAGTGCCAACCAACCATGGCATGAACGAAGCGTTTTCAACTGGATCCCAAAACCACCACCCGCCCCAACCAAGTTCGTAGTAGGCCCACCAACTTCCCAGAGCAATGCCAACAGTTAGGAACATCCAGGCGACCGTGGTCCATGGTCGCGACCAGCGGGCCCAGGTAGCGTCGAGCCGGCCGCTAATCAAAGCGGCTATCGCAAAAGCAAAGGCAACCGAAAATCCGACGTAGCCCATGTAGAGCATTGGCGGGTGGGCCACCATGGCCGGATCCTGAAGCAGCGGATTGAGATCGCGGCCATCGGCTGCAGCAGGAATTAAACGAGCAAAAGGATTCGAAGTCAGCAGCATAAAGAGTAGGAACCCAACGCTGACGATACCCATTACGCTCAGCACCCGCGCAACCATGTCCTCCGGAAGATGCCGGCTGAACAACGAAACGGCAACTGTCCAGAGGCCCAGCATAAAAGCCCACAACAAGAGCGAGCCTTCATGCGAACCCCAGGTCGCTGCGAGCCGGTAGTGAAGCGGCAGACGGGAGTTGGAATTTGTGGCGACGTTGAGAACTGAGAAGTCGTTCGTAATAAATGAGTAGCCAAGGCAGCAAATAGCAATGGCCACAAAAATGAATTGCGCCTGCCCTGCCGGTGCAGCAACCGCAATCCACGCGCGATTGCCGCGAGCAGCGCCAATCAGAGGCAATGTTGCCTGCGTCAGCGCCAATAACAGCGCAAGTACTAATGCAAATTGGCCGATTTCAGGAATCATTCTTAATATGGACTGCGCCGGCTCGACGGCTTTTCAACTCAGCACTGCTATCCCGTTAAAGAAAACACATGCCGCTTGCGCGTGACAAAAGCGGCGTCAAGCCGCCGCAGTCCAAAAGGTCATGGACCAACCACCGTTTTCGCCGCTTCCTGTTCGTGCTTGGCGGCGTCAATCGCCTCGCCTGCCTGTGGCGGCATGTAGTTTTCGTCATGCTTGGCCAGCACTTGATCCGCGTAGAAGATGCCGTCAGTTCCAATATGTCCCTGCGCTACACAACCGCGCCCTTCTTTAAACATGTCGGGAAGGATCCCCTTGTAGACGACTGGAATGCTCTTGGCGGTGTCTGTAACGACGAAGCGCGTCGTCAGGCCATCGTTGTCGCGATTGATCGATCCTTTTTCTACCAGGCCACCGACTCGAAATGTTCGACCTACAGGCGCTTCCTTTGCTGCCACCTGCGAGGGGCTAAAAAAGAAGACGAGGTTTTGCTGGAACGCGCTGAGCACCAAAGCGGCAGCGATTCCCAGTCCACATAAGGCGAGCACTACAAAGGCAATTCGTTTATGACGTCGTTTCATGACCATTTCAATAGACTATCTGCGGTTTTGCTCTCGCAAAGTTTTCTTGCGCTTAAGCAGTTGCAATACTTCTGCGCCCAGCAGAATCAGGGTGACAATGTACGAACCCCAAACATAGAAGCCGTACCCGCCCATGTGAAAGAAGTTTGACAAGTTCATAACTAAACAGCAATCACGGCTACGCGCGCCGCGTTTTGTTCCCTCTCCAAAATGATGTTACGCAAGCGCGCGAGCACCACGGCGATTGAATACAACCAACATGCGGCCAACATAATCAGCAAGGCAGCCAGCATGGGTGGGGCGATGGTTGGTTTGTCCATAATCCGAATGGTCGCGCCCTGATGCAATGTGTTCCACCACTGCACGGAGTAATAAATGATCGGAACATTAATTACACCTACTATCGCCAACACCGCGCCTGCGCGATCCGCGCGGCGGGGTTCGTCAATCGCCGATTGCAATGAAATGAAGCCAATGTAGAGGAACAACAGAATAAGCGTTGATGTCATCCGCGCGTCCCAGACCCACCACGTTCCCCAGGTTGGCTTTCCCCAAAGTGAACCGGTGACGAGCGAGATCAATGTAAAGAGCGCGCCCGTGAGCGAAATTGACGATGCCATCATCGAAGCCAAACGGGCATTGAAGGCCCAGCCTATCGCAGCATAGAAAGCCATTAGAACGTAGAGAAGCATTCCTAGCCATGCAGCGGGCACATGAATGAACATTATCCGGTAAGCGTCGCCCTGCTGAAAATCAGTCGGCGCAATGAAGAACCCGACGTACAGACCAGCAATAAAAAGTAGCGCTGCGGGAATCGCAAACCATGGGATCATTTTGCCGGCAAGCGGATAAAAAGCCGTTGGCGATGCGTATTTGTATAAGTTCATTTTCTTAAAATGGTTTTTGGGCTTTGGTCTTTGGTCTTTGGAATTAGTTCGAATAAGACCAAAGACCAAAGACCAGGATTCATTCTAACGATATCCGCAGTGCGGCCGAAGTTGCCCAGGGCGCGAACACGAGCGCGAGCACAAAAAATGCGGCCAGCAAAAGTATGTTCGCCTGAATATTTCCGCTACTAATGCTAGCGTCCACCGCGCCGGCCCCAAAGATCAATACCGGCACATACAGCGGTAGGATTAAGACTGCGATCAATACCCCACCGCCGCGCAAGCCGAGTGTCAATGCCGCCCCGATGGAGCCAATCAAACTTAACACCGGCGTGCCGATCAAAAGCGAAACGAATAAGATCCAAAGCGTACGCGGCTCTAAATCAAACTGTACGCCAAGCAATGGCGCCACCACCGCCAGCGGCACCTCCGAGACCAGCCACTGCGCCAGCACTTTTCCGAGAACAACGAGAATCAGCGGCTGCGGCGTCAGCAACATCTGCTCCAGCGTGCCGTCGTGGTAATCGTTTTCAAAGATCCGGCTCAACGAGAGCATGGAAGCCAGCAATGCCGCCACCCAGACAACACCGGGAGCTATTGATCGTAGTAACTGCGTCTCGGGACCAATGCCCAGCGGAAACAGGCTGACCACGATAACAAAGAAAAAAAGCGTCGATAAGACATCCGCGCGCCGTCGCCACGCCAGCGTTAGATCGCGCGCGACGATCCAACGAAACATCTTCCACATGGAGGGCGCGCTCACGATGTAAGTTGCAACCGCTCAAAAGAACCCGCGGCAAGATTCAGTTCCTGGTGAGTGGCGACAATGGCCAGCCCTCCGCTTTTCAAATGTGCTTCGATTATCGACGTAATCAAAGTTACTGCCGCGCGATCAAGTGATGTCAGTACCTCATCAAGCAGCCACAAATGCGTCGAGCACGTCAGCAATCGCGATAGCGCCAGGCGTCGTCGTTGCCCTTCAGACAACAAGCGTGCCGGGAGATTTTCCCGCCCCGCCAGTCCCATTTCCCCGAGCGTCTCCCTCGCTTCCGCCTTAGTTGTTTCCACGCCTGCGAGGCCGTTAATAATGCGGTGGTTCTCGATGCAGGTTAATTCTTCTTTCACCGCACTGCGATGGCCGATATAAGAAACCGCTGTGGAATATTCCTCACCCAGCGAGCGAATGTTCGCACCCTGCCAGCGAACTTCTCCCCGGGCGGGAGCAAGCAGACCGCAAAGGATTCGCAGTAAGCTGGTTTTTCCGCTGCCATTCGCGCCCTGGACCTGCAGTAACGTTCCCGGCTTTAGCGACAGGTTGATGTCGCTAAACAACTTGCGATCACCGCGCACGCAGTCGAGGTTCGTGACTTCCAGCATGCTTTGATGGATTTCCTTCAAGGTGTGTGGGCGAATAAAAAGAATTCAAGCGGATGATAACTGAGTATCAGCGATGTTGTCATGTTTGCGGGAGTTTTGGGTCGTGACGCAGTGTGGGAGCCATCTATATCGAACCTTTGCGTTGCAGTGGCATGAGGTCAGTACCACCTCGCGGTAGCGGGTGGGTTCCGGAATGGCCATTGGCCTCCTCGCTATCGCTAATCGGGAATCGGCAATTGAGACTCGAAATCACTAAGACCCACCCGCTACCGCGAGGTGGTACTGACCTCATGTCACCGCAAAGTCAGAAGCAGCGTTCGACAACTTCACAGTTGCCGGCATGCATCTTTTCAGTTAAAACCTTCCCTGGTTATCTTAACCACCTAAAGCGATTAGTTTTTGCAATGAAAGCCAACCTCAATTCTTTTGAGCGTGACGCTCGGGTCATGCGGCTCTACGAACAACTGCTGGAAATCGAGCAGCGGTTGATCCCCACCGGGCTGCACGTGTTTGGCCGCGCGGCGGAGTTACAGGAAAAAGCAGACCTGCTGCGCATGGTTGCGTCATTCGACAGACCCGAACATGGCTCGCGTGCACTACCACAACTCGTTGCTGAAGGACTTCACATCGAAAACTACCAAGAGTTGCTTCAGGATTCCGCTTCTACTGAAACCAGGGGAGTAATCGATGATCTAGTAAGCCGGGCGGTGCAGGAGTTTTGTGAACATGGGGCGGACGCCGCATCGGTCTGGTTAAGTTTGAAAGCCGGCGTGGATACTAAGAAATCGCTGCCAACTTTTTCGTTGCTGACAAAAGTTTCCGAACAGCTCGATGCCAACGCCGAACTGGACTCTTTCCTGGGCGCGTTGCGCGGTGAGTACATCGTACCCGGTCCGGGCGCCGACATCGTCCAGAATCCGATGGTGCTGCCCACCGGCCGTAACACTCATGCAGTTAATCCTTATTCAGTGCCGTCGCCAATGGCGTTCGCTCGCGCAAAGCATACCGCCGAGGCTTTGCTGCAGCGTTGTATGGAGGAACAGGGTCATTATCCGCGCGCTATGGCGCTAGTGCTTTGGGGTCTGGATAACATCAAGACACAAGGCGAGGGCGTAGCCCACGCACTGTGGTTGCTGGGTGTGCGACCGGTTCGAGATGCGCTTAATCGCGCCACCGAAATCGAAGTTATGCCGTTGGAAGAATTGCAGCGTCCGCGCATCGACGTCGTGATGACCGTGTCCGGAATCTTCCGCGATCTTTTTGCGCCAACGATGGCTTTGCTCGACAAAGCGGTTCGACGCGTCGCAACGCTTGAAGAACCGTTCGAGATGAACTTTGTGCGCCGAAACGTGCAGGAAAAAATAGCAGCCGGCGATTCGCATTTTGAGGATGCTGCAACGCGCGTATTTTCAAACGCGCCCGGTAACTACGGCTCAAATGTGAATTTCATGGTGATGGATTCGCAGTGGGAAAACGAGCAGACGCTCGGAGACCTGTTTGTTACCCGCAAATGCTTTGCGTACACGCGCGACTCGAGAGGACGCAGGTTGGAGGGTCGCGAGGCACAACACCTGATGAACGACGCGCTCGCGCGAGTGGAAGCGACTTATCAGAGTATCGATTCATTCGAAATCGGCATCACGGACGTTGATCACTACTTCGAATATCTCGGCGGAGTTTCCAAAGCAGTTGAAACGCGCAGCAAATCTCGACCGGCTATCTACTTGTCAGACTCGCTTTCGCCACAGGTCAAAATCCGATCGTTAGAAGAGACCGTTCGGCTAGAGACGCGCGCCAAGACGTTGAACCCAAAATGGTATGAAGGGATGCTGAAACATGGTTTTCGCGGAGTCGCCGAGATCGAAAACCACGTAGCAAACACCTTTGGCTGGAGCGCCACCGCGGACGCGGTCGATCCCTGGATCTATACAGAAATTTCCAAAACGTTTTTGTTAGATCCAGTCATGTTCAAACGGTTACTCGACCTGAATCCGCACTCCACCCGTTCGCTCACCCAGCGCCTGCTCGAGGCCCACCACCGCGGCTATTGGAATCCCGATGAAGAAGTGCTGGAAGAATTGCGCGATACTTTTGCTAGTCTGCAACAGCGGCTTGAACAAATAGCATGAACGTTACAGTGCTTTATGTCGGATCGAGTTTGCTGGCGCCGTTGAAAGATGCGGAGCGGGAAATCAATCGTGCCTACGAACTGGATCTAAATATCGCTGCCCATAACTTTGGCGCGCCGCTGGATGACGACGGCTGGCGCGAAGTGCACAACGACCTCGCCCAGTCAGAAGTAGTTTTCGTTATTCACGTAATGGATGGCGAGAATGCAAGTCGATTGATGACGGCGCTTGATCGTTACAAACAAGATCGGGCGGTCATAGTCATCAACTGCATGCCTGAGCTGATGCGACGAACGCGAATGGGCAAACTCGATTTGGCAAAGTTGTCTGGAGCTTTTGCGACGGGCAGCAACAAGGCAAGCGAAGCAAACAGGAAGAGTAAATCAGCACGCGCTCTACGACTGTTTGGAACTGCCAGCTCATGGGTAGGTCGTCAGACGCGCGGGCAGTCACGTGAAGGGGCCGACGCCGCGACCAACGGGGGCAAGGGACATAAAAACGGACATGGTCAGTATTTAAAACTGGTCGATCGCCTGCCAGGCATTCTGAGATTCGTACCGGGCGTTGGCGCGATGCGCGACGTCAAGAATTATCTGAACATTTTTTGCTACTTTCTCCAGCCAACGCCGGCAAACATTCGCTCGATGGTTCTCACCGCCGTGAAGGAATATGTCCCGGATGCGCGGCTAACGAGCGCAACAATCACGATTCCACCGCCCGAACATATGCCGTCCGTGGCGATTTATCATCCCGATGCGCCCGGACTATTTGAAACTTTTGAGGCCTACCAAAACTGGTATCTAACAAGTCCAAAGTCCGAAGACCAGAGTCCAAAGATTGTTAAGCGGACTCTCGATGCTGATTCAACGATCGGTTTATTGTTGATGCGGCCGCAGGTCGTAAGCAAAACAACGAAACACTACGACGCGCTGATTCGGGCGATCGAGGCGGAGGGATTAAGCGTTATCCCAGCGCTCTCCACGTTGATGGACAACCGAGAAGCGGTCGGGAAATTCTTCATCGAAGATAAGTCTCAAGTTTCAAGTCTCAAGTCTCAAATAGGAGCAAAGTCCAAAGACCAAAGACCAAAGTCCAAAGACCAATTAACTGACACCGGAAAAACTGAGATGCCTCGCGTTGGTCAGATCGTTTCGCTGACGGGCTTCAGCTTTGTTGGTGGTCCGGCAATGAATGACAGTGAAGCCGCTGCCGCGTTTCTGTCCGATCTGAACCGTCCGTATCGCTCTGCGGTGAGTCTCGATATGCAGACGATTGATTCGTGGCGCGCTTCGCAAACAGGACTCAACCCTGTTCAGTCGGGAATGCAGATCGCGATTCCCGAGATCGACGGAGCTACCGAGCCTTTCATCTATGGCGGGCTGCCGGAACGCGGGGTCGAACCGGTGGCGCTTGACGATCGTTGCCGCCGCTATGCGCGGCGTCTCAAGCGTTGGCACCGCCTGCAGACTGCACCGCGCAACGAGCTCACGCTGGCGTTGGTGCTTTTCTGTTTTCCACCAAACAAGGGAAATATTGGCACCGCCGCCGATCTCGATGTCTTTCCGAGCATCTGGCAAACGTTGCTGAAACTTAAGGATGACGGCTACGACGTTGAATTGCCTGAGTCTGCGGACGCGCTGCGTGAGCGCCTGATCTACGGCAACGCGGACCAGTACTCTTCGGCGGCTAATATCGTCTATCGCATGACGGTGGAGGAGTACCGCCTTCAATGTCCCTACGTTGACGAAATCGAAAGTGAGTGGGGAAGTGCACCCGGTCGCATCAACTCATTTGCCGGCGATTTGCTGATTCAGGGAATACAGTTAGGCAAAGTCTTCCTCGGCGTGCAACCAACATTTGGCTTTGAAGGTGATCCGATGCGCCTCACGATGGCCCGCAGCGGCGCGCCGCATCATGGCTTCATGGCCTTCTACACCTATCTTTCCAGGATGCTGCAAGCTGATGCGGTGGTCCATGTGGGCACGCACGGCTCAATGGAATTCATGCCCGGCAAGCAGGTGGGACTTTCCGACGAATGTTGGCCTGACAGGCTGATTGATGAGCTACCAAATGTTTATCTCTACAGCGTGAACAATCCTTCGGAAGGCTCGATTGCGAAGAGGCGTTCGTACGCGGAATTGATTTCTTATCTCACACCGCCGATGGAAAACGCCGGCGTCTACCGTGACCTCGCGACGCTTAAGGATTTGGTAATGTCCTACCGGCAAACAGACAACGATAACGAGCGCGAGAAATTGTTTGAGTCGATTGAGGAGTATTCACGCCTGTCCAATTTGAATGTTGCAAGAGCGGGGGTAAACCACCCTTCCTGACCTGCGAGTCATTCAATCCTGAGTGGATTGCCAATTTCTTGAAAGCCCTCCAACCGCGCTTTGGCATCGCAATTCCAATCATCTCTCAAGTTGGGAAGGGCGGCTTGCCCCCGCTCCGCTTCGCAATCTTTCACGAAACGCTTTGGCAGTTAATCGATGCCTGAACGCCTCAACGCCATCAATAGTGATGACTGGAATGTCATACTGATAACGTCTGAGCAACTCGCGGTCGCTTTCAATATTGATTTCCTGAAGCGTATATTCGTTATCGCAGTCTGCAGCTTGCATCGCTTGTTTAGCATCATCGCAAAGATGACAGCCCGGTCGCGTATATAAGATCACCTGATGTTTTGAAAGACTGGCTTTATCGATCATGTGGCTTAGGACTCGCATTCATTGTACTTCGAATTTAATCGAGCGGTATTAATCAAAATGGAGGAACACATGGCAGGACAAGAATTGGATAAAGCGGCAGCGGTTGCTTTGTTGAATGAGATTCTCGAAACAGAACTCGCAGGCGTTTGCAGGTACACCCATTATGCCCTAATGGTTTTTGGGCATAGTCGCATACCAATTGTAAGTTGGCTGCGCGGTGAGGCGACGACCTGTCTGGGGCATGCAAACGAAGCAGGCGAACTCGTGACCCATCTGGGTGAGCATCCTTCGTTGAAGATTGGCGGGCTACTGGAAACGCACAAGCATGGCATCAACGACATCCTGCTGGAGTCTTTGGAGGCCGAGAAGACGGGTCTGGAACTCTACAAGCGCCTATACAAGCTCTCGAGAGATCGCTCGGTACTGTTGGAAGACTACGCGCGGAGAATGATCGCGGAGGAGGAAACGCACCTTGGAGAAGTGAATAAGATGCTGCGCAAGCCCGGTGAGATAACGCAGTTTGCTGGATAAGAACCGGAGATCAGAGGTCAGAGGTCAGAAATCAGAGGTCAGAGATCAGAAGATGGGGTTACCAAGTGAAAACTTTTGCGTGAGTTATAACCATAGCATTTAGTGCTGGCGCTGACCTCTGATCTCTGATCTCTGACCTCTGATTTCTGACCTCTGACCTCTGGTATTCACATGTTCGAACACAGGCATGAAAAAGTAGCGCCGCTGTCGGTCTTTCTTAAAAGAATGGTGGGTTCGGCGGGGCTGGCGCTGGGATTGCTAGCGGTTGCTTTGTCCATCGGGGTAGGCGGCTACCATTTGCTTGCGGGTCTCGACTGGATTGACTCCCTGCTTGAAGCCTCAATGATTCTGGGCGGCATGGGCCTCATTAATCCGCTTACTACAACCAGCGCGAAACTCTTTGCTTCGGTTTACGCGCTTTTCAGCGGCGTTGTTTTCATCGCCCTCATGGGGTTGTTACTGACGCCCGTGGTGCATCGGCTGCTGCACAAATTTCATGTGAAGAATTCAGGTTAGAGCAACCATGGATGATCGACGCGCAAAACCTCGATTACGGGTCAGCCTGGACGCGATGTGGGACAGCTCAACCGAAGCTAACAGCGCGCGCGTCACCGATCTTTCTGAGGGCGGCTGCTTTCTAGACTCGGTGGGAGAGGTGCGCCTCGGAGAGATAGTCGGCTTTCGCATCCTGCTGCCTGATGACGATTGGTTGTATCTGGAAGGCGAAGTCAGACACTACAGCGCCGGCCGCGGGTTTGGGGTGCAGTTCGTTGAGTTGAATGAGGACCAGACAGAAAAACTACTTGCGCTGATCAAAGCGGCCAGCACCGAGGGCGGCGGGAGTGCGCCTATGTTGGCGGACTTGGTGGAAGAATAAATAGAAGTCTCAAGTCACTTCGCTATACGCAGCAAAAAGAAGTGACGCTGAACCGGATGCACCAGGTTGGGCCAGCGCGAAAGTGTTCGCTGTTGCACCAGCTCAAAACCCGCCGCCTCAAACCTCTCACGCCATTCAGTTTCGCTGCGAAACGTGCATTCCCCGGTGCGTCCCCGCCACTTGCGGTTGTGAATGCCGCAGATGAAACGATCCCAGCGCGTCGCCGGAATGTCTTCGTAAACAACTACCACTCCGTCATCGCGAAGCAGGCGCCGCACTTCACTGAGAAGCGCGCTAACGTCCTGCGCGTGATGCAGTACATAGCAGAACAACACCGCCTCAAATGACTGAGTTGTAGTCGGGAAGTTCTTACCATCGAAGCGACGGAAGTTTATCGGCGCCTCAGGCGCGCCTTCCACATCGAGTCCGAGAACGTAACTCCCGAGTAAGCCGGCCAGGTGTTGCGCTATGTAGCCTTAAAGTTGATGATTCCAACATGCCGCTGGAAGTGCAAGCACAGTGCCGCATTCATGAGCGTAAGAACTACTTTAGAAACGTACACGCAGAAATTGGCGGCGCGAGATTTTCACGACGACTGGTTGCAACAAAGGTCAGACACAGCGTAAAGCAAACTATTAGGTTGCGGTCGCGCGATACGTGCACGATTGCCGAAACGAAAACGGTTACGCTGCTGTTTAGCACCCCCCAACGCAATCTAACAGACTGCTTTATATTCGCTGGCCGGACCGTCTTTCATTCGGTATCATCCAAACACAAATCATTTCGGAAGCATACGTGAGGTACTTATGATGAAATTGGGAATCGTGCTGTTCCTTTTTAGTTTCTCGATTCTGGCTTTTGCCCAAACAGGTTCGCGAGTGAGAACGCCTACACAACTTCCGACCGGCTATTGGCCGCTCGAGAAGAGCCAGCCAATCATCGACAAGTCGCAAACCATTCGGCTCGCGCCGGACTTGTCACAGTTGACGGCGGGCGACCGCAACGCCATTGAGAAGTTGCTGGAGGTCGGAAAGATTTTTCAGTCGCTTTACGAAAAGCAGCGACATCCCGAAGCCGTCACGTCCTACCGCGGTCTAGCTCAGCTCGATAAGCGTATGGGATCTAACACGGCTACCCAAAATTTGCTGACACTCTATCGCCTGAACCAGGGACCGATCGCGACAACGCTGGAAAACAAGCGCGAAGCCTTTTTGCCTGTCGAAGGGATCCAGCCAGGCAAGAATGTCTATCCGTGGGCCGTAAAGAAGGCGGACGTTGACGCCGAGCTCGCAGCACACCCGGAGCTGCGCAATAAAATTTTGCACCTGCGTAGTGTGGTTCGGGCGGCGACGCAGCAGAATCTTTCCGCGGACTTGCTGAAGCTCAAAAAATATCCTGTCCTGGCAACACTGCATCCCGGGCTACAGAGCGATCTGAGCGAACTGGTCGTAGCGAAACCGCAGTCTGGAGCGCGTCGGTTGGTGCCACGCTCGACTCAGAAGTTCTACGCTATCCCTTATTCAGTTGCTTATGCAGACGAGCTGACGAAGGCGCACAGTTTATTGAATGAGGCGGCGGACTTGGTTGAAACCAGCGATGAGGAATTTGCCGGATACTTGCGCAATCGCGCACGCGATTTGTTGTCTGACGACTATGAATCTGGGGACGCTGCCTGGGTCACCGCACATTTCAAGAACTTGAATGCGCAGATCGGTTCATATGAAACGTACGACGACGAACTCTTCGGAGTGAAGTCATTTTTCGGGTTCAGTTTGCTGGCAACTCGCCAACAGGAAACCACCGCCCTGCGTCAGGCGATGAAGGGACTGCAAGCGCTCGAAGACTCATTGCCTTACGATCATCACAAGAAGGTTCGCGAAGACATTCCGGTAGGCGTTTACGACGTGGTGGCAGACTTTGGCCAGACGCGCGGCGGCAATACAGCAACTATTCTGCCGAATGAGAGTTATCTGGCGCGGCGTTACGGTCGCACAATTCTACTGCGCGCTAACATCATGCGCGACCAGAGCATCTTTCAGAGCACGTCGAACAACTTAGCAGCCGCTGTAGGCCCGGAACAGGCGAAAGACTTAACGAACGAAGGCAATTTTTACCGCACACTATGGCACGAGGTTGGTCATTACCTTGGCGTTGATCGCACCAAAGATAACCGCGATCTCGATGAGGCGCTGCAGGAAAATGCAAGCGCGATGGAAGAGATGAAAGCGGATCTGGTTTCGTTATTTGTTGCCGAAGCGTTGCGCAAGGAGGGTTACTACAAGGATGCCCAACTGAAAAGCGTTTACGCCGGCGGCATCCTGCGCGTTTTACAGAACAACAAACCGCGGCGCGACCAACCTTACAATACAATGCAGCTCATGCAGTGGAATTATTTTCTCGAGAATGGGCTGCTGACATTTGATCAGGCGAGCCATACCATGCGCATCCACTACGACAAGTATCACAGCGTGGTTGGCAAGCTGCTTGCTAAAGTTTTAGAAGTGCAATACGCGGGCGACAAGGCCGCAGCGGATCGCTTCATCAATCAATACACAACTTGGGACGAGAATTTGCACGGGTTGGTAGCGAAGAACATTCGCGATCAGCAGCGCTATCGCTTCCGGGTATTCAAATATGCTGCGCTGGGAGAATAAGAAGTATCCGCATAGTACAGATTGGTGGCACAGACTTCAGTCTGTGGCCCCTGAGAGCGACACAGACTGATGTCTATGCCACTAAGCTGTAATCTGCGAATGAGTTATTTGCTGAAAGCATCGGCGCCGAGGAAGTTTTCGCGCACGTAGGTGACGGTGTCATGCAGCGTCTCGCCGGGATCGCGAGGACGAAAGCCAAGTTCGCGAGAAGCTTTAGCGCAGTTTAAGTACCAGAAGTATTGGGCCATTTCGACCGCCCCCGGCTCGACCGGCGAGGTCATGTCCCATTGCTTGAAAAATGAATCGATCAACTTCGATCCGCTTATCGCGAGTCGCGAGGGCAAAGCAATTTTAGGGGCCGCAATCTTTGTCAGTCTTTCCAGGCGGCCGAGGAATTTAGAAAACGTCCAATTTGCCGCACCCATCAGATAGCGTTCGCCATGACGGCCTTTCTTCATGCCCGCGCGAAATGTTGTAGCCGCGTCCCGTACATCAACGAAGCTCAAACCACCTGTTGGCACTGCACCAATCTTCCGCGCCATAAAGTCGAGCACCATCTTCGTAGAGCTGAGGCGTTCATCTTCAGGGCCAAGCAGCAGGCTCGGATTCATGATCACCAGGCGCAGTCCTTTGCCGTTGAATCGTTCCAGTGCCGCCATTTCCTGATACGCTTTGCTGGCGTAGTAAGGCCAGCGCGCAATAATGTCCAGCGGAATTGGATACGACTCATCGGGCAGCAGCTCGCCATCTTCGGTGACAGCAATCGTGCCACTGGTTGACGCGAGCACAATGGTTTTCACGTCCGCTGATTTGGCGGCATCGCACAACAAGCGCGTCCCTTCAACATGGACCTTGTACATCTCGCGCGCGTCTTCACGTTCGCGCGAAACCTTGCCGGCAAGATGATAAATCTGCGTGATGCCTTCGACCGCTTGCTTGACCTCCTTTTCGTTGGTGATTGAACCAGCGAAGGTTTCCACGCCTAAACCAACCAACCAATCGGGAATAGACGTCGCCATAACGCGAATGTCTTTTTCGCCGTCAGCCACTAATTGTTTGACCAGATGTGAGCCGAGGAAGCCGGTGCCGCCGGTCACCAGAGTCGTGGCGCGGGGGCGTTTCTCTATCGCCGCACGCCGTTTAGTTCCGGTTTGAGCGGGGGTGATGCGCGCAGTGCGTTTGGTGGAAGTTTTTGCTGGCATTACAGAATGAGTACCCAATATCCCAAGCGCCAAAGGCGCGAAATGTAATAGCCTGGGGCAACGCCCCAGGAAAGGTTTACAAAGGTCACAAGCGCTGAAGGCGCGAAATAAATAGCAGGTCTCTGCTTATGTCGCTCCTTCAGAGCTCAATGTACTGTACGCATCTTCCTGGGGCGCTGCCCCAGGCTTTTACATTCCGCGCCCTTGGCGCTTTCAATTCGCTAACTATTAGTCTCTTCCGTACCCTCACGCCCATCTACTTGCATGCGCCGTTCAGATTTCCAGCGCGCGCGTAACGCCTTCGCGTCAAAAGTTCGTCGCGTGCGATCGCGCAGGTTCTCGACTTCATGTTTGACCCGTGCGGCGATCAGACGGTAAGCCTCTGCTCGCGGCATGCCCTTCGTCATCTCTTCAAGTTCTTCAAGAGACAGGTAGCGGCCAATACGCGCGCCGATTTTCCG
>JBPCLZ010000141.1:0-2528 GCA_051002775.1 Pyrinomonadaceae bacterium | reverse complement strand
CCACCCATGTAAGGCCTGAGCGCCTCGGGAATCGCAATGGTCCCGTCGGCCTGCTGGTAATTTTCCAGCACGGCAATCCACGTACGGCCCACCGCCAGACCAGAACCATTCAAGGTGTGCACAAACTCAGGCTTCGCTCCACCCGCGCGGCGAAAACGAATCTGCGCGCGGCGCGCCTGAAAGGCTTCATAGTTTGAGCAGGAAGAAATCTCGCGAAAAGTGTTTTGCGAAGGCAGCCACACCTCAATGTCGTAAGTCTTCGCTGAACCAAAGCCGAGGTCAGCAGTCGACAGCGCCACCACTCGATAATGCAAATCGAGCTTTTGCAGAATAGTTTCCGCATCACGCGTTAGCGATTCCAACTCGTCGTAGGAGTTTTCAGGCAAGGCGTATTTCACAAGCTCAACTTTTTCGAACTGATGCTGGCGGATGACGCCACGTGTGTCTTTGCCGTAACTGCCTGCTTCAGAGCGAAAACATGGCGTGTATGCTGCCCACCGCATCGGCAACTGCCCGGCGTCAAGTATCTCTTCGCGGTAGTAGTTAGTTACCGGCACTTCCGCCGTAGGCACGAGATAGAGTTCGCGATCGTCCTGCAACTTGAAGAGATCTTCCGCAAACTTCGGGAGCTGGGCAGTACCGAATAATGATTTGTCATTGACGATGAACGGCGGCAGTGTTTCCGCGTAGCCATGCTCGCGCGTCTGCACATCAATCATGAAATTGATCAGGGCCCGCTCCAGACGCGCACCCGCGCCATTGAGAATTGCGAAACGCGAGGCTGCGATTTTCGCGGCGCGATCCAAATCGAGGATGCCGAGCGCGGTGCCAAGGTCCACGTGATCTTTTGCTTCAAAATCGAATTCCGGTTTAGTGCCCCAGCGGCGCACCTCAAGGTTATCTGATTCATCTTTCCCGACGGGTACACTGGAATGAGGAACATTTGGCAGTGCCGACAGCAGATCGCTCATGCGCGTTTCAGCCGCGTCGCGCAAACGATCGAGTTCTGCTATCCGATCCTTCAGTTCGCCAACTTGCTTGCGCCGAGCTTCGGCCTCTGAAGAATTCCCGGCCTTCATCAACGCGCCAATTTCGCGACTTGAGGTATTGCGCTCCGCATTAAGCTGGTCCGATTCCGCGATCACGCTACGCCTTTCCGCGTCGGTGGCGGCAAAGTCGTCGAGACTCTCGCGCGCGACACCGCGGCTCGCCAGTGCCTTTTGCACCTTTTCAAGATTCTCGCGCACGTAGTTCAGATCAAGCATTTGTTCTATTCTCGCAAAATATGTTATGAGAGACGACCGTTTAAGTTAACAGAATGTACCGTCAAATTACGCACAAACGCCAGCTAGCCCGAAGTTTAGAGTACAACCTTCAGGTTGCTGTTTGGTAAGACGCAAGCTAAAGCTTGTACTCTAAACTTCGGGCCTCCAGCGTTTCGAGAACACGCCGGAGCGGAATTCGCCATCCGGACTTCGGAATTCCACTGATGCCGCAAAAAGTTCGTAAAGCTGTTTTCCCTGCCGCTGGTCTCGGCACGCGTTTTCTTCCGGCAACGAAAGCATCGCCGAAGGAGATGCTCCCGCTTGTCGACAAGCCTTTGATTCAGTACGTAGTCGAAGAAGCGGTTGCCTCCGGTATCGAATCAGTCATCATCGTCACGGGTCGCGGCAAGGCGAGTATTGAAGATCATTTTGATGTTTCGTTTGAACTTGAAAAAGTTCTTGAAGAGCGGGGCAAAACAGAAGAGTTGAAAGCGATGCGCGCGATTTCCCAGATGGCGCGGGTCAGTTATGTGCGGCAGCAAGAGGCGCTTGGTTTGGGCCATGCGGTGCTGCAAGCTCGCGACCTGGTCGGTGACGAGCCGTTTGCTGTCATGCTCAGCGATGACATCATCGATGCGGAAACGCCTGCGCTAAGACAGTTACTCGATGTCTATGAGAAGTTTGACGCTCCCGTTGTCGCTGTTTTCGAAGTTGAAGGCGACGCTATTTCGCGTTTTGGAGTGATCGACGGCGAGGAAGTTGAAGAAGGCGTTTACAAAATCAAGGACATGGTCGAGAAGCCTGCTGTCAAAGACGCGCCCTCCGATCTGGCGATCATCGGCCGGTACGTTTTGACGCCTGACATCTTTGACGAAATTGAAAAAACCACGCCCGGCGCTATCGGCGAAATTCAGATCACTGACGCAATGCGTTCGCTACTCAAAAAGCGGCCTTTTTACGCCGTACGTTTCAAAGGAAAACGCTACGATGCGGGCGACAAATTGGGTTTCCTGATCGCCACGGTAGAATTAGCGTTGAAGCATGAAGACCTCGCGCCAGAGCTTAGAGAGTATCTGCGCTCCGTAAAGGTCGTGTAGGCGATTAAGCAACGGGGGCTAGAACACACCGGAGTCTATTCAAGATGATGGAATCTCATGGTCGGGAAGGGGGGGGGGGGGGGGGGGCGTGGGGGGGGGGAGGGAAAGGAAAAAAAAGGGGAGAAACACCCCCCCAACCAAAACCCCTGCCGCTCGCCCACCCTCC
>JBPCLZ010000140.1:0-22507 GCA_051002775.1 Pyrinomonadaceae bacterium | reverse complement strand
TGATCAGCGAGTTCAAAACCGCCTTTACTAGCGCAGTCAGTGACGCGGGCCTGGAAGATTTCCGTTTCCATGATCTGCGGCACACGTTCGCGAGCAGGCTGAATGCCGCGGGCGCTGACCCGTTCACGATCCGTGACTTGTTGGGACATTCAACCACGACAATATCTGCGGATTACACGCATACAAGTTTTGAGAGAAGGCAGCAAGCTATTGCGGACATGAGCCTCAGCCGGGGCCAAGTTCGCGGGAGTGTCGCACAGGATTCCGGAAAAATTCCGGAAAAAGCACAGCGGATCACGGCGTGATGTGTTCGTAAAGTGTTGAAAGAATTGGTAGCGGGGGGGAGACTTGAACTCCCGACCTTGGGGTTATGAATCCCACGCTCTAACCACCTGAGCTACCCCGCCACGTTTAGAATCAACAACTTACAGACTCTGTGAGCTTAGCTAAGAGCCAACTTGTGACGGAATCTTATCATAGGGCACCCCATTTGATGCTGGTACCGTCGATCACCGCTTGAGAAGAAATCGTTGTTTGCTGTGCTTGTTTAGATGCTTCGGACTAGCGTGTAAGAGAGCGTGGGAGTTTTGCTCCCAAGGTCTGGCCTGAATGAGTGTCTAAGGTTAATGATTTCATTGCTAGACTAGTGAGATTTGCACTTCGAATCGGGCCTCAAGATTTTTCATTCTGGGCAAAATCTCGGCAAACTTCCAACTGCACTCAACCAAAGTCCGCGCCACATATATAAAAGGACCGCTGGTTATAACAACTATCCAGACTCCTTGGCCTCCGCATTGCGAACGCGATCTTAACGAACATTGTTCATGTTTCTGTGAATTTTGAACAGCATATTCGTTGATTCCGTTTTCAGGGCACATCAAAACTTGCGTCATTTAACTCCAAAGCGACCCGCTAAGGCGACCCGAAAAACGGGAGCTAAATATGCGGGAAAGAAAAGGATTTACCTATTACGCACAAAACGAACAGTGCTGGATTGCCAGAACCTCCGTCACGGACGATCAGGGAAGGCGCCGTTACCTCAAGCGACGAGCTAAATCAAAATCTGATGCCGAAGCTAAGCTGAAAATTCTGCTTCGGCAGATAGATGATGAAGGAAGTAAGGTAGTTGACTTCAATCAACTGACCTTCAACGACCTTGCCAATTACTACGAGAAAATATACCTGCACGAAGCTGTTTACGTGGGCGGTCAGAAAGTCTCTGGCTTTCGTGACGTTGCACGGCCCAGGCAACTGCTAAAGCACTTCCGCGATTTCTTCGGCAGAACGAAACTACGCGAAATCACCTACGGGAATTTAATCAGCTACCGCGATAAGAGGTTCAAAACCCTAACCCAGTATCAGCGGCAGCGGACAACCGCAAGCTGGAACAGGGAAGCGGCGGTACTGCGGCGCATCTTCAATGTCGCCTTGCAACAAGGATGGATTCTAAAGAATCCGTTTCATTGCGGCGACCCTTTATTAATCATTTCGGCTGAACGACGCAGAGAGAGAATCTTAACCCTTACCGAAGAAGCGAGATTACTCGAAGCCTGCGACTCGCACCCGTACAGGAAACCGCTGAAGCCGCTTCTTGTTTTTCTTGTCGACACGGGCTGCCGTAAATCAGAAGCCCTGAAGCTATGCTGGCGGTCAGTCTGTTTCAACTCTCGCATCGTCACCATCGAAGGCATGACGACAAAGACATTGAAGACCCGACAGGTGATGATGACGGAAAGAATTTATAAAGAGTTCGTCGCGCTGTGGGAAGTATCCTCAAAGGATTTAAACAGGTGTGTCTTCGGCATTACTGATAACGTCCGCAAGTCTTTCGCTTCCGCGTGTCAAATAGCTGGCATCAAGCACGGCGGTGTTGACGGCTTAACACTTCATAGCTTACGTCACACGGCGGCAACGCGACTCGTTAAGGGACAGATGCCCTTACAGATGGTCGGGCGCATACTCGGTCACTCACAGCCGCAAACAACTTACCGTTACTTATCTGCTGACGCTGAAACGACAGCGCAGGCGGCGGCAATACTAGAAGCGTTTCAGAGACAAGCTGGCGAAGCACAAGCAACAAACGAGACGGAATTGATTAACTAAAAAGAAACAGGCGCGGTAATCTTCTTAAGAGACTGTTCCCGCGCCTGTTCGGTTAATCGGCGTGCAGAGTGCAAGGGAATATTGCGTCAACAATGGCTATAGATTGCGAACATTCACCTCGTTTCGGCTTACTGCGGGAGTCCGATGCGGCGCACGAGGTCAGAGAAGCGCGGGTCTGGGCTTAACGCATCGAAAGCAGATTCGGTTTTGATGCTAACCAAACCTTCTTCGTGAGTGGCGAAGGACTTTTCCAGCCACTCAAAAGCAAGGTCTCTGTCGCCAAGTCGTGCATAATTTACGGCGATGCCAAAAGCCGTCTCGTATCCTTGTTCATACTCCTTCAAACTTAACTCAAGATGCTTTCGCCAGTAACCTTGCGCTCCGCCAGTTTTAAGTGCCTGCGTGAAAGCGGCGGCTTTGCGTTCCGAGCTTTCGGCGGACTCTTCTTCCAACAGGATGCCCGCAATACGACGTTCCGCAATCGCCTCTTGATACATACCTTTTGCTTCGTAAGCGCCTGCGAGAAAGGCGTGAACAATTGGATAGTTCGGCTCCATCTCGATTACTTTTTTGTATTGCGCGATAGCTTCGTCGAAACGACGCGCCTCGTAAAATCGTAAACCGATATTGGCGTTGACGGCGCGTGAAAACGGGTCAATTCCATGCGCTTTGTTTATCTGGGCAAAGGCTTCTTCGTGTCGTCCCATAAATGAAAGAAACTCCGAATACCACTGCCGCGCAGTCGCGTAATTAGGATTCAATTCGATAGCTCGCTTATACTCGGCTTCGGCGGCGGCGAAATCCCAATCATTTGCTTCCTTGAAAGCGGCTAACTCAAGGTGTACTTCAGGCAGCGAATCATCCAACTCTTGAACCTTACTTAATGCGGCACGCTCTTTTATTCTATTCTCTTTTATCTGCTGCTGCGTCATAGTGCTGTTGAAAGGAAGGATGCTGTAGGCTAAAGCCAAGCCAGCGTAAGCTTGCGCGTATGACGAGTCTTTTTCAGTTGCCTGCCGGAAAAGCGCGATGCTTTTACGGATGTCTTCAGGCGTGCGCTTGTGCCAATGATAAAGACCTTGCAAGTAGAGTTGATAGGCTTCTGGATTTGCGGTATAGGTTTTCGCTACTTGCTGCTCTTCTGCGCCAGATAATCTTGTTCGCAACTTCTGTGAAACATCTCGCGCAATCTCGCTTTGCAATGCCACAAGGTCTGTTTGTTTACGGTTGTATTGCTCACCCCAAATTTGATTGCCTGTTCGCGCATCAACCAATTCCAAACTGAGAGTTAAATTATCGCCGCGCTGCACGACTCGTCCGTTCAAGACGGCTTGCACGGTTAATTCATTGCCGACAGTCTGCGGACTAACATCTTTGCCTTTATAGCGAAACACGCTGCTTCGCGCCTTGACGGAAAGTTTGGGAAGTTGAGATAAACTGTTGATGAGCGTCTCAGTCATTCCATCCGACAGATATTCGACATCCGCATTTCCGCCTTCATTGACAAAAGGCATTACGGCAATTGATTCGATTTGCGAAATGCTTGCCGAGCGATTAGCAAAAAACCAATAACCTAATCCGCTAATTGCCAACAGCAAAATTGCAAGCCCGACCATAGAAGCAGATTTATGCCGCTTGATTTCGCTTGCGACATATTCTGCGCTTGAAGTCGTGTGCGCTACGTCTGTTGTTGTCGCGTTAAGAATTTGCGTCTTTGTTTCTTCTCGGTTGGGCGCGCCCGTGCGTTCCAACTTGTTTTGAAACTTCAATTCTTCCGCAGCGTCTTCCAAATCAATCAGCAAATCTTTTACAGTTTGATACCGTTTGTCGGTGTCCTTTTGCAATGTCTTTCTGACAATCCGCTGCAAATCAACTGGCCGATTTACATCGAGCGGTTTAGGCTCGACGTGAATCAAAGCCGCCAAAGAATCGCTGACGGTTTCGCCCACAAACGGATTTTTTCCTGTGAGCATTTCATAAAGCACCACGCCGAGACTCCAAATATCTGTTCTTCCGTCAATTTTTCTGCCGCGAGCTTGTTCGGGCGACATATAGCTCACGCTTCCCATTACCATTCCGGGTCGTGTATTAACCTGTGCTCGTGTCTCTGCTTCGGCGTCGAGCATTTCCGTTGTTTTATCAACGAGTTTAGCCAATCCGAAATCGAGAATCTTCGCGTAACCATCGGAGCGAATCATTATGTTTTCGGGTTTAATGTCGCGGTGAATGATGTGATCTTGGTGTGCGACGGATAGACCTGCCGCAATTTGCTCGGCAATTCTTACTGATTCGTAAACGCTCAAATCATTTTTGCGGATTTTTTCGCGCAAGGTTTCGCCTTCAATAAATTCGGTGGCAATAAACAGACGGTCTTCTACTTCGCCGATTTCGTGAATTGTAATGATATTCGGATGATTAAGCGCGGATGCGGCGCGGGCTTCTTGTTTGAAACGGCGGACTCTTTCGGCATCACAACAAAATTCGGCGGGCAAAACTTTCAGTGCAATATTTCGCTCAAGCTGGTTGTCGGTTGCCAGATAAACTTCTCCCATTCCGCCCGCGCCTATTTTTTTGCGAATCTCGTAGCGTCCTAATTTTGTATTCTCCTGAAAATCCATAATTCTTAGACCGCTTTACTGTGGCAGTCCGACGCGGCGCATCAAATCTGTAAAGCGCGGGTCTGAGCGCAGGTTATCCCATTCCGGCGCGACTTTAAGCTCAGCTAACTCCCCGTTTCGCTCTTGATATGCTTTTTCCAGCCACCGAAACGCCTCATCTCGCTCGCCAAGGTGAGCATACAGTTTTGCTATATCTAAAGGTAATTGTTTGACTCGTGTAAAGAGGAATTTTCCATCGAAATCACCTCTCTCTTGCCCCTCTATTGTTCTGTCGAGTATCTTTTGCCAATAGCCTTTCGCGCCACCGACTTTGAAAGAACTTCTTAGTGATGCGATGTCTTTAGCAACATCGTTTGGATTATCTCCCTCCAGAATGAAACCCTTTTCATATTCCGAAATTGCCTCTTCAAACATTCCCTTCTGTTCATAAACTCTTGCAAGATAAAAATGTGTTCGCACATAGTTTGGGTCTGTCTCTCTTAACTTTTTAAGATGCTCAATTGCGCGGTCATACTGGCGTGAGAGGTAATACGCCAATCCTAAATCCGTGCTGATGGCCAGCGAGAGCGGGTCAAGTTCTAATGCACGTTTATACTCTGCGAAACTTTCGTCAAACCGTCCAACAGCCGAAAGAGACTCAGCATACCAATGATGTGCTGTCGCGTAGTTCGGGCTTAACTCGATGGCGCGTTTGTATTCCCTCTCAGCACTTGCCCAGTCCCAATCGTCCCAGTGTTTGGAAGTTGCCAGCGTAGCATGAGCCTCGCCGAGTGTCTCATCAATCTCCAGTGCCTTTTGCGCGGCTGCCCTTGCTTTTGGCAAATTTTCCCGTCTGTCTTTGCCTAGTAGATAAGATTCGGCGACCCCGACATAAGCCAGCGCATACGTCGGGTCTTTATCTATCGCCTGCTGAAAGTATTCGAGTGCTTTGATAATTTCCTTATCCTCTCGCTTGTTCCAGTGGTAGCGCCCTTTTAAGTAAAGCTGATAGGCTTCGGAGCTGACGGTTTCACGTTTTGCAAGTCGCTGCTGCTCCTCGCCCGTCAGCTTTGAGCGCAACGTTTCGGAAATATCGCGCGAGATTTCCTGCTGCAAGGCAAATGCGTCAGTTACTTTACGATTGTATTGCTGTCCCCAAATTTGTTTGTTATCCCGCAAATCCGTCAATTCTGCGCTGATAATCAAACTATCGCCGCGCTGCACGACTCTGCCCGTCAAAACGGAACGCACGTCTAACTCACGCCCAACCGTCGTCGGGTCTGTCTCTTTGCCTTTGTAACGGAAAACGGAGTTTCGGCTAATGACGCGCAAATTCGGAAGTCGAGTCAAATTATTGATGACGCTCTCGGTCAAGCCATCGGAAAGATATTCGGTCTCCAGATTCTGATTTTCAAACGGCAACACGGCGATGGATTCGATTGACGTGTCGTTCTTACCGCGTGACAAATAGAGATAAGCGGAGGCAGCGAGAGCGACGACGATAAGTGCGGTTGCAGCAATTACGACTCCCTTACGAGACTTCGGCTTACTCAGCTCCTGTGTGCCGCCGGAAACTCGTTGAGCGTCCAATACGGTTGTCGGAGCGGTGGGTCTGCTGAGAGTTTCGTCGGTCGGGGAAGCTGCTCCAGCTTGCGGCAGGATGCGCGTCTCCGGCTCTCCCGCCGCAGGCGCGGAGCCGAGCTTCAGCGTGCCTGCGCCGTCTTCTATAGACCCGGACTCGCGGATAAGCGGCGTCCCGTCAACGCGACAGAAGGTGAGCGCGTCGTCGTTCTCGGCTCGGTTACATTGTGGGCAACGCTTCATAATTACTGAGGGAGCCCGACGCGGCGCACGAGGTCTGCGAAGCGCGGGTCTGAGCGCAACGGGTCGAGGCGCGGGTCAACTTTGAGCTGACTCATAATATTTTCGCGGTTCTCGTAAGACTTATTCAATTCGGCAAAGGCTTTATCTTTTTCGCCAAGCGCCGCGTAAAATGTCGCCAGGTTGTCCAACGGAGAATTAAATCGGATGCGCTTTTCCGTTATCATTCGCAAAAACCCCTGCCAACCGCTCTTGGAGTAACTTTCTCGCATTATCGCCGCCGTTTGCGGCTCGCCGATTTGTTCTTGATATTTGGCATATTCCTCAACTGCTTCCGCGTAGTTGCCTTTCATCTGGTAAGCGATGGCGAGACTAAAATGCGCCAACTCAGAATCAGCATCCAGTTCGAGAGTCTTTCTCAGTTGCGTGATTGCGTCGTCATATCGGCGGGCGAAAATCAACCTTTCACCGTATGCGCGAGTGATGTTGAGCGAAAACGGGTCAATCTCTAACGCTCGCTCCAATTGAGCAAGAGATTCTTCGTGCCTGCCAAGATAGGAAACCATAATGCCGTAAAAATGATACGCCGTCGAATAATTCGGATTTAGTTCGATTGCGCGAAGGTGTTCGCGCTCCGCTCCGGCGAAATCATAATCGTAAATATGCAGGATGTTTCCGAGCGCGGTATATCCGCCAGAAGGAAGCGAATCTTTGGTAGCGGCAGCAGGAATTTATAGACGGCTTCGACCTGGTGCGGTAGTGGATCAACGATACTGCAATTGACGGCGAAGAGCGGGTCGAACTGGTAAGCCGAGTTGATCCTTTCGGCCTCGGCGAACAGGGAGAATTTCGTCGGGTCGCCGGTGAAGTTGAAAATCCCCTGCGAGGTCAGAACCTCCAACCGCTCGAATTCATCTCGCGGGATGACCTTGTTACTTGAGACGTTTGAATTGACCCCCGTGTAAACTGACGGAGACCATTCTGCCGAGACCTTGAATTTGATTGATCGTGACAGGTTCGGACGGGATTAGATTTTTTACGATCTGACCAACGTTTATTGTTATACTTGATTCGCTTTTCTTCGCTTCCATGATTAATTAGAACCCTGTTAATAGATTGAGACAGTTGTTGTCCGTACCGGCCCGGGCGATGATCTGCAAATTTCGGTCGAGCGTGTTAATGGGGAGAAGTTGGATATGCGTGTAGTTCATGATCGGGAGAGTCATAGCCACAAACTCAACTATTTACATGAGCAAATTGCGAGGCTGGCTGAGGAATAGGTCAGCCAACGACGTGAACGGATGGCAGGAAGGTACCGGCCAGACTCTGTAGATGTCAACATTTCTCGCCACACCAAGCCATCAGCGTGTGTGCTACTCGAAAGGAAGCACCTGCAGCCGTGGGTGTTGTTCTATGCGGGGGACTTAATGATGTGAGATGGGGGAGCGCCTTAGCTTGGCGCAAAGGCTGCAACCGTGCAACCCTACGGCCGATCATCAGAGTCCCATAGGGCAACAAACCTAAATTGGCGAGTCGCCCATGCTTATAGCGGCAGTGGCTCAAAACATTAACCTGTCGCCTTAGTGAGTCTTTGGAGTGAAAGCGACCCGTGAAAGCGACCCGCGCAGGGGCAGCTACCCGAATCGAGTGGGGCAGTAGCTCAGTTTGGCGGAGCGCCGCGTTCGCAGTAAGGTCTTGAAACAATTAAGGCTACCATGACGGTAGCCCTAATCTACTGACCTGATTCTTTTGGTGGAGCAGAGGAGGGTCGAACTCCTGACCTCCGCATTGCGAACCGGACTCTCGGCAAAAGCGGAAGTAATTGCCTTTTCGAAAGTTGCAGCCACCAAGAGATTTTAAGGGTTTTCCTGTTCTTTCCTATTTCTTACCATCGCGTACCCGTCACGTGCAGTTATTTTTGTTCACATATTGGCCACTTGGCTTTTAACTAACCAAACACCTGAGATGCCAATTTGGTATCTTAAAATCAAATACTAAAAGCAATCTCATAATCAGCACCTCAGCAAAATCTTGGCGCAGCTTTCGTTGTTCGCGCTGTCTGGCCCGTCTTCAATCACCAGTTCGGAAATAGTGTGCTGCTCAACAATCAAAACCTCCCTCGGCTGTAGTTCGGCAACAAAACGATAACCCCTACCCGGTATCGTCACGATGGCGCGATGGTCGCCCGCCTTCTCGCCGAGCGCTTTACGCAGGGTCGACATTGTCACGGTCAGGTTGGCGTCCAATCTGGTCCGCCCAGGTGCTTCCATCAATTCTTCTTTGCTGATTGCGCGTCCGCCGCTCTCAACACAACGCCACGAGCCATCTACCGGCGAATCGAAAGCGGTGAGCTGCATTTCATGGAGACGCGTGATGGCTTACTACTCGTACGTCGCAATCAGCTCGGTCACAACGGCCGAGGCGGTGACCGGGTTTGAATCCCCAACTCGTCAAACATTCCTGCGTACCCTTTCTGAGTTGAACCCAGCGACTATGTACTGGGACCTCGCTCACGTTCGATCAAAAAAATCGAGCGCATGATGGGATCTCGCTTCGGCTTTCGCCTTTAAGGATAGAAGCGTTTTGGCGTGCTGACGCAATCGGTTCTCCCAAGTCTGATTTCGTCAGGTTTCAGTCAGCATTTGAACCGGCGCACGAGAAGAGGAGTCCTAAATGATCACTTTCAGAAATTGGTTCTTCGCAGGGGCATTGGTCGCTCTCCTGCTCGGCATACCCTGCCCTGCCCAATCGGAAATCACAGCCAAGGTTGACGAATTCATCAATACCGAGATGCGCCGGCAACGCATCCCCGGACTTTCACTCGCCATAATCAGGGACGGACGGCCTGTCATCGTCAAGGGCTATGGTTTCAGTAATGTCGAGCACCAGGTTCCGGTAAAACCCGAAACGATTTTTCAGTCCGGTTCGATTGGTAAGCAGTTCACGGCGACGGCAATAATGATCCTGGTGGAGGAAGGAAGGCTCTCGCTCGACGATAAGATTATCAAGTACTTCACGGACGCGCCCGAAAGCTGGCAGCATATCACCGTGCGCCATCTGCTCACTCACACTTCCGGCATGGCAGACTATCCACCTGACTTTGATTTGCGACGCGATTTCACCGAGGAGGAATATCTCGGCATAATTAAGTCGATCCCGCTGGCCTATCAACCGGGGGCGAAATGGGATTACAGCAATCTGGATTACGTAGTTCTGGGTATCCTGATCGGGAAAATAACCGGCAAGTTTTACGGCGACTTCCTGGCCGAGCGCGTCTTCAAGCCGCTCAACATGACAACGGCCAGGGTGATCTCTGAATCAGACATCGTGCCGAACCGCGCCGCTGGTTATCGTTTGGTTAAGGGGGAGCTGAAGAATCAGGAATGGGTTTCGCAGTCAACCAATACAACGGCCGATGGCTGTCTCTATCTCACGGTTTTGGATCTGGCAAAGTGGGATGCTGCCCTCTACACCAACAAGGTACTGAAGCAATCTAGTCTGGCCCAAATGTGGTCCCCTGTAAGACTGGATGACGGCACTAGAAAGGGTTACGGATTTGGCTGGCACACCGAAGAGATCCACAATCACCGCGTCGTTTTTCATGGCGGCGCCTGGCAAGGTTTCAAATCATTCATCGTCCGCTTTCCCGACGAGAAGTTGACGATTATTTTTATGGCCAATTCGTGGGAAACCAGAGACTTCGAATTTGCTCGCGGACTTATAGCTTTGTTTTATCCGGAGTTCGCCATTCCCGCGATGCAACCGATCGCAGACAATGAACCAACGGTAACCAGATTGGTCAGGCGAACTTTACTGAGTTTTTCCAAAGGCACGACTGACCCGACCTTGTTCACACCTGAAGCGCGGGCTAAGATCTTTCCGAACCAGGCCAAACAAATCGGCGCGAACCTGAATTCATTGTCCCTGCCAATTGCACTCATTTATACAAGCGCCTTGATTGAGCGCCGGGAAGAGGAGGGCTTGCGGATTTATCAATATGCGCTGAACGACATAAAAGGAACTTTGTTCTTTAGGGTCAAACTAACCCCGGACAACAAGATTGCTGACCTTCAGGTGCGGTCCGAAGACTCGCCCAGGTAAAAACAGATGCTCAAACAACTTCCCGTACTCATTGCAATCCTCCTTATGCTGATGTTGAGGGTAGGGCCAGCTCTAGCTCAGCAGCCAACGAACGATTACCGCGAATTGGAGCGAGTTGTATTGGACGAGTTGAAGGAAACCGGGACGCCCGGTGCTGCCGTGGCGATCGTAAGCCACGACCGCGTCGTTTACGCCAAGGGGTTTGGCGTTTCAAACGTCGAGACCGGTGCTCCCGTCACCCCAGACATGCTCTTTCGCATTGGCTCGATAACGAAAATGCTGACTGCGACGGCGCTCGTCTCTTTATCAGAAGAGGGAAAGATCGTGCTCGATGAGCCACTGGGAAAATCCGTAAAAGGATTGGACCAGGAACTTTCGCTGCTGACCGCTCATCAATTGCTTAGCCACTCGGCCGGCGTTATTGATTACGCACGCACCTGCTGCGCCCAGGATGAGTCGGCGCTCGCGTCACAAGTTCGCGCCTACAAGGGCGACGTCGTCTTCGCGGAGCCGGGCAAAATCTTCTCTTACTCCAATCCCAGCTACATCATCGCGGGCTATCTCATCCAGGAGCTTACCGGTAAACCATATGCTGACGCGATGGAGGAGAGGCTCTTCAAACCGTTAGGAATGACGCATACTACCTATCGCCCGGCGATGGCCATGACGTTTCCTCTGTCGCAGGGACATGAAGCAAACGGTACCGCTCAGGCGACGATCGTCAGGCCCTTTGTCAATAATGTCCCCGATTGGCCCGCAGGCTATGCCTATACCAACGTATTCGATCTAGCGCGCTTCACCATAGCCTTCATGAACGGCGGCCGCCTCGACGGGAAACAAGTTCTGTCGCCCTCGCTCATTGCTACGCTCTCATCACCATACATAGACGTGCCGTTCAGTTGGAACATGCCTCCGCGAATGTTTGAAGGCGCCAGTTACGGCCATGGACTTTTCATCGTGGAGTATCGCGGCGCGCGCTTGTTCCATCATGGAGGCGCTATTCCCGGATTCGGTTCTTTCATAGTGATGGCGCCGGAGCATCGGGTTGCCGTCATTATCTTAGCCAACCGCACCGGTACAATTCTGAGCAAGTCTTTGGAAAAAGCTCTCGAGCTTTCCCTGCCGCTCAAGACCAAAACGCCGGAAACGCGCAAGCAGGCGCTGCCCATGAGCCTGGCGGAAATGAAAAAGTATGTCGGTACTTATGTGAACGGCGCCCTTCGGATTGAGCTGCTGGTAAGAGATGGAAAGCTGTTTCGCAGAGAGTTTTACCCAACTACGGTCGAACAGGGGCTCGGTCGAGACTTCGAAGCGCCGGTCGAGAAGGTTGGACTCAATCGTTTTGCATTCACTCCGCCCGGGGAAACTTCGCCGGCGGAGTTTGTTCTGCTACCTGGGGCCGGCGGCAGACTTGAGTATCTGCACAGCTTTATGGAAGCATCCAGAAGGATTGCAGCCTCGCAATAATCTCCGAGTGGTTCTTATTACAAACGCGGTTTTTCTAAATCCCGGGCAGTTGTCACGGCTCGAGGCCGACGCGTTTAAGCATAATCGCAAATCTTGGATCAGACCGCAGCTCATCAAACATCGGTTCGACCTTCAGCGTAACGAGAATAAAGTCGCGCTCGGCGTAAGCCTTATCTAACCAGACAAAAGCCTCATCTTTCTCTCCCAAGGCTCCCCATAGAGCGGCGATTACGCTTCCTGCGATGTACTTTCGCTTCGACTGCTCCAGCAAATCGTCCAGGATCTTGCGCGCTTCGGCCTTCCTCCCTGATCGGGCGTAGGCGCGCGCGAGCTCCGCCGGTTCGTCCGGGCTATCCCCTGACAGCGGTATGGACTTCTGAAAGGCCGCGATGGCCTCGTCCAACATACCCTTCTCGGTGTACGCCCGACCAAGCGCCCAGTTCGCCAAGCCAGAGTTTGGATCCATCTCAAGCGCCTTCTGGAATGTCGCAATTGCTTCCGCATGCCGTCGCGCGAGGTGCTGCACCTCTCCCACTCCAAGGATGTTCGCGATCGAAAGCGGGTTTAACTCCTGAGCTCGCTGCATCTCTTTCAGGGCTTCCTCAAATCGACCCCTGCCTAACAGGAAATAGCTATACATCTGGTGAGCCTCCGCATAGCTGGGGTTGAGCGCGATGGCGCGCTTGAACTGGTCCTCTGCGCCCTCCCACTCCCAGTCGTAAAGGAATATGGCGTTTGCCAGTGAGACGTGGGCTTCGGCAAGATTTTCGTCTAGCTCCAGGGCCGTCAACGCCGCCTGCCTGGCCTTGGGGAAGGTCTCCCTGGGTCGCGATACGTTGAAGTTGCCCAGGGATATGTAGGCATCGGCCAAGCCGGCGTGGGCCAGCGCGTAGTTTGGATCTTTATCAATCGCCTGTTGAAAATAAGCCCGCCCTTTTTGAAATCCGTCGTCCGTCAACCGGTTCAAGTGAAAGCGACCCTTCAGGTAAAGCTCATAGGCTTCGGCGTTATCGGTATAGCGTTTGGTCAGCAGTTTCTGCTCTGTGTTATTCAACTTCACCGCCAGTAGTCCTACCACTCTTTCAGAGACGCGGTCCTGGACGGCGAAGATATCCGTAAACTTCTCGTCGAAAGATTCGGTCCACAGTTGGCTGCTGTCTACGACTTTCATCAAGCGCACAGTCACCCGTACCTTGTTGCCGGATCTTTGTATGCTCCCTTCCACCACGACGTCCACGCCCTGCTCTCGTCCAGCGGCGACGGCGTCTTGTTCGAGGCTGCTGTACTGGCGCACGGCGCTAATAGGCCGCACGATAATCCGCTTCATGCTGCTCAACTTATTAATCAGCGTGTCGGCCATTCCCATCTCGAGCGCCTCGTCTCGACTTCCTGCTACCAGGGGCTTAAACGGCAACACTGCCAGTGTCTGAAACGACTCTTTCGGTTCCAGCGGGAGCGCTTTGTTTTTTGTAATCGGCAGGGACGACTGCGTCAGAGAACGGTAGACCACGTATGAAAGACCCACCAGAGCCAGGGCAATAATTATTATGAAAGCCAGCGCTGACCGCCGCGTAATCAGATGCCCGAAGACGGTCAAAGCCGGCGCGCTTCGGAGGGACACAAGGGGCACTCGCCCACGCGGAACATCCGACGAACTGAAGAGTTGGTCCAATCCTCCCGCATCCGCCACCACTTGTCTCAAGTCCGAGATTAATTCCGGCATCGATTGATAGCGATCAGCCGGTTCTTTAGCTAGCGCGCGATCAATCACCGCCGAGAGTCGCGCCGGTATCGCTTTGTTCTCCTCTGCCGCAGGCGTTTGACGGTCTTTGAGAAGCGCGCTGACCACATCGGCGCGTGACTTGCCCTTGAATGGAATGTGTCCGGTGGCCATCTCATACATCAGGCCGCCAAACGAGAACACGTCGGTGCGGTGATCTGCAGGTTCGCCGCGCGCTTGCTCGGGCGACATCGAGGCCGGTGTGCCCATCACCGCCCCGGTCATGGTTAAGTGGGTCTCCGCCTCTCCTTCCGTCCGCTCCAGGAGCTTTGCCAAGCCAAAATCAAGCACTTTCGCCTGGCCCTGCGGGGTGACGATGATGTTTCCGGCTTTGATATCGCGATGAACAATGCCCTGAGTGTGAGCTGCGTCCAGGGCGTCCGCTACTTGCAGGCTAATCGAAAGAAGCGAATCGAGCGCGAGTGGTTTCCCCCCGACCACCTGGCGCAATGTCTTGCCCTCGATGTACTGCATGGCAATGAAAGGGCGACCCTCGGCCTCCCCTACTTCGTGGATGGTGCAGATGTTCGGGTGGTCGAGGGACGAGGCCAGGCGTGCTTCCCTGAGGAAGCGCGTGCGCGAAACGCTGTCGTCGATGAGACCGGGATCGAGCAACTTCAGGGCTACCCTGCGGCCCAGCCTGTTGTCGTGTGCGAGATAGACTTCTCCCGTTCCGCCTGATCCGAGTTTTTCCTGGGTGGAATAAGGGCCGATTTGGCGCCCGGGCATCGAGCCGTCGGAATCGGCGTCTTTCAGTAACTCGGCGGCATCTTCCAGCGCATTCGCCTCAAGAAAGTCTTGCGCCGGCTGCGCCGATGCGAGCAGCGACTCCACCTCTTCGCGCAAATCTGTGTCGCCGGCGCACTCGCGTTCGAGCAGCGCGGCGCGCTCCGCGGGTTCGCGCTCAAGGGCCGCTTGAAGTAGGTGCTCGATTTGTTGCCAGCGTTCGGGGGTCATAAAAGCAGTGAATCGTGAACCGTAAATCGTGAATGGGACCTGCTTTCCCACGATTCACGATTACCATTTAGGTCGTGGCTCAGTTTGAACTCTCATTCACACCTTGCTTCAGCGAGGTGGCTCCGCGGCGACACTGAGCCAGCAAAGCCGTTTCAACGGCTTATGTAGAAAACCGTTGAAACGGTTGCCGGTTTATGAGCTTGCCCGATCACCTTGCTGAAGCAAGGTGTGAATGAGAAACCGCGCTCACTCCCAAACTGAACCATTACCACCATTCGCCATTTGCGAATAAAAAACTTGTCACTCGTGATTCATCACTGTTCTTGAGATTTCCCGATGCAGCCAAATTTTTGCCAGGTGCCAGTCGCGCTCCACCGTGGGCGTTGAAACTTCGAGCACCTCTGCGGTCTCTTCAATAGTCAGCCCGCCGAAATATTTCAACTCGACTAATTGACTCTTGCGCGGGTCAATAGCTGCGAGATTCGTGAGGGCCTCGTCGAGCGCCACCAAATCGGCGGTCCGCTCATTAGACACATCCGCCGCTTCGTCGAGAGAGACTTTTTGCGCCCCGCTGCCGCGCTTCGCTGAACGGCGACTGCGGGCGTGCTCGATCAGGATGCGGCGCATCGCCTGCGCAGCGATGGCGAGGAAATGCGCGCGGTCGCGCGGACGCATTCTCTTATAGTCAACGAGCCGAAGGTACGCCTCGTTGACCAGCGCCGTAGTTTGAAAAGTCTCGCCCGCGCGCTCGCGCCGCATCTGGCGGTGCGCCAGCCGCCGCAGTTCCTGGTAGACCAGGGGGATCAACTTGTCGAGCGCTGCTTTGTCGCCGCCGCCCCAAGCGAGGAGCAGGCCGGTGATTTCCTCTGGGGAGAGTTTCGCCATTTGATGCCGTTGACTGGACCAGTCGGGGTGGCACGGGTTGATTTCTCAAATCAGCTCAATTCCGGTGATGGACTGTACCCGCCAACTTGGACAAGCAATCCGCAACGCTTTGGCGCTCGGTTCCATGTTCTTCATGTCTTCAGCCTGACGGCTGATTCAAGCAGTGCGTCATTTATCTGCCCCATAGGAGAACTCTGTTTTCAGGATACAAGTGGCCAATGGTACATGCAGACCAAAGGAGACATGGGCGGTCTGTCCGATGGGACCTACACGTATGTAATGCGTTTTCACGACGGGGTGGATACAGTAGTCAACACGCCGTGTATCACGGTGTATTTCAGGGTTTATCACTACCTCGCTACTGCGACATCGCCTGAAAAATGGGTGATTACCCCAGACTCTACTACGTGCGGTACAAGCACTGGATCAATCGCCACTCTAACCGTGACGTTTGCGAATTCAGGCCAGTACAATGAGGGACAGTACCTCATGCCTTTCCAGATGACGCTCACCCGTAAACCGTAACAGAGACGCGTGCTTCAAAAAGTGGTCCGACAAGCGGACTGCGTAGTCGACACTTCAAATCGGCTTTGACGTAATTTTGACGTAATTCACAACAACCACTCGGAGTTTGGCGCCAATATAAGCAACTCTGCTTGCAATCTGCCTAACGTTTTTGGTTGATATTTACGAGGTATTCGTTATGTCGACCCGTGGACGGGATTATGAATCCCACGCTCTAACCACCTGAGCTACCCCGCCACGCGCTTCATTATAGAGTTAGAGAAGAAGAGGTCAAGAATAGTAAGCGGTGAGCAGTGAGCTGTAAGCAGTGAGCTGTAAGCAGTGCGCTGTAAGCAGTGAGCTGTAAAGGGGACAGAGATTTCATTTTTCCTTTCAGAGCAGATTGCTTGCGGCGCGCACCGCTCACTGCTTAGTGTCCCAGCTTACACGCGGGCGAAGTCGATAAAGCCACGTTCGGGATCTGTTGACAACAAGCGGACGCGAGTCTTGTCGCCAACGCGCAACCCCTGCTCCCCTCGCTCCACGCGGCCGTCAACTGGCGGGTTGAGAATGCGCGCATAAGTTCCCTTCTCTGATGCGCCGGTGACTATTGCATCAAACGTTTGGCCTATTTGATTGCGCAGCAACAACGCCGCTGCAACTTTGCGCATCTTTCGCTGGACCTTGCGCGCCGCATCCTCGCGTTCGGTGCAGCGCTGGGCAATCGCTTTTAATTCATTTCCATCGTAGGGCGGCGGCTCGTTCGCGATTGCAGCTTTCACCAATCGTTGCGTCACGAGATCAGCGTAACGCCGGTTCGGCGCCGTTGAGTGCGTGTAGTCATCCACCGCCAGACCAAAATGCCCTTCGCCCTCCTCGCCCGGCATCTGCACTTCGTACTCGCCCGGACCAAGTGACTTAACGATCGCTAACGAGAGATCGGGAAAGTGAACTGGATCCGCAGCCTTGCGCCGTTCGAGAAAATCAGCCAGTGCGCGGGAATCCAGGGTCGCCGGCAACTGCTCTCCAACTTCAGCCGCGATCTCAACGATGCGCGGCCAGTATTTAGGAGTGCGAACGACGCGGCGCAACGACGGGCCATCTTTCTCTTCCAAAAACTTTGCCATCGCCACGTTTGCACCGATCATGAAATTTGCAATCAGATCGCGGGCAGCGTTTTGCTCGGTAACTGCAAGCTCGACTACGCGGCCGCTGTCGTCTACCACAGGCGTAGATTGGATCGTGTCCAACTCAATCGCACCATGTTTCTTCCGTAACTCACCGAGATTTTGTGAAACCTGGTGCTGCAACTTAATCTGCTGTTCGAGTCCGGGCACCGACTTCACCGCGTCCGGTGTTTCGTTTTTGCCATCGAGCCAGTCGCCTATGACGTCATAGGAAAGCTTCGCGCGGCTTCTTAAGTTGGCTGGATAGATGTCCGTGACTTTCACCGTACCGTCGGAAGCTACGATCATCTCGGTCACAATCGCCCGGCGATCCTCGTTCGCGACCAGGGACGTCAAGTCTGTTGACAATTCCTCAGGCAGCATCGCGAAGGTCTTCACGCCGGTATAGACGGACGTGCAGTTTTGTTCCGCGCGTCTATCAATGACCGACCCTTTTGAAACGATGGCGTCGACATCAGCAATACCTATTAGCAAGCGTATGTCGCCAGAGGGGAGACGCTCGGCATATTCCACCTGATCCAGATCACGCGAAGTCTCATTGTCTATTGACGACCATAGCAGGTCGCGCAAGTCTTTAACGCCGGATTGGGCAGCAAGATCCTGCGCTTTTGCGCTCGCAGCTTGAGCCTCACGCAGCGTCGCCTGGTTGAAGTCAGGTTCAAAACCCACGTCGATCAATGTTTGCTTCGCGATTGAATAGAGATCTAACTGTTTACGGTGTGGTTTACTCATAGGCCCGAAGTATAGCCGAAAGATATTCTTAAGGCGTGTATTGCACAAGCAGCCGTGCGCAGTCCGCGAAGCGGACGACTGACAATAGCCCAACAGTTCACTGCTGGGATGAGTGGCAAAAGGAAGCGGAGTCCGTGAAGCGGACGGTTGAAAGGGGATGTCCAATACCAACACTTTCAGTCGTCCGTTTCACGGACTCCGTCGCGAATGCCTTTCGTCCCAGCGATGAATCGCTGGGCTATTGTCATCCGTCCGCTGCGCGGACTGGGCACTAGACAGCTTTTTGTCAAAGCCCGCGCTATCAAAGAATTCCTTAGTGAGCTAAGCGACCGTTACTTCTTTGCGATGCTTTTCGAATACCATAAACTCCCGTGAAGATTGAAGTGATCGTCAATGCCAGCTCAGGGGCCGGAACAGATTGCGCGCTCAAACAGCGTTTAAACGAACTGTTTAGCGGCAACGGTCGGATTGCTCATATTGCGCTGGCGCAAAGTGGCCACGAAATAGACGAACTTGCCATACGGGCTGCGCTTGGCAATGCGGAGGTCGTTGTTGCCGGTGGTGGCGACGGCACAATCAACTCGGTCACTTCACAACTTCTCAATACAAAAAAGTCTCTCGGCGTTTTACCTTTGGGGACGATGAATCATTTTGCCAAGGACCTGCACATTCCACTTGATCTTGGGGAGGCGGTTGGGACAATTGTCGACGGTCACGTGGCAAACGTCGATCTTGGCGAAGTTAATGGCCACATCTTTGTTAACAATTCAAGCCTCGGGCTTTATCCGAGCATCGTGCGAGAGCGCGAGAAGCAACAGCAACTCGGCTCGGGTAAGTGGCCTGCCTACGTTTGGGCAGCGATAGCCGTCCTGCGACGTTATCCATTTCTCAACATTCGGCTCGATGTTGAAGGAAAGGAGTGGTCCACCCGCACGCCATTCGTTTTCATCGGCAACAACGAATACGAAATGGAAACGCTGAACATTGGAGGGCGTGCCTGTCTCGATGCCGGGCAGTTGAGTCTCTATTTCACGAACCGAACCGGGCGTCTCGGCTTGATTCGGCTGGCACTAAAGGCACTGTTTGGTGGGCTGCGTCAGGAGAAAGATTTTTTGGCGATGTGTACGAGAGAAATTTGGATTGACACCAAACATAGGCGAGTACGCGTGGCGCTCGACGGTGAAATAACGATCATGGAGCCCCCGCTGCATTATCGAGTTCTACCCGGCAAGCTGCGCGTTTTAGTTCCGGCAAACTCTCAAACCATACAACGCGAGGGTTAATGCGCTCGATAGTGCACCTTTCTGATATTCATTTCGGCCGGGTTGATCCGGCGGTCGTTGGTCCATTGATTGAAACGATCAATGAGATTGCACCTGACCTGGTAGCGGTCTCCGGAGATCTGACGCAACGCGCGCGCTCGCACCAGTTTAAGGAAGCGCGCTCTTTTCTCGACGCGCTGCCCAAGCCGCAGATCGTGGTTCCGGGTAATCACGATGTTCCGCTGCACAATGTATTCGCGCGGTTTATGCAGCCCTTGAGCAAATACCGGCGCTACATCACCGATGATTTGCGGCCTTTTCACCATGATGACGAGATCGCGGTGCTGGGTGTCAGCACGGCACGATCTTTCACAATTAAAGGCGGGCGCATAAACAAGGATCAGGTTGATTGGATGCGCGAACGTCTCTGTGCTTTTGAACCAGAGGTCGTCAAGATTGTAGTTACCCATCATCCATTCGACCTTCCTGAAGGTCATGACGAGCGCAACCTGGTGGGACGCGCGCGGATGGCGATGGAACGGTTGGCAGATTGCGGCGCCGACATCTTTCTGGCAGGACATCTCCACGTAAGCCATACGACGCACAGCGCCAAGCGGTACAAAATTAAGGGACACTCGGCGTTGGTTGTGCAGGCGGGCACGGCCACGTCTGATCGCGGACGCGGTGAAGCAAACTCATTCAATGTTATACGGATCGAGCACCCCAACATTGCTATCGAGCGCCTGGAATGGTTACGTGAGCTCGGTTCGTTTGCTTCGGCTGAAACCGAACACTTTAGCCACACATCTGACGGTTGGATCCGAGTTGAGTAAAGAAATTGTTGAGCGACCATAACCTGAAGGATATTTGTTGCCGTACCAAGACACCTGTACGGCGGGGCATAGCCACCGCCTCACATCAGGCGGCAAAGCCGACAATATGGGTCGTAACTTTTGAGGCAGTGCTTCCGTGACCAGTGAAAGTTCAGCTAAACGTACTCGCACTCTTCATCTGATTGCCGGGCTGCTGGTCTTTACCTCTATGACTCTCGCACTGGGCAAGATCGGGGAAGATGTCTACAACAACCAACCGTTAACAATCACCGACGTTCGTTTCAGCAACTGGCTACACGCGAACGGTTCAGTGTCCTTAACCAAGGCCATGTGGATCATCACTTCGCTGCACGATTCGCCCGTGGTCAGCGTCGCCGCGGTGTTGATCAGTCTCTTTCTTTGGCGACGGCGTGAACGCTATTGGGCCCTCGCGTTGTTGCTTTCGGTTTCTGGCGGCTTGCTGCTAAACAACATTCTCAAACTAGTTTTCCATCGCGCGCGTCCTCAGTTCGACGAACCGCTTATGATGGTTACCACTTACAGTTTCCCGAGCGGTCACACGATGAACGCAACTGTCTTCTACGGCACGCTGACCGCATTTGTATTCGCGAAAAGTAAAAACTGGCCACTGCGAATAACTGCTGCCGCTTTGGCCATAACGTTGATTGTGTTGGTTGCGTTCAGCCGGGTTTACCTGGGAGCTCATTATCTGAGCGACGTGTTGGGCGCGATGGCCGAAGGTCTCGCCTGGATAGCGTTGAGCTCGACGGCTCTGTATTACTTCTGGAAAGGCGACGCATCTAACTAAGCTCCGTGGCTGATTCCGCTCTCATATCGGCGAACCTGCCTAACGCCTGCTGAATTGATTTCGCACAACCCAGCTCCGATGAAGCCTTTGGGCGATCCATTCTCATGCAGGGTTGTTGAACGATATTCTTTAACAGCTTCGAAAACCCAACAAAACCGCACGGCGCCGGCCGAGCGGCCGGCGGTACGACCGTTGCTCTTGAGGTCCGCAACACATCCATTCTTTTTTGCGGTTAAGGGATTAGTTCGAAGACTGGGGAGGTCAGGCAATGAACGTCCGCAACGCTTTGTCCCGTCACACCCGCGCCGCGCTCAACACTCGCTCGCGCGCTCGTAAACCTCGCGAGCGACAAGATTCAACCGCGTCACAAAGGAAAAGGTGGTTCACCACCGACGGTGTCACTACTGACTATAGCCTGCGGAAAGTTGTAGCGGAGCGTTTTATGAGTATGAGCGAGGTGCACGACCGCATTCGGACAAAGTTGTTGGCGACCGGCCGTTGACCTGGTACTCCCAGCGGCTGATGAGAAATCGAAAATTCCGTCAAGTGAGTGCGGGGCGGCCTGAGATCCGCCCCGCCCTCAATTACTAGTTAGCAGCAACTTGCGGCGATAAATAACGAACAAACTTCAATCGCGCAAGCGCCTCAAGTTTTTCAAGCGGCACCCGGCCAATGATCATCTTTGCACTCTCCGGATCGAGCACCACTTCAAAACCGAGTTCCTTCAACTGATTAATTGTCACGGCGGACTTCTCAAACAACCATACCTGAACTTCAGCTTTGCCGTTACGGACAAACTTGGCCTCCTCAGGTGCTGGCAGACCTTTCCTTGTTTTCAAGCGAACTGAGACACCAGTCACACGATACGAAGCGCCTATCTTCGCTACGAACCCACTTGGAAGTTCAACAGAATACTGTTCGCCGCTTTCGCCCCGGCGGGGCGAGATGTTTATAGCCTGGCGGTTCTTTCCTTCCTTATGAGCTTTGTAGGAGCGCAATCGCTTTTGCTGCCGTCAATGTCGTTACGCTTCCGAGTTTCGCTCCTGTCGGAGCGAGATCTTTCGTGGGCGCTCGTAGCTATAAACATCTCGCTCCCCTGGAGCGAAAATGAATTCCAGGTGGACGAGCGGCCGTAGTTCAATCAGAGAGACAGTACGTTCTCCCTTCTGGGCTTGTTCAAGCGAGACCACTTTCCACGACGAGCGCGTAGCATCGGGTCGTTACCTCGACGTTGTCGGGGTTCTGCATCGCAGCCGCTTCTACACCAGCCTTCGAGCTTTGCTTTGTCGTCGCTACCCCTACACTGAACTTTATCGGACAGCGGTTTGACAGTAATAAATGCCTACGGTAAGTTAATTCGCTTACGGCCAGCAGCAATTTCTCACCACATGCGTCCCGTTCGTCTAGTGGCCTAGGACACCGCCCTTTCACGGCGGCGACACGGGTTCGACTCCCGTACGGGACGCCAAA
>JBPCLZ010000139.1:0-4207 GCA_051002775.1 Pyrinomonadaceae bacterium | reverse complement strand
GTGGATAAGAAGGAAGTGCGAATTTTAATAGTTGATGACGAGCCAAGCATGGCGGACTCGTTGAAGCAGAATTTGGCCGAAGAGGGTTATTCGGTCGATACGGCAGCCACAGGCGCGGAAGCTATCGAATTGTTTGATCAGGGTGGACATCACCTAGCAATTTGCGACCTACAACTCCCTGATATCGACGGTCTCGAGGTTATGCGTCACATCAAAGACGCGCGACCGACAACCGAAGTGATCGTCGTCACCGGCCACGGCTCAGTTGCCAAGGCGGTCGAGGCCACCAAGGCGGGCGCCTTTGATTTCGTTGACAAGCCCTTCGATTTTGAAGAGCTGCATCTGCGAGTGGAAAACGCATTGAAGCAGCGTGAGTTATTGGCAGAGAACGCAAACATGCGACGTCAGCTTTCCACTCGCGCCGAATACTTCAACATCATCGGCGCAGCGAAATCGATGCAAACAATCTATGAAACCATCGAGTCGGTTGCGAAGTCGGACGCTAACGTTTTGATCGTCGGTGAATCAGGTACCGGCAAGGAATTAATCGCCAACGCCATCCATTACAATTCGTTGCGAGCGCGCAAGCCGTTCATCAAAGTTAACTGCGCTGCGCTGCCAAAGGAACTAATTGAGTCTGAACTGTTTGGCCATACAAAAGGCGCGTTCACGGGAGCGCATGCCGACAAGGAAGGCCTGGTCCAGCATGCGGCGGGAGGCTCGTTAATGCTGGATGAGATCGCAGAAATGCCGGTTGAACTTCAGCCCAAACTTCTTCGTGTATTGCAGGAGCGCAGTTATAGAAAGATTGGTTCGGAAAAGACTTACGCCGTTGATTTCCGCTTGATCTCCTCAACCAATCGCCCGCCTGCTGACGCCATTCGTGATGGACTTTTGCGCGACGACCTCTTTTATCGCATCTCGACGATCACCATCCATGTGCCGCCTTTGCGCGAGCGAAGCGACGACATACAGTTGCTCACCGAACACTTCCTGCAAATGTATGCGCAGAAATACGACCGCGCGATTGGCGGCGTTTCACAGGCTGCTTATCAACGCTTGTTTTCGCATACATGGCCGGGAAATGTCCGCGAACTGCAAAATGTGATCGAACGAGCGGTGTTGCTTGCAAAAGCAAATCGGATTGAGCCCATTGATCTGCCATTTGATAATGGCTCGGTGCCGGAAGGATCGCCGGCGGGCGCCGGCTGGGACGTGCCGCCAAACATGACGCTCGAAGACATCGAGCGCCTCGTGATCGAGAAGACATTGCAACGCACCGGCGGAAACAAGCAGGCCGCGGCTAACCTGCTGGGCATCTATCGCCCACGGCTCTACAGCAAAATAAGAAAGTACAACATTGACGTGGCCGCCCTGGTGTCGGCTTGAAATCTGCACTTGAAACCGGAACGACCTCTCGATTACAAAAGCGAGACTTTCCCTGAAGCGTGAAAAGCAGAAGGCAGTATGCAGAAAGCCCGAGCAACTTTGCCTTTCTTTCTGCCTACTGCCTGCTGGCTGCTGCAAATGAAGCGGTCAAGTCTGATTGTCTCATGGTTGGGAAGGGTGGCTTGCCCCCGCTCAGATGGAGTGGCATTCAACGAGCGGGGTAAACCGCCCTTCCCAACCATGAGCTTCTCCAGCTTGAACCTCACCCTCAACTTTGCTTTTCTTTCTGCCTACTGCCAACTGCCTTCTGCCTACTGGACTTCGTACGTCGCGACGCTTGTAGGCGTCTCAAAACATCGCACTTTGTAAATCTGAACGCGCTGGTCACCAACCTTTGAAGCGACCCGCTCCAAAACGTATTTCGCCAGGTTTTCTGCGGATGGTTGAAGCTCAACGAACGGATCAAGCTCATTGATGTTGCGATGATCCAAGTATTGGACCACTTCATCAGCGGCTGCTTTCAATTCCACAAAATCAACCAACAAACCGATGTTGTCCAGCTCGCGCCCGCGCGCATAGATTTCGATCTTGTAGTTGTGGCCGTGCAGGTTTTCACACTTCCCTTTATAGCCACGCAGTTGATGCGCGCTCGAGAAGTTGCGCTCAATCATTACTTCGAATAGTCCCGGCATAGTCCCAGTCTAATGTCCAAAGTCCAAAGTCCAAAGTCCTGAAAGTTCGAGGCCCCTTAATAGCCAATGTTAATAAAACTGTTTTCCTAAGAAGAACTCCTTAGATGTTATGAGGCCACGTCAGGTTCGGCTTCGCCGCCGGATGAGCTGACCTCTGACCTTTACGGCAAAGCGATCGCAGCTTGGATGTTCGACTGCGGTTCGAACATGCTTGCGATGTCCGCAATGTCGCTGGTAACGCGACACTGCGGCAGGCTCTTCAAAAACAATCTGCCATAGCTCTTGGTTTTCAGACGTGGATCGAGCACTGCCAATATGCCGTGATCGGTGGTGCTACGTATGAGCCGTCCCAGTCCCTGCTTCAAACTGATAATCGCCTGCGGCACGCTGTATTCGAAGAAACTCGAGCCGCCTTCGTCTTCTATGTAACGCTGTCGCGCCGCCACGATCGGATCGGTAGGCACAGCGAAGGGGAGCTTGTCGATGATCACACATGACAATTGCTCGCCGCGCACGTCGACGCCTTGCCAAAAACTCGAGGTCGCAAACAGTACTGCATTCGGGGTCTGGCGAAACCTCTCCAACAAACGTCCTTTTGACGCACTTCCCTGCAACAGGCACGGATAATCAAGCTCAGGCTTCGCCAGATCGTAAAGCGATTGCATACCTGCCAGACTGGTTGACAACACAAACGCTCGTCCCTGACTCGCCGTTACAATCTTGATCACTTCTTCAGCAGCAGCCCCGGCCCATTCGTGCGAACGCGGGTCGGGCATCTTGGCTGGCAAATACAAAAGCGCCTGGCTGGGATAATCGAAAGATGATTCGGCGATCAAATCATCAGCAGTATCGAGGCCGAGCCGCTCGCGAATAAACGAAAAGTTCCCGGCGCTGGAAAGTGTTGCGGACGTCAACACAACCGTATCGATCTTGTCGAACAGTTTGTCTTCTAGGATTCCTGAAACATCAATCGGCGAGGCACGCAGGAAAATTCCCCGGCCGCGCCGCTCAAGCCAGTAAACAAACTTCCTGTCTGCGCCGGTAACAATGAACTGGAGATCGAATCGTGTTTGACGAATACGTCGCACGAGGTTTTCAACTTCCGCTGGTTTCTCTTTCAGCGCATCCAGTGTCGTTTCCAATCTTGTGAGTGCACCATCAAGCGAAACGTAAAGGTCGCCCAGCGGCGTCGGCTGCATTTCGCCCTCTAGATCACGCGTGGCGAAAGTGCCGGGAATAATCGAATATCGTCCTTCGTCGCCACGGCCATCGCGAAAGCCCATCCAGAAGTTGTCAGCGAAACGCATTACGCGTGCTGAAGTCTTGGTTATTTCACGATCCGCATCCGCGTCCCCATACGGCACATTGCCGACATCGCGAATAAGGTCGTCAATCTGATAAGTGGAAACTTGCGAACCGAAGTATTCTGAGGCCACGTCTTCAATCAGGTGTGCTTCGTCGAGGATGACTGCGGAATAATCGGGCAGCACGCTGCCGTACATGCTGTTGCGCAGGGCCAGATCAGCAAAGAACAGATGATGATTGACAACTACGATGTCGGCGTTTTGCGCGCGCTCGCGCATGCGCGTGATGAAACAGGGATTAAAGTCAACGCACTTCTGGCCCAGGCAGGTTTCCGTGCGCGCATCGATATGACGCCAGAAAGAGAGGGACTCTGGCAGGTTGGATAACTCCGCGCGGTCGCCTGTTTCTGAGGACTTGGCCCAATGACCCACTTCATCGAAGTAATCAACTTCATCGAGGCCGTCGAGCACCGGTGAACCTTCGGCCCGCCCCAACCGGTGCAGGCAGACGTAGTTATTCCTTCCTTTCATATACGCGGCGTCAAAACTCTTTGGCAGCACGCGCTGAAGAAAAGGAATGTCCTTCCCCATTAACTGTTCCTGAAGATTCTTCGTGCCGGTTGAGATGATCACGCGACCGCGTCCGCCGAGTGCTGCAGCAACTGCCGGAACCAGATACGCCAGCGTCTTCCCGGTGCCAGTTCCCGCTTCAACGATGAGGTGGCGTCGCTCCTCAAACGCGCGCATCACCGCCCGCGCCATATCAATCTGGCCGGGTCGATGTTCGTAGTCAGGATGTGCCTGAGCGATTAGGCCGTCAGG
>JBPCLZ010000138.1:0-18647 GCA_051002775.1 Pyrinomonadaceae bacterium | reverse complement strand
CAGGTTGCGGGACGATTCTTTCGGCGACCGCCGCGAGCGTGAGCGCCTCATCGTCAGTGAAGAAGCGGATCGACGGGACTTCTTCTAAACGCCTGCGCACAACCTCGCGCGTCTGGTCGTCCCAGTCAGGCGACGACCATTTGTCGAGAACGTTGTAATTCGGATAGCGCGTCGAGAACAGATCTTCTTCCATTACAAACTTCCTTGACCTCCGATGCGTGACGTAATCACTTCCCAGGCCCTAACCAGCCGCCTTGAAATCCGGCGCGTCGCAGACCTTTTATGATGTATGGACATTGCCTCATCAGGCGCCAGACCAAACCCGAACGATAGTTTTCGATCATCATCACAATCGGACCCTGGTCTAGACCATAGTACCCCTGAGAAACCCAGCCTTTCTGTTTGCGATTGCCTGCAGTAAACGTGGGGTTATAGCTGCACTTGAACCCGTATTTGCTTGTCATCTCCGGATAATTCTGGTTGATGCGTTTGAGGGATGGCAGAACGACTTCCGGAGCAAATGGCAAAGAGGCTGCAATCGCCCAGGGAGCAAGTGTGCCGTCGTCCGGACCATACGGAATTTCGCGTGCAACGTAGTCGTAGAAGCGTAACGTCCTACCATTGATACGGCGGACAGCGGGACCGGGACCATCGCTCGCCGTGATCCCCCAGGTATAACGATCATAGCCTGCTAACTTTTTGGAATTACGTATCGCATAGGCCTGCTGCACATAAACTGCGCGGCGGCTATTTTCAAAATAATCAATGGCCTTCCCACTCATGTACTCGTCCTGGATGCGGCGGAAATCTATCCACATGTGTGATAGTTGGTGAATAAATAACGGTCCAGCATAGAGAAACTCATGTCCATAGAGCTTCTTCCATTTGTAGGTCCGAGTCCATGCGCGATAACTCTCCTCGGGAAGCGGAAAAGTAGGAGATGCAAGGCCAAGAACATACAGAATCAAGGCTTCGCTGAATCCGGTCCAACGATACTTGATGAATCCCGTCTCCGGTTTCCATCCATGCGTGACTGTGAGACCGCCATTCTGCGCCCAATGCCAATCGGCGCGCGAATATAGTGCTTCTGTAAGTTGACGAATTTCGCGTTCATCTTTTGTATCGCCGTTGAAATACATCGAGACGGCGAGTGCTCCGGCAAGAAGGTAAGTCGTATCAATCGTTGAGACTTCCGATTTCCAGACCCGCCTGCCTGTCTTCATGTCGAGGAAGTGATAGTAGAAACCTTTATAACCAATCGCATCAGGCCCGGTTCCCTGAGGTCCGTCATGGAAAAAGCGTAGAGTGATCAAGGAACGCTTGATAGCTTCCGCGCGGCTTATGTACCCTCGCTCGACGCCAACCGGATAAGCAGTAAGCGCGAACCCCGCTACCGCAATCGAACTCGGCGCTCCCCGACGAGTATTGTCAGGGAAGAGTCCATTCTCCTGATTCATCTCGCTGGCAAAGTATTTGAAGGTATCGCGTTCGAGTCGTGCGAGATCCTCGTCGGTTAGTGATGGTTCCAGTACTTTCATCTTTGATCTCTAAGTTTGCTCCGGCGCAAATGATATTGTTATTGCCGCGACAGCGTGTGGCGGTAAGTCTGTTTTCAGGAAGATTCCGCCGTCTTCATAGGTCAAAGACTGTCGTTCTTTGATGAGAAGCGATGCTTCTTGAAGTTGCTCGACATCCTTCTCAGACAAATAGTCGGGTTGGCCCATCTCCTGCCATAAAAGTTTCGGATTCGCATGCTCAGCATCAACGCGTTGGATATGGGCTTCGTGTGGCTGGGCAGCGTTATCCAATCTCAACTCAATGTGCTCAGTCTCGATGGAGTGTCCTGGTGTGGTGTGATTGGTGAGCAGAACCGTCACCGTCGAATTATTTCGTATCACAGAGCAGTCAACAGTTTCGTGCAGTCCATCTACCAGCAGTTGCTCGGTGCCTATACTATGAAGGAGTTCAAATGCACGATAAGTTGGCTTCGGAATCCCGTGCAGGTTGAGCAAACCGAAGCCGCCGTGAAAAGGCACTGACGGGAAATAGTTTTCTTCGAAAATATCTGAGAAGGTCCAGAAGCTGTAGCCCTCCACCAGGCTTTTAGCTTCCATTATGGTTGCGACGGCAAAGGCTGCTGCGTACGACTCGTCGTGTAGTGGGTCCCGCGGATTCGATGAGGAGTTCCATTCGGTGTAGTAAACAGGCCTGCCGCGTGCGCGCCGACGAGTATCCTGGGCCACTTCCCGCATAAGACCACGTTGGCTCTTGAAGAGTTGCAGTTCAGTGTCATCGTCCTCATTTCCCAGGGCATCAGTAGGATATTGATGCGTACTAATGAAATCCGCTGGTACTTTGTTTCTGTCGCAAAAGTCAACAAACTCTTCAATCCACTCGCTCTTTGCCGTGGTCGGACCACCAACCCGGAGCGATGCATCTACCTTCTTAATGGCTTCGGCAGTGTAGCGATAAAGTTTGAAGTAGTCGCGTTGTGTGCCCGTCCAAAAGGCCTTTAAGTTTGGCTCGTTCCAAACTTCAAAGAACCACTCGCTTACCTCTGCCTTTCCGTAACGATCAACCCAGTGAGAGACGAGACGGCTTATCAGCGTGGACCATTGCTTATAGTCCCTGGGCGGCGTGACATTCGCTTGGTAATTAAAGACGGTCTTGTTGCCGGAGGCGAGAGCTTTCGGCATGAAACTTAACTCAACGAAAGGCTTCATTCCAATTGACAGAAGAAAGTCAAAGATTTGATCGGCGTTGAAGAAGGAGTAGAGGAGTTTGTTCTTCTGGCGTACGAGCGTGCCCATATCGTCGGAGAGCAGGCCATGAAAACGCACATAACGAAAGCCCAGATCGTCGTGGCAGCGTCTTAATTGCTGTTGCCAATCAGCGCGCAATGCTACAGGGGCATGATCGCTGCCGACTGTGTGTTCCCAGAAATGCGGAAGCACCGTCGTTGCCCCAGTCAGATTACAGAAGAAATCGATGCTGCTCATCCTGGTCGCGCCTTTCTGTAATCACTCCGATGAGGCTACTTTTTTTCCTTAACCGCGTTGTATGTATGCTGCAGAAAGTCTGAAATCGTGACAGCCGAAAAGACAGTGCAAATAAAGCGAGTCGTGCGTGGCTTGAAAACGAAACCGAAAGCTAAAGCCCCAGCGACCCATGGCGCAATGCACCATGGACAAGTGAGTAGATCGCCCACTGCGCGTTGCAGGCCTTCGCCTCTGGATTTCTCGTTTACCTCGCCTCCACCCGCCGATTCCTTGTACTCGGTGAATGGAGCCCGCAAGGGACTCGTAACCCAATCCTTAGTTATGATCCGACCAAGCTTGTGCGTAGCGATTCCCAGAAGCAGTAGATCGCTATAGTTCGTGCGTTCAGGCAAATCTCGCCCCGATTGTTTTGCCGCCAAAAGCGCAGCAGCAACCGTCGCATTGTAGACTCCTAACAAAGTTGCATATCCGGCAAGCGGCATCTCCTGGCCGCCCTTGTAACCGGCTAACAACCCTTGATTAACTTCGTTCGCCTGAAGCATCTCTTCCTCTTTTCGCGCTTGCATCATCGGTCTCCCTGGGTGGTGGGTTAGATTGCTTTCTCTTAATAAGAACTCCAAACACAAGGCCCGCCAGTCCCGCACCGGCTATCCCGAGCCACTTGCGGTTCATGCTCACCCACAGTTGCGGGCTCGATGCAGTGGCGCGCTCGCCGAATGTTCCGTGCGCGCCATGGTCGCCCGGCACCGGTTCCCATAGATTGTCACGTCTGTCAGGTTCGACCGGTTCGTTAGTTTGTTGTGCATCGTAGCCATTTCTTGCCAGATACCAATCCCCGAATCCGGGTGCAATCTTGTCGCCTATGATTGCTTCGACCGTCGGATAACCAACATACATTTCGCGCCGGTCGTGGTGAGCTGCAAAAAACACTGCTTCGGCGCCGATCTCGGGCTGATAAATGGGAGGCACGGGTTGAGGCTTTCGTGGCAGCCGGCTTTTCACCCATGAAAACTGCGGCGTGTTCATTGCTGGCAGTTGCACCATCGTCACGCGCACGTTCGACTTGTCGTGAATCAGTTCGCTACGCAGAGAATCATGGAAACCTTGGATCGCATGCTTCGCGGCGCAGTAAGCCGATTGAAGCGGAATGCCGCGGTAAGCGAGAGCGGAGCCGACCTGAACGATCACGCCTCGATCTCGCGGCAGCATTCTCTTAAGCGCTGCGAGCGTGCCGTAAACAACGCCGAGATAAGTCACTTCTGTAACTCGCTTGTACTCTTCCGGAGTCATCTTCTTCACGGGCGAAAAAACTGAAACCATTGCGTTGTTGATCCAAATATCGATGAGGCCGAACTCGCGCTCCACTGCTTCAGCGGCTTGTTCAATTTGCTCTGCATCGGCCACGTCCACAGGAATCAAAAGAGCTTTGCCGCCTAAATCTTCAACGTCACGGCGCGCGCCTTCAAGCCCGTCTGGCCCGCGCGCCAGGAGCCCGATGTGCGCACCCTCTCGTGCAAATGCCCGAACGATCGCGCGACCCAATCCGGCCGAAGCCCCTGTCACAACGACAATCTCCGGCCGGCTCGCAGTCACTGAAGCACCGTCTTCCTTTCGCAACGTTTTCTCGCCCGTTCGACTTTGATTAAGCGGATCTTCCTGTACTGAGTCGCTTTGTTCTGGTTCTCCAATAACCATTTCATTCAGTCTATGATCTTCTACCCTACCGATTTTTCACAGCGCGCTGCGCAAAGTGCGCCGCACAAGTTCCGCCGTCAATCCATAAACAAGGTGTGACGCCAGCGCGTAGACGTGCGTCGAGACCGGGTAATGGGTGGGCGGTTTTGAGAGTCCAAGCACCGGCACCGCCGTTTCATCCACGACGAGCCAAAAGACTGCGCCGAACGGCAGCCCCGCGCCGGCGGTAACATTCGGCGCGAGTTCAGCCGCTGCGCCGTAGAGACCACCCACCGCCGTGCCTAAAGCGTAGTGAACCGCTGGGCCGGCGATTTTCTTCTCGCTCCTCGTCAACTTGTGGTCGAAGATGCCTTCCGAGATGGCTGAGGCCGTTCTGACCGTGGTGTCATCCTGTTCTTCGCTAGATTGCTGCTGCCCCGCGCTCCCGTTTTCCTGTTCTTGCTGCGAGGATCGCTTGCCCGATTTTTCTTCACCCTCAGACAGCTTGACCCAAACATCCTGAAACCGGTTCATCGTCCACGAAGCGGCCAGCCCGCCGATCAGACCTGCCGCCAAGCCTTTCCATGCGTCGCCTTCGCGGCTTCCGCTTATCCGTTTCCCGTCTCGCATGATTCTCAATTACCTCCTGGCAATGTACGCGAATCTCTCATAACAAATGCACCGTCACTAATCCGACTGCGGCAAACCCCGCGAACAGTCCAGGCGCGAAGGCGGGTGGCCCCTCCAGCCAGTTAAAGAGAAACATATACAGGCCACCCATCTGCCGCCCCATGCCGCGCAGGTGCATTCCCAGACCGACGAAGCCGGTGAGAAATGTCATCCACAACAGAACCGCCAACGCGTGCCATGCCGGCCGACTCGGCGCGAAAGCTATCCACGCACTGCCGAAGACAGCAAGCAACGGCGCAACGAGCGGCGCGTACATGGCCGGATTATTAAACGCGCCACGATAGTGCAAAATGCCAGCTTGCAAGATTGCTCCCACGAGCGCCACACTTAGGAAGCCTAACAAGGCGACGCGCAAACTCATTCCGGCGAAGCTCGTCTCACCTGATAGCCCCTGCGCCGCGATAAGCGCGAGTGCGCCTGCTGCCGCAAGCGCGAGCGGCGCAAGTTGTGGCGCGCCGTACATTAGATAATGCAATAGCCACTTGTAGCCTCCCGGCTTCTTCGCGATTCCGTAGTAGTGATGAAATCCAAAACCGACCACGCCAGTAACCACCGTCAGCCAACCAGCAACGCGCAACGCCCTAGTCGTCCATGGCGTATCCGGTGCAATGGCCGCTGCCACCGCCGCTACGATCAGCACCCCACCGCTAACGAACGGCGCGTACTGCGAGCGAAACGCGAAGCCCGAACGATAGTGGCCGGCCAAAGCATCGGCGGCAAGCAGCAGAGTCAGTGCCGCTACGATCAGTGCGATCCACTGGAACGGGTACAGTCCGATGAACGGTGTTCCCGTCACGCTGTCCTCTCACCCTTCTCCCGTGTAGCTGTCCCGCTTGGCGACGAAGAAGTTGACAGTGGCGGCGTGGAGTTTGCCTCTCGCTCTGGCAACTCACGGTGTGCCTGTTCGACTTCCACGCCGTAGCGGTAGACCAGTTCGCCGCCCAAGTAACCTTGCATAGTCATCACGAGCAAGACAACCGCCATCGCCGCCAGATACAACCAGGAAACGTTCAGTCCTTGCTGCCACAGGGATAAGCGCCATAGCGTGATTGCCAAAAGCACTCCATAGAAGATGAGCCCCAAAGCCATGTGCGCTCGCAGAAACGAGCGCGCTTCTCCCTCTTCAACCGGCGCCCTTGTGCTTGACGTCAATCCTGTCGAGATCGTCATAAGCGTCATCACAGCCGCGCTCACAAGCGTCCAGCCTCCGGTCGCTGTAAGCGACGCAACTCCAAGAAAGAATCCGAGCGCATCGAAAGCTAACGAGGAGGCTGTCAATGCAATGGTGAAATGCACAAAGATCGGATGCATAGGCGCGCCCATCTTAAACAGACTCAACGCCTGACCCAGGCTTCTCACCGTTCCACCGCGCTCAACCGTCCTGGTCATCGTTCACCTCGTAGCGGCTTTTAGACTAATCAGCGCGAGACCTGTTTCGTTGTCCGTCTTTCTCTGCAAGTGCGCAGGCGATTCGACGATGATCACTTCCAGCGTAGGTCGCACGTGTGCTTCCATGAGATGGCCGCCATGTGCTGTGCCGTCAGACTTGCCCACAACAACGTGGGCATGCACCTTTGGTTGGCTTTTGTTGAGTGCCACATCACCTATCAGCGAAAGCACTTCCACCTGTTCCCTAACCGGAAGTTTCTGATAATCCCTTTTCTCCCAATCAAAGTAACCCAGCGTGACATCACTGAAGGCCCCGATGGCCGTAAAATGACTGGCGGCGAGGCGCTTCTCTTTAGCAAAGGCTAATAAACCAGCGACAACTTCATCGCCGGTGTCGAAGACAAGTGCAAATGTCTTCTGGCCGGATTGCTTATGTAGCAGTTTCGCTTTCACTCCCACCTCCGACTCTTAGTTCCTTTTCTGAGCTTCCCTGCTTTTCTCATCGGCAAGAGGAAGGATGTGTCCTCCGTGTCGCAGCAAACCGACCATCGCGGTATTGCCTTGTCGCGCGAAAGCCATCTCCAGCGCCTCTTGTGTCGTGGCTGCGTATCGAAAGCCAAGACGTTCTGTTTCATCACGCGTCACTCCCGGTGAAACCAGGATGCAGTCCGTACGATCTATAACCTGCGCCACGTCCGCGAGCACTGCTGCCCCCACAACATCATCAACTTCGCCCGCCCCGACCATCCGCGCGATCTCCTGGTATGGACGGTAACCGATCTCAAGCACGTTAGGGTGGTTGTCGGCGACGCCTTCAGGATTCGGCGCAACTACTATGAGTGTGCCCTCATCACGCACAGCCATTGTGCCCGCGTAGAACCCTTTCGCCGACTGCCAGAAATCACGATCTGCGGGATGCGTATCAATCAGTACGATGTCGGTACGATGCGGTATCGTCACCGCATTGATCTTGCGAGAGAGTTTACAACCCTCGCGGTGAGCCGCGACTGGATCGCCTGCAAAACAACCTACAATTTTCTTCTCTTGATCCGTGACTAGATTAACGATGTAACGCAAACCGGCGAGCTTTGCCGCCTCCTCGATGCGCAAGCGCATCGGGTTTTCTGAGACGCCCATTACTCTCTCTGATGTGCGTTGCGCCGCCTCCCATTGGCATCGCTCCTGCATTTCGCGACCGGCGACGCCCGGAAAAGCGATTTTCGCGCCGCCCGAAAAACCCTTAATGCGATGTGGCACGATCGAGCCGAGGCCGAGCACAAAATCACTTTCCGCGAGTAGCCGGTTTGCTGTGACACGAGTGCCGTCGCTGGTGCGCCCGAATTCATGTAAGTTCGCCTCGTTCAACCAGTCGTGCTGACACACAACAAAGCGACCGTAAAACTCGCCGAGTTTTTGGCGCAACTCAGCATCGGGCATCTTTCGGTGAGTCCCTTGCGCCGTCAGCAGTCGAATCTGCCTGTCTGAAACACCCGCCGCCCACAACTCTCCCACCACCCGCTTTAGGAGGGGCGGGACGGGAGTTCCTCGCGTCCCGTCCTCTATTAAGATGAGTACTTGATCGGTCGCTTTAACCGCGCCCCGCAGACGCGGCGCGCCGTGGGGCTCAGCAAAGCCGCGCTCGAGCACGGTTTCTTCATCCACGTCGCCCACCGCGCGCGGAGCGAAGACGCCCATCAAGTTCGCGTCCGGCACTTCGACGGCCGCGACCTGCTCATAGCCGGGATATGGGAAGTCTATGCGCAAACGCGTCTCCTCCGATCGCTTGCAGCCGCACATCACCCGATGGGTTGTTGCCCACATTGATAACGACCGAAGTCTTGGTTGCGAACTCCTGAAAGCCGTAAGCCACGTCTACAGTCGCCGGCATCGATCCTCCTCGGCTTTCTCGCCCGTTGCGTACAAACACATGATCGATCTTCTGCCGCGCCGCGGATGTAGACGGATTACAAAGTTCCACTCCTTCGCATCAGCTCGCGCTACCTGCTGATCGCACGAGAGCAGACGGAGCTCTTGAACGGTAAAGTTTATCCACCTCTGCCTCAAGAGGGCCTAGTTTCGCTCGTCGATCAGTCCGCGAAGGAGGCTCAGTCCAAGGCATCACTCCGACGACCAACTTTGGGATGTTGATGAAGACGTTCGTGCTGCTGCGCCTGACCACCGCGTCCAGCGGAATGTAAGTGTCCGTTTGGAAGATCATTCCGCGCGGTACCAGCAGGTATCCTTCTATCTCCTCTGTCGCTTGCACGACTTCGTCAATCGTGCCGATCTCTCCGTGGTCCGAACCGAGAACCGTATCGCCCGGCTGCACATCAATCGGGACTCCGGTCGAAGCGCCCACGGCTGCCAGAAACTCGTCAACGGTCATAATGGCGTTAGCAACGAGCGGATAGTTCACTCGGATCGCAGCCTCGTAGGCGCGAATACCTGCCGCCCCGATGGCGTCTGAGAGGAACGTGACGTCGAACCCTGCTTCCATGGCATGTCGTCCCGTTGACTCGCAACAGAGGTTGGCGGTCATCCCGGCGATGACCAGATGAGTGATCTCCATCCGGCGGAGGTGGTCAGGGAGGTCTGTCTCGAAAACGTCAATGCTCTTGTGGGGCAGGAGCACCGTGTCGCCCTCGCGCGGTTGCAACTCGGGATGAAAATCAGCGCCCCAACTGCCCGCCAGAAACATCTTCGTCTCGAACATCAGACGGTTGATCCCGCTGCGCCGGTGCAATTGCTCGTCGGCGTAATCCTCCTCGGTGTAAGCCATCGGCCCGAAGAGAATCGGAATTCCATGTCCTCGGGCACCTTCGATAGCGCGTTTTAGGTGGGTGATTACATCGTTCATCTCCACGGTGTTTTTCACCAGCTCCCAACCGGCCCCTCCCTCGGAGAGGAAGTCGTTCACGGGATCAATCACCAGCAGGGCGGTGCGCTCTGGCGGGAACGAAATCCCAGTTTCTTCTTTCGGCAGATAAGTGGCACCGCCGTCACGGTCGCGGCCTTGTCTATCGGTATTTGTCTGGCTCATAACATCACTTTCCTTTGTTTGCGTAACTCCTCAAACCAGGCTACTGCGACTCACTTCAGTTGAGCGGTCGCAGATTGGCCTATTTCCATCTACTCCATTGGCGTCACATTTCTTGAGCTGGATCCGGTCACTCCGCTCAGCCGTTCCCCCAACCTACCCCCCAATGGAGTTATTCCCCGGATTAATGAAAGGCTGCATTTTGCTCATCAGCTTCTGTATGCCGTACATGACGTTGCCCATCTCGCGACGGAAATCTTCTTTAGCCTTCTCACCCGCACGCTCGACCGTATGCTCAAATTCGGCTGCGCCGTGGATTAGCGGAATCACAAGATTCTTCTGTTGCCCCAAGTTCACAGGGTCTTCGCCTTTCGCTTCGCGGTCTATCAGCCGTTCAATCCTGTCTCTGAGCAACCCTTCCTGACCCGCCCACAGAGCCCGAAATGCCACCCTACCCGTGCGGTCAATCAGGTACACGGAGTTCGGCAGTGGCCCGTAAGCCGTGTGCGTCGATCCTTCCAGGCCGTCGACCGCAACGGTCCACGGTATCTTGTCCAATTGGACCCAATCGCGTGCCTGTCGCATCTTCTGATCGTCACTCGTGTGGTGCGGATAATTTTCTCCGGGATGTGCCTCGCGCGCGTATACGAATACGAACTGAAGGCGATCGCGAAAATCGTTATACAGCTTGAGGAAACCAGGCCTGGCCCCAGCAGTCATGGGTCAAGTGATTGAGCCAAACTGAACAAGGACCGGCTTCCTGCCGCGATAATCGCTTAATCGGAAACGGGCTCCCTCGACGGTTAGTAGATCAAAATCTGGGGCGAGTTGACCCGGTTCCGGCCCTCCGCGAAACGCCATGTCCTCCTTCATCATGTGCCGGCGAAAAGTGTCGTAGTTGTATGGCTCTTCTCCCATCTTTTCTCCTTAATTCGCTAGATCACTCTGCGTGGTCCGAGGCCTCGGCCGATGAGCGCCCCCGCCTTGTCGGGCCCTGGCTACGGCTCAGAATTCCAGCTCCTGGGTCTGACAGATGGTTTCTGGGTTTCTGAGTTATCTGATTTCTGATCTCAACGAGTTCATTTTCTGCCTGCGGCTCAGTCAGTGACTGCGCGTGGGTCCTCAGAATGGAACTTCCTTCTATTCCCCGGATCAACTGCGCGACCTCGTCAAAGCCGTGGTCGGCCGCCAGCACTGCTGCAGTTTTGCCCGTCGAGATGAACTTCCCTTCCACGTTCGCACGTCTGGCAAGAAGCGCTCTTACAATGCCGATATCACCGGCGCATGCGGCAAGCATCAGAGCTGTTGCTCCGTCATTAGCTCTGACGTTCACCTCAGCCCCACTCTCGAGTAACGTCCGCACGGTATCGCGATGAAGGTTGATGGTGGCAAACATCAAAGCCGTGCGGCCCCAGTTGTCCTTCTCGTCCACATCAGCCCCCTTCGCAAGTAGCGCCTTGAGAATCTCAGTGCGACCTTCGAGAGCAGCGCGCATCCACTTATGATGGTCGTCTTCTCTTCCTTCAGGGGAACTTGTTCTTATTCGCGGCATGACTTGACTGTTAGGCTGTTGATTTGTGCACTCTCGCTGTTCTCCACAACATCATGGGTATACTGGGAATAAGCGATGCTTTAACGCGCACTTATCACGTTCTCGTCTTAAGCCTCAGCGCGTGCGCCGATCAGGCTATGCACGGGAACGTACATTGCACCGACAATGGCGCCGTAGATGAAGTGCTCCAAAACAAACAGACCCGCGCCCATCGCTCCCATGCCCGACATGAAGGCACCGGGGGGTGGCATCTGCTCCGGGATCATCGGATGCATCATCGGCATTAGTCCCATTACGATGCCGCCGATGATGATGTGGATGATAGCGAACCCCAAACCGATGAGAACTCCCGCGCGGTGCGTCACGTACTCAAAACCTACGGCGTAAACCAGCGCGATCATGCCCGAAAGCACTAAGTGAATGATCAAGCCCATGATCCACGTGGCCATTCCTGGAGCGCTGCCTGTCATTGTGCCGAGCATCATCTCCGGGTTTGCCTCCGGCATCATCGTCGCGCGGACGAAAGCCATGATGATCGTCATTACCAGACCGCCCACTACTCCCGCCAAAAACGCTCTTCCAAAGTTCATCTCCCATTCCTCCTGTATACGAAGCTGCGCGTCGCACTTCCGCCACAACGCAGACGATTTGAATCAACAAAACTTCGCCCCGGAAATCTCACTGCTTCCCATCCGTTTTCAACAACACTCCGAGAGTCACACCTGCCAATTCTGCTCCAGCGATCGACAGCCAGCGGCGATTCTTGTTCGCCCACTGTTGCGTAAACGATGCGCTCGCGCGCTCACCGAACGCGCCGCGGGCCAACTCACGCGTGATGGCGCGCCCCAGCTCGGCGGAAGCACCCGTGACGACGAGAACTTCAGGTTTACTCAATTGCTTCATACCGGTTTCCTCTTGACCGCCGACAACTCCTTCACCGATAGCGCCGTTTAGAAAAGCTCATTCAACTTGTCGCGGAAGAGCGTCAGAGCGATCTTTCCTCCTTGAGGTTGTCCTTTCGCCAGAGCTTCAGCGAAGTGCGCGGCCTGCTCTATGGTGACTCTGGACGGCATCGGCGGCTCAAATGGATCAACCACGACCTCGACAATTGCTGGCTTGCCTGCGGCGATCGCGCGCTCGAGCGCCGGGCGTATCTCGTCAGGCTTCTCGACCGTTATCCCCAAGCCGCCGCAAGCTTCGGCAAAACGTGCGAAGTCCGGGTTGTGCAATTCGCAGCCGTACTCCGGGTTGCCCAAAAAGACGATCTGCTCCCACTTGATCTGCCCCAGCGTGTTGTTCTTAATAATGACGACGATGATGGGCAGGTTGTATTTCACGGCCGTCAAAAATTCGCCCATCAGCATCGTGAAGCCACCGTCGCCGACGAACGCGATGCTCTGACGTTCTGGAAAAGCGACTTTTGCGGCAATTGCGTATGGCAGTCCGGGGGCCATCGTCGCCAGCGTTCCCGAACAACTGAACTTTTGATTCCTTTTGATCTTGAAGTGCCGCGCAATCCAAGTCGTGATCGTGCCGGAGTCTGTTGAGATGATCGCGTCTTCTGCCGCGAGTTCTGATAACTCCCAGGCTACGCGTTGCGGTTTGATCGGAATGTCATCTCTCATCGCGCGTGTGTCCATCAACTCCCACCACTTCCGCATCCCCTTTTGCGCCAGCTCTAAGAAGCTTCGATCCTCTTTGCGCGTAATAAATCTTGAGAGTGCCGCGACGGTCGGTTTAGCATTGCCGACCAGACCAACTTCGACTGGAAAGCGAAGGCCGATTCGGTCGGGTTTGTCGTCGATCTGAACGCCCTTAGCCTGATCAGGCTTCGGTAGATATTCCATGTACGGGAACGACGAACCGACGATCAGGAGCGCGTCTGCCTGCTCCATCGCCTCCTGCGAGGGCGTAGTCCCGAGCAGCCCCAGACCACCCGTCGTCAGCGGGTGGTCGTCAGGAATGACGGCCTTGCCGAGCAAGGCTTTGACGACAGGCGCTCCAAGTTTATCGGCGATTTCGATCACCTCATCCGTCGCGCCGAGAGCTCCTTGCCCGACGAGGATGACCGGCTTCTCCGCCTCATTCAGGATGGCGGCGGCGAGTTTCAGTTCCTCCTCTGGTGGAATAATGATTGGCGGCGACCAGCGGCTCGAGGTGTGCCCCTGGACCTTGTGCATCGTCCCTTTGCCGGAAGGTTCTTTCTCTTGATAGTCCACGGGGAAGGTGATGTGCGCGACGCCCCTGTGATTGAGCGCATGGCGGCACGCCTCGTTCGCCAACATCTCCACCTGATTGGGATTGATGACTTCCTGGTTATAAACGGTGACGTCTTCAAACAGGAGCGTCATGTTGACTTCCTGCTGGAACTTGCTTCCTTTCAGGTCCGAATAGATTTGTCCGGTGATGGCAAGAACTGGCGCCTGATCGAGCTTCGCGTCATAAAGGCCATTCAAAAGATGTATGCCGCCCGGCCCCGACGTGGCGAGACAACAGCCCAGTCGCCCTGTGTACTTCGCGTAGGCGCAAGCCATAAAAGCTGCTGCCTCTTCGTGGCGCACTTGAATAAAGCGCACCCGATCCTGTCTTTGCCGGAGCGCCTCCATGATCCCGTTGATGCCGTCCCCCGGCAGCCCGAAAACGGTGTCGACCCCCCACGCGATGATGCTCTCGACTAGGATGTCCGCCGCGTTGTTCGCCATCACGCTTGCTCCTTTTCTTCATCCGACGGCCGCTCGCCATTTAGAAAGGATTTAAGCGAAGGTAGGTCCACTACGAGCGGACGACCGTGCCCATACCGCACCAGTCCACGCCGCCGGAATTTTCCCATCGTGACTGTGACGTGCGGGCGACTCATGGCGGCCATCTGCGCCAATTCGCCGTGACTTACCGGCAGCGCGACTTCGCCGTTCGATTTGCCCGCTGCTGCCTGCGAAGTGGCCAATTGAAGCAACAACATTCCGAGTCGCTCTTCCGAGCTGCGATGCGCGAGCACTTCGATGCGGTGCTCTGCGTTCGCTAGTCGCACGCAGAATGTGAAAACCAAGCTGTTGAGTGCTTCACGGTTCTCTTGCAGATAGTTCATGAAGTCAGCGAGTTTGATCTCCACGGCTTCGCTTTCAACAACTGCGCGCGCGAAGGTCTGTCGGAGGCTTTCTCGATCCGAGCAGAAACAGAGTTCACCGAAGGGCTCGCCCTTTTCGATCACGCGCACGATCACCTCATGACCTTCGGCGTCGCCTACCATTACCGCTACCTGGCCGCGACGCAGAAAAAAGATGCTGTTCGAACGGTCATCCGGTCGCCAAACCTTTGCTCCCTTGCGATAACTACGGACGCGGCCGAATGAACCATCACGCGACAGTTGATCCAGGGTCAGTTCCGTTAACGTCTGGCAGTCTCTGTGATCGGAGAATTGTGGCTCGCCGCGCCGTGGCATACCCGAGAGATCCTCCTTTCACTGCATCGACATGGCTCGTGGGGCGTTCAGGCCGATATTTGCGGCACCGAAACCTAGCTAAGGGGAACTTACTGGGGGAATGGATACTAGCACTCTAAGTGGCAGTCATAACGTTAGCCTGCTAACATCCCGGAGGCGTAATCGTAGACGTTTGTGGCTGACGTTTAATGTAAGCCAGCTTACATTAGACGAGAAAAGTTGTATCTCTTGCTAACGAAACACTTTTCTTCAGATTCAAAATACTCTTTCAAACGCTCGACAGACAGTCACGTTTCTTTTACTCCACTTTGTAACAGTCAACCGCGAAATATTTCCGTGTCAGGTCTGAATGCAAGCCACGCAAAGGCGAAGTAGTCGCCGTGCGTAAGGCGTCGCAGTTGCTTGCCTTTTAGCTCTCCGCTTACGGCCTGTCCCAGGATGTTCCATCGGCTTCCCGTCTCGGCATCAACGAAGCCACCATTCTCGTAGCGAAACTGCAGTCGGCGACCGTCGACGCGACTATCGAAAACGCCGGTTGCACCCGTTTCTTTCGATTTGGCAATGTCGCTTGCGTCAAGCGCCGAAGCCACACCGTCCGCGTGAAAGATAACAACCTCTTGCTGACCGATGCGATCATGGACGACGCGCTGTTTACGTGTGATCGCATGCGGATACGCCTTGGATTTTCCATCAATCTCCACGGCTACGACCTTCTCCATCGGCCTCAGACGGTCGTCCCTCTTTCCGCGATACAGAAAAGGCGTCGCGTTGATGTCGTCGTACCCGGTATAAGGGTTACTCCCATAGTCACGCCGGTGTCCGGTCTCGCGCGAAAGAACCCGTCCTCCCGGGTGCCCTTCGGCGAACTGCGCGAAGCCGACGATCTGTGCGGGCAACTGCCGGAGCTTCTTCCCCGTCAGCTCACCGACAATCGCCTCGCCGGTGAACTGCTGCCACCACGACTCTGTCTCACGGTCGTACATCACCATGTCCGAGTGGCGCAGCATCCCCGAGACGCCGAAGCGAAGCGTCTGCCCGTCGAGGCGGCGGTCAAATGCGAGCGCGCTGTAGCAGAGCGGACAGAAAGTGACGGCGACGGGCATGCCTTTGATCTCGTCGTTGACGATCTCATGCCAGACGAGGATTTGCAGCGGGTAGGCGCGCGCCTCGCCTTCGACTTCGAGTGCTATTACCGGCTCCTGATCGCGCAGCCACGAGCGCGCATCAGTGATGGGGACGAAGTTCGGCCGGTCAATCGCCGGAATGCCGTTTTTGGATGGGCCACCAGACAGTATTTCATTCAGGTCAATGGAACGCTTAAGCGTGTTAGTGCGCCACCCTGGAAAGCGTGCATCTCCACCGTTTCCGCGTTGTGCTTCAGTGATACTTGAGCATGAAAGACCAGATGCGGCCGCAAACGCTAAAAACGCAATCGCCAAAACTCTTAACTTCATATCGTCGCACCCCTTAAAATTATCTTCATAGCCCAGATCACTATTTCCTTTTCGCGTACTGTGCGCTGCCGAAACGGGAGTCTCCAAATTACGAAGAATCCGAGTGAACAGTACTAAACAAGGGGTAAAATAGTCGGAACAATACTGACAAGTCACAGAAGCAGCTTTTTATTCCAGCTACAATTGCCCTTTTACGAGTCGATGTGAGCTGTCCTACATATTTTCGCCTCACTTTGCAGTTGGACGCGCTGGATGCTTTCATAGCGCGGGCACACGTATTCTCAATTGCCCGGAATAATCCGCCCCGTTCAGCGCTTGTTAACAGCGGTAGAGAAAGGCGGGTTCTCGACCCTGAGACATTCAGCCGTCGGACGTGGTCTGAAGGGAATGAACATGGCATTGTTCAGTCGCTTGTCGCGCCAGCAGCGTGAAGACTTCAAATCGCAAGCGCTCGTAAATCTGGATGCCCTCACGCGCACGGCCGTTCGCTTGTGCGACTCGCGGGAGGCTGCGGAGGATGCTGTCCAGGAGACATATCTCCAAGCCTGGAAGTATTGGAAGACCTTTCAACCGGGAACGAACTGTCGCTCGTGGCTTTTTCGCATTCTCTTCAACGTGATCAAGAAGAGAGGCGGTGCTGATAGGCAGCAGGTGACTATTGAGGACGCAGCCCTAGACAATATCGTTCGCTTCATTCCCGACCGGCAGCTTGAAACATATGAGGTGCTGGAGGCTTTCGAACATTTAGCTAAGGAGCACCGTGCCGTGCTTATGCTTGTGGCGGTCGAGGAGATGACTTACAAAGAGGCGGCCTCTGCGTTGGGAGTGCCGGTGGGAACGGTGATGTCGCGGCTAAATCGGGCGCGCGGCCAGTTGCGGCGTTGGCTGGGACGAGCCGAGCGCAAATCGTTGGCGGACGCTGCAGGGAAAAGGCAGTAAGAAAGGTGGAAGAGCATGTTTGACTGCCAAAAGACTCGAGAGTTTATAGATCTCTATCTCGATAATGAGTTGGAGTCCGTGCCGACCAAGCATCTAGCGGAGCACCTGGAGCGGTGTGCTAAGTGCCGTCGCGAGTTTGACCTTGTTCGTTCGCAGAACGAACTTCTCGCTAGTTCGATAAAGGAGGTTCTGTATGACACAACAAAGCTCCGCACGGAGATAGAAAAAGCCACCGTTGGTAAAGCCGCGATTCGTCTCCCGGAGCTTTCCTTGCCTCGCATGCCAGTGTGGGTACTCGCCCTTGGTTGTATTTTGATCGTTGCTCTTTCCGTCCTCTTTTACTTGCCCGGGCGAATGGGTGTGGCGATGGCCCACCCGCTTTATGGCAGAGCCGCCGCCGACCACCGAGCGTGCGCCGCAGATTCAGCCGCTTCAGATTGGATTCGCTCGCAAGCAGGTATTGCCGAATTGGCAACGTCATTTCTCAACGAGAAACAGTATGTTCCCTCTTCGGTTGGCAGGGAATACAGGCTCGCGCGCGCTCGTATCTGCAAGTTTGATGGTGTGAGCTTCCTCCACCTTATCTACGAAACAGCAGATGGTCGGCATGCTTCACTTTTTATCGGCCGCGCTGATACTGGTGTGCCTTCCGGTGAATTGACGGAAACGGTAAACGGTCGCGATCTCCAAGTGGCGCACGTCTCCGCTCTGGCAGTTTTTTGTGCGCAGGACGGAAACCGATTGGTATTCGCAGCAGCACCTGACGACAACGTCGCCCGCTCAGCACTGTTACATTTTCTGGACAGATAGCAAGACCCGAGGACGACACTTCTAAGTTTTTTGTTCTTTAAGCCAGAAACTTCCGGAAGGAGCTAAACATGTCAAACCCGTTCCACGATCTTTTCGAGTTTCTTCAGAAAAGCACGCTGCACGGTCGCTTCCCAATCTACGTGTTTATCTTCCTGTTGATTGCGAGCATAGCCATTGCGCTCTTCAACTTCGCGCGAGATTCCGAGCAGCGAACCGTCCAGAATGTTTACATGTGGCTGGTTCGATTCTTCGTTGGCGGCATGTGGTACCAGCAGATGCTCTGGAAGATGCCACCTACGTTCACCGATAACCCGGACGGCAGCGGCGGTTTGGGTTACTGGATGGGCGAGATGGTCAAGTATGCCTCTTTCAAGCCTCAGGCGTCGCTGGTAAACGATCTGATGCTGCCAAACTTTAAGCTGTTCGCGTTCCAGGTGTGGGCCGGTGAGACCTTTATCGCAGTGTCGCTGCTGCTTGGTTTGTTCACGCGACTCGGCGGACTGCTGGGCACTTTGATGGCCATAAACCTCTGGTTTGGTCTTTATAATCGGCCTAACGAGTGGCCGTGGACCTACTTCTTTCTGATCTTGCTCAACGGCTTTTTCCTTATCTTTCGAGCGGGGCGAGCCCTCGGCGTTGACGCGTTGATAGCTCGGCGGACCAC
>JBPCLZ010000137.1:0-21677 GCA_051002775.1 Pyrinomonadaceae bacterium | reverse complement strand
ACGTCAATGGTAAACGTGACCGGCATTCCGTTGTTGCTGCCGTTCCCGTCGACCCTAGCAACATTCCCACTACAACTTATTGCAGTGATCTGGATTGAACGGAAGTCAGCAAGTGCACTATCGCGGTATTGCGCCTTCCCCTTATTGCCGGGAAGTGCGTTGATGCTAAACGGCGCGTCAACGGGTGCCGTACCAGGGATTGCGCCGCCGCCGGTGACCTTGCACGTGCCACCACCGCCACCGCCGTTACCGCCACCGCCGGTAAATTTGAAGTCAAAAGAGCGAGTGGCGTCCAGGTCGGAATAGACGTCAGTGTCATTACTGCGCCCAAAGCTTAACGCAGTTACGTTGTAAAGAGTGTTACCGAAGATCGGCCGAGCCAGCCCGAATCCGCCTTGCAAAGGCACGTCGATCGTAATCACGTTACCCAGGATTGAGCCGGTTGCTGCCATCTCGCTTGGATATTGCACGATCTTACAGTTCTCCGGTGTCGTATTTACGCACCCGTCACCGGGCACGCCCTCATTGTTAGAATCGCCACTACCGGCAAAGAAAGTGGGCGCGCCTCCCCCAACTGATTCCGCGCCAACATAAAAGATGCGATACGACTCCTCACCTTCGTCGCCCAGCGAGAGGGCTCGGAATCGCGTCAACCATAGCGACTTGCTTTCTCCTGTTGGCGGTAGCAGGGAGAGAAGGTTATTCACGGTCATCCGCACTCGCAGTGTGGATGGATTGAGCATGCTCAATTGGACTTTCGTGAAGTCAAACTGAGGTAGATTAGCTCCGGTTCCGATTGGCGAATAGTGTGGTGACTGAGCATCGCCGGTTGGATCTGAGACCGGGTTAGTGGCAACGGATTTGTTGATCGTCGTTCCAAACGCACCCGGCCCGGCAACCTGGCGTGCTTCGTAGACGTGCGCGCCGTGATGCTGAGTGGTCGTGTCGTTGAAGACGATGCGCATGCTCCCATCGCGGTCCAGGTGGAGAGCAAGGAAGTCAGCCATAGTGCGGTCGCCGCCGGAGACTGTGCAGCCAAGGCCAAGGTTACAGATCTGACCGTAGTGCGAAGGCTGATCGGTAAACTTTGCCTGGGCGTAAGTCGGCGAAGTGCTGGTAGCGTTGCGGATCAGCGAGGCATAGCCGAACCACTTGTATGCGGTGGCAGCCTCACGGTTGTTGTACCAGGACGGCATATTGTCGCTGTCCAGATGCGAACTGTTGCCCAACCAGGCGACGGCGAGAGTACCGTTGGCGCCGGCCACGGCCCAAACAAACTCATTCGAGTTTGCGTCGTTGCCGTTGATCTGCCGGGGCGCACTCCAATCCACGCCCTGGTTGGTTGAGAAGGAGTAATAGACGTTGTGGTCCGTTTCATCGATCCAGACGGCGTAGACATTACCCGCTGCGTCGACTGCGAGTGCGGGGAAAATATCACCTACTGGTCCCCCACCGGGGGATGGCGGAGCGGCCACGGTGGTGTAGACGATGCCAGTACGCTGTCCTGGATCGACATGACCGACCGTGATATCGACGTGATCACCGGCTGCGCATGGGTAGTGGAGATTCCGATTGACGGGATCAAAGCGCATCTGGCCACACGGCGCCCCAGTCGCGACTTCCGTAAGGGCCGCTGACGAATTTTGGTAGATCACGCCTCCGGTCGGATCTAATGGGCCCGTGGAACCAGCCGATGAGTAAATGAAAGAACCCAGTGCCGCCTGGCGATAAGCGAGGAAGACGGTGTTGTCGCTCGCCGTCCCAGTGAGACCATTGTCAACGGCCAACCATTGGCGGTCTACCGCGGTATCGTTGACGCACACATCGTTTGTTTTCCAATTGTTTCCATTGTCGTTCGAGGCTGCGCAGCCAAGGTTCACCAAGCCTTCCAAATCAACGAAGTAAGCAAACCCCTGATCATCTGTGATGAGATCAGTGTCACCGCCACCAACGAAAGCTTGCGGATTTGGTCTTAGGCCGAGGAAGCTCACAATATTGAACTGATCACCGCCATCAGTCGAACGGTGAATAAAACTCTGACCAGTGCTAAACCCGTACGGTCCGGATTCCCAGTAATTGCCATCCTTGTCGATATGATTCAGTGGCTCACCCTCTGTTCGCTGCGGGTCGACAATCGTCGTGGGTGGCGCGAAAGCTAAGCCTCCGGTTGAACGCACCGGATTTGGCGCGGGTCCGCCGGCCTGCGACACGAATCCGGCACTGCCGCTGTAGTCAGAGGCGACCACCAAAAAAGGCACGACTCGCACCTCATACGGGCCCGCCTCCTGGTTTGCGCCGGCGATGAATACACGTTCCGATGTAGTGCCACCGGAAGCCGAAGAGCCGACCAGCGTGCCCGTGTTGTCATAAACAAAAAGATCGAAGTCGTTATCGGGACTGCCCCAACTGATTGCAATGTCCGCTCCGCCGGTGTTTGTGTCCCAATAGGCAGCAGGAACATTGACGGTTAGCGAAAAATGATCGCAGGTCGTGTTGAGTGGATCTACTGGCGCGCAGGCTTCGGGAACAGGAGTCGCCTGAAAGGCATATAACTGGCCCTGCCAGGTGAGCGACGGAGTAGCCGGTCCGATAGTCCCGGCCGCCGGCGTCGCTGCCTGCGAACGCGGCAGCTGCGTAGGCAGCACTGTTAGAATCAACGCTAGCGCGACAAGTGAGATGGCGAGGCTCGCCAAGGTAAGAGTGGATATTTTGATCGGCCAAGCGATCGTGGCTTTCTTAGGCGCTCTGTTCAACTTCATTGTCCGTCTCCTTCTGGTCCTAACTTTCCGCTAGACCACGCGGGTTCAGATTCATTGTGCTGCCCTGGAAACTGCTGTGTAGATGGGTACAGGTTATTCAGGGGGCCTTGAGAAAGCCTTGAGGAATTCTTGAGACGTTGAGACTTGTTTAGTGAATTGGGCGTCTAATGTTGCTTGAATTGCCGTTCGAATGTTTTCTGGCGATGCATCCCTGATTTGCATCGTAAGCTCGTGCGTCTTACAATTCACTTGCTCAATTGACAGAGCAGCTTTCGGGGGAGCCCCCATCTTTTTTCGGGGCTGAGAGTCACTTCGAGTGAGACCCCTTGAACCTGATACGGTTAGCACCGTCGAAGGGAGAAACAGCCAGTAATGACCGTTCCATCCTTTTGACCAGGTGGAACGGTTTTTTATTTTTGGACTGCGGCGGCTCGACGCCGCTTTTGGGTTCGCTAGACGCATGCGGGCGAAAAAGCGGTGTCAAGCCACCGCAGTCCAAATGGGAGAACATGATGAGCGCTGCAATTAAACCAGCAGAGAACGAAGCCACTATCGATAACAATGACAAGCCGTTACCAAACTCGCGCCGCATCTACATCGAAGGCAAACAGCCCGGCGTGCGCGTCCCGTTTCGCGAGATCGATCAGAGTCCGACGCGTAATTTCGATAACTCGCTGGAAGAGAACCCACCGGTGCGCGTTTACGACACGAGTGGTCCATACGGCGATCCTGCAATTAGATCCGATGTCCGTGAAGGTCTGGCTGCGTTGCGGCGCGATTGGATCGTTGGGCGAGGCGATACGGAGGAATATGAAGGGCGCTCACTGCAGCCGATCGACGATGGTTACCTGACATTCGATGCAGCCAATCAAGCGCGCGAGAAAGAGAAAGCGCGAAAGCAGGAAAAGGACCGCCTTGAGGATTTCCCCGCGCTGAGCCGCACACCGCTGCGCGCGAAAAAAGGATCGTGCGTGACGCAAATGCACTACGCGCGCCAGGGCATCATCACGCCGGAAATGGAATTCATCGCCATCCGCGAAAACCTCGGTCGATTTTTGGACTGCGGCGGCTCGACGCCGCTTTCTCAAGTTGCGCCTAAACGCAACTCTAGTGGCAGCGATGATCGCGAACACTGGGACCGCGCCCAGGATCAAACGCCCGCCCGCAACGGGGCGGCCGGAGCACCTCGCGATTCACTGGTTCATCAACACCGTGGCCAATCCTTCGGCGCTGCAATCCCGGAATTCGTAACCCCCGGTTTCGTCCGCGACGAAGTCGCACGCGGCCGCGCGATCATCCCCGCGAACATCAATCATCCCGAATCCGAGCCAATGATCATTGGCCGCAACTTCCTGGTGAAGATCAATGCCAACATCGGCAACTCGGCTGTCTTGTCTTCCATCGACGATGAGGTTGAAAAGATGCGCTGGTCCATCAAGTGCGGTTCAGACACGGTGATGGACCTTTCGACCGGTAAGAACATTCACGCCACCCGCGAATGGATCATTCGCAACTCGCCAGTGCCCATCGGCACCGTGCCCATTTATCAGGCGTTGGAAAAAGTTGGCGGCAAGGCTGAAGAGCTGACTTGGGAGATCTTTCGCGACACGCTAATCGAACAGGCCGAGCAAGGCGTTGATTATTTCACCATACACGCTGGCGTAAGACTGCCTTACATTCCCATGACTGCAAAGCGCACTACCGGAATAGTAAGTCGTGGCGGCTCCATCATGGCGAAGTGGTGCCTGGCGCACCATGAAGAGAGTTTTCTCTACACGCGCTTTCGCGACATCTGCGAAATCATGGCCGCCTACGATGTTTCGTTTAGTTTAGGCGACGGCTTGCGTCCCGGCTCGATTGCCGATGCGAATGATGAAGCGCAGTTTGCTGAGCTGGAAACGCTTGGTGAGTTAACGAAAATTGCGTGGGAGTATGACTGCCAGGTAATGATCGAAGGTCCGGGTCACGTCCCGATGCATTTGATCAAGGAGAACATGGACAAGCAGCTCGAGACTTGTCAGGAAGCTCCTTTCTACACCCTTGGACCACTAACTACAGACATCGCGCCCGGCTACGATCACATCACCTCCGCGATCGGCGCGGCGATGATTGGCTGGTACGGCACGGCGATGCTCTGTTACGTCACGCCGAAAGAGCACCTCGGCCTGCCTAACAAGAAGGACGTGAAGGATGGCGTCATCGCTTATAAGATCGCGGCCCATGCGGCTGATTTAGCGAAAGGCCATCCCGGAGCGCAGTATCGCGACAACGCACTATCGAAGTCTCGCTTCGAATTCCGCTGGGAAGATCAGTTCAATCTCTCGCTCGATCCGGAAGTCGCGCGCGAATATCACGATGAAACTCTGCCGCAGGAAGGCGCTAAGCTCGCGCATTTCTGTTCCATGTGCGGCCCACACTTCTGCTCAATGAAGATCACGCAGGATGTGCGCGAGTACGCCGCGCAAAAAGAGATCGATGAACAAGCCGCGCTGGGTGTCGGGTTGAAAGAAAAAGCTGAAGAGTTTGCGGCTGCCGGTGGAGAAATTTATCAATCTGGCAGCTGATGAGAAACGTTCTCGCCATGGCTGAGCGGGTTACGGAAGTCAGATTCTCCTCGCATCTCCTGCTGCAGTGGAGAAGGCGATGCCGTGAAAATCACTGGCTAGGCTCGCTGCGCACGCTTTCTGATGGGAAACATGGACGTTCATACCATTAGCAAGATTACGTTACGTTCGAGAGATTTCGCGCGCACTGAGCGTTTCTACAGCGAGCTGTTTGGTTGGAAGTTTCATCAATACTCCCCCACCTATCTGGGATTTGAGCCTCCTTTCGGTATCGGCGGTGGATTTCAAAAGCGCGACTCTCCCAGGGTGATTCCTACCTCATCTACATTTTGGTAGACGAATTCGAATCCTACTTTCAGCGAATCCCCAAACTCGGCGGACAATGCGCGGAAGAAGTTGAAATCGTTTCAGAGCATTGCCAGTACACTCGCATCTATGATCCGGATGGGAATCGTCTGGCGCTGTGGAAAGATACACCCGTTAGCGATAACGCGAAGGCACAGAACCTCGAACGGTAGAGGAGGGGATGCCGCTCTAGCTAATGCCGCTGGCGCTGGATGATAATATCGACGCTCTAACCTGAGGCTGGCAAAGTTACCGACTAGCACCTTCCCAATGATTCTTAAAACTCACATCCCTCGGTTCCCGCTCAATCAGTTTGTCGATCACTTCATCTATTACGAGGGCTATAACCCGGAACACTCGATTGATCGTTTCCTGCCCGATGGCAACACTGAAATCATTATCGATTTTAGCGATGGGCCTCAATACATTTACGACAACCAGACGCTCAAGGAAATACAAGCGTGTCACAATGTTTGGGCGTCGGGCGTGAGGACGGAATACATTTCGATTCCTTCGGGGAAACAGGCGGCGATGTTCGTAATTTCGTTCAAGAAGGGCATGGCTTGTCCGTTCTTTCCGCTGCCCATGAACGAGATGTCAGATCGAGTTGTAGATGCAGACCTGTTATGGGGAAATGACTTCGCCTTTCTTAGAGAACAACTTTTCGAAATCAAACAAATCGATCTCAAGTTTCAAGCGGTCGAAAGTTTTCTGCACAAACACTTTCAGGGCAGGCTTGTGTCAAACCCGGTGGTCGAGTATGCCGTGGCCGAAATTCTTCGTCGCCCGGACCAAATCAATCTTGGACGTGTGACCACGAAGATCGGTTACTCGCAGAAGCATTTCATCGACTTATTCAGACAGCAGGTAGGAATAACGCCCAAGGCTTATCTCAAAATCATTCGCTTCCAGAAGGCAATCAGCGAAATAGAGGAACGCAAAGAGGCGAACTGGACAAACATCTCGCAGGACTGTGGCTTCTATGACCAGGCCCACTTCATCAACGATTTCAAGTTCTTCTCAGGTTTCACCCCGGGAGAATACGTCCGCAGAAAAAACGATGTGGTGAATTACGTGCCGGTTGGTTAGGTAAATTTTTTCCAATACAGCTGTGCCCGATCGACCCTAAAGTCTGAGGCGCTATGGAAAAACTATACATTAACCATCTGGCTGTCTTTGTGTGTGCGCTGTTGAGCCTCGTTGTTGGCGCGCTCTGGTATTCACCCGTGCTCTTCTTCAAAGCCTGGCAAAAAGAAACCGGATTAAGCGACGAGCAGGTTGCCCAAGCTAATCCACTTAAAACCTATTCGCTGACGTTGGTCCTGGCGTGGATCATTTCCTACAACCTCGCGTTCTTTTTGGGGGACAGCAAGACGAATTGGCAGTGGGGCCTCGCGGCCGGGCTTCTTGCCGGCGTGGGATGGGCGTCGCTGATGTTCGTGATCATCTCTCTCTTCGAGCAACGGTCGCTCAGATACATGCTGATCAATTGTGGGTACATCACGATCTATTTCGCGTTGATCGGATTTGTTTTGGGGATCTGGAGGTGAAGCCGTGGCCACGAAAACATCCGGAGAGATCGAAAGAGAGTTTATCGACAACCTGAAAGATTCGACGGGTAAGCCCTTAAACGAATGGATGAAACTTGTCGGCGCGTCCGGCGTCACAAAACGCAACGACATCATTAAGTGGCTGAAGGAAAAGAATGGATTTGGCTATATGAATGCGTCGCTCATGGCCGGGATTTATCTGAATGACGGGAAGCCTGTCTACGGGAGCACCGAAGAGCTCCTGAATAACCAGTTTGAGAAAGCAGCAGAAATGCGCCCTTTGTATGAATCCTTTACTTCATTCGTGAAGAAGCATTTTCCGAATTCGACGGTGCTGCCGAAAAAGACTTATGTTTCCATTCTGGAAAACCGCGAGTTTGCGGCCATCAATATCAAACCAAAAGAGTTGCGCATCGGCCTTGACTTAGGTGAACGCGCCTTTGATGAGACGGTAACCAAGTCGAAGCTGTCCGGCCCGATGCCGCGAATCTCGCACATGATGGTAATAACTGATAACGCCCAGCTAGAAAATGACCTGGCCGGACTGCTGAAGCTCTCACATCAAAGATGCCATTAAGCTGACATTCGATTTCCGCATCTGTAGCCAGTTGCCTCGCCTGAGCCGTCGGTGTTGATAACCCACACTACGAATTAGACAGGATTCACGATTTACAAGAATGCTTGCAATATCTGTAAGGTGACGCCGCTCAGGGAGAGTTCAACAAATGAAGAAAAATCTCGTAAATTCTGTAAATCCTGTCAAGTATTTCCTAGTGAGCGAGTATGAACGTGGACGATCTCACACAGAAGATTATTGGTTGCGCCTATAAGGTCCACAACGCTCTCGGTCCGGGCTTTCTTGAGAAGGTCTATGAAAACGCACTTCGAATTGAACTTGAAAGACTAGGATTGAGAGTTAAACAACAGGAGCCGATTAATGTCAGCTATGAAAGTCAAGTTGTTGGAGAATACTATGCTGATCTCTGGGTTAATGATTGCGTGGTCATTGAACTTAAAGCGCTTCAAACTTTAGTCAAGCAGCATGAGGTTCAACTTGTAAACTATTTGGCCGCCACAAATATTGATTCGGGCCTACTGCTAAACTTCGGGCCCTCCGTACAAGTGAAACGCAAGTTCCGCGAATACAAGCCCAAGGCGCCCCTCTTAAATTCTATTTTGTAAATCTTGTAAATTCTGTCAGACGTCCTTTCCTCTCAGCGTGGCGAATTAGACAGGATTAACATGATTTACAAGAATGCTTGAAATATCTCCAAGTGACGCCGCTCATCCGAAGGCGCCAGTCTTGAACTCCATTTTGTAAATCTTGTAAATCCTGTCACGCATCCTTTACTCTCAACGAGTGACTCAGTTCTCGAAAGCAATAAGCCGATCGCTCAATCTTAATATTCGCCGCGGCAAAGCCGACGATGCGACATTGTTAGCTGAACTCGGCGCGCGCACTTTCTCGGAAACCTTCGCGGCCGATAACTCGGCAGAGGATATGTCGGCTTATCTCGCCACGGCTTTTAGCACGGCGCAACAGTCGATGGAATTAGCTGATCCCGCCTCATTGTTCCTAATCGCAGAGAATAATGGCGCCGCTGTCGGTTATGCGATGCTTCGTTCCGGAACCGCGCTGGATAGTGTCAACGGCGGCAGGCCGATCGAGCTGGTGCGCTTGTACGTTTTGCAGGAAAGGCTGGGCAGCGGCGTCGGCGCGGCTTTAGTGCAGCAATGCATTATTGAGGCGAAGCGGCAAGGTTATGAAACGCTGTGGCTCGGCGTTTGGGAACATAACGCCCGCGCGCAGGCTTTTTATCGTAAATGGAATTTTCATGAAGTTGGCACCCACATTTTTCAATTGGGCAACGATCCGCAGACGGACATAGTGATGCAACGCCCCATTTCCAATCGAATTCCCGGATGATGAGCCTCGACACGGTCAAACTTATTCTCACGCTTGTCAGCGGAATCTGTTGGACCATTGTTTACATCGATGGCATTCGCCTTGGTTTCAAACACCGATCCTATGCGATTCCCTTTTACGCCCTTGCTTTGAACTTCGCCTGGGAACTGATTTACACCTATTACGGATTTCAAACAACGGTTAGTGTCCAGGCGGTCGTCAACGCAATCTGGCTCGCCTGTGATATCGGCATCCTTGTCACCTATTTCAAGTTTGGACGGAAATATTTCCCAGCGCGAGTGCCAGGCTATGCAGCTGCAAGAGATAAGCAAACATCAACTGCTTTTATCGGCTGGAGTGTGCTTGCCCTGATCGCAGCTTTTTGTGTGGAGTTTGCTTTTCGCAAAGAGTTTGGCGTGCGTGTGGGCGCCGGTTATGCCGCCTTCCTGCAGAACCTGCTGATGTCAGTTCTATTCATTGGCATGCTGGTTAGACGCGGTAGCCGGGAAGGACAAAGCCTCACGATTGCCGTTAACAAGTGGTTAGGCACATTGGCGGCGACAATACTGTTTGGAATCATTGGCCACACTGGCTTTCCCAACGGCAGCTTTTTGATCGTGGTGGTGGGAATACTCTGCTCGCTGTTTGATCTGATCTACATCCGGCTGCTTCTCAAAACCAAACCTGCATAGGGTGAGCTGTAAAGCCAACTGTTGAGCGGTAACGAACCACCGCAAACTAACAGTTTGTTTTACGATTGACAGCTTCGATCAACCTCGGTCGAACAGATCATTTAGCTCGTTGAATGGCGCAGCACCGGCGAAGTCTTTGAATGACCCGGTTTCTTTAATGCTACGCGCGGATTGGATGAAAGCGCCCCAGGCAACGCGCGCAAGTGCCGCGCCCACTGAAATGCGACGCGCACCGAGATCAGCGAGTTGGGAAACTGATAAATCGCAGTTGTTAGTGGAAACGAGAATATTGACCGGCTTGGGCGCCACAGCTTTCACGATGGCCGCTATTTCATCCGGCTTGCTGACCCCGGGAGCGTAGAGACAATCCGCGCCCGCTTCTGCAAACGCGATGAGTCGATCCAGCGATGTGCGCAATGGATCAGAATCGCCAACCAGCCAGGCTTCACAGCGCGCAGTAAGGACCACCGGAATCTCTGAAGCATCGATCGCAGCCCGCGCTGCTTTGACGCGCTCAACAGCTAAAGCAAAACCATAAAGCGGACTCCCGCTAGCGCCGGTTGCATCTTCAACCGATAAGCCGGCGACGCCTGTAGCGATACAGCGTGTGACGTTCGCCGCAACCCCTTCAGGATCATCCGCGTAGCAGTTTTGAAAGTCTGCATTTACCGGCAACGTTGTTGCCTCGACAATTTCGCGGGCGTGCGCGAGTACGAGATCAACTGGAACGGCTGTAACTGCATCAGGCAGAGCTCGGGAAAACGCAAAGCCAGCGGAGGTGGTCGCCACAGCTTCAAACCCGAGGTGTTCCAGGTAACGGGCTGTTCCCGCATCCCACGGATTAGGAAGCACGAAGCAGCCTGACTCGTGCAAAGCGCGAAACCTTTCAATAGTAGTTGATTGGTTTGACATGACGGAATCTTATCCTGCAACAGGCGGGTGGGCCAACTCACCCATTCTAAGTACCGATACAATTAAGCCTTAGTGGGGATGAGGGTAGTACCACCTCGCGGTAGCGCGTGGGTCTCCTGATTCAGATTGGCAATGCGGCGACCCACCCGCTACCGCGAGGTGGTACTGACCTCATGTCACTGAAAGGCTGGTATCATACTTACTAGACAAATTCACAGTCGCAACTCAATGCCAAAACTCTTCGCTTTTTTGCGAGCTATAAATGTCGGCGGCCACGTGGTGAAGATGGACCAACTGCGCGAGCTTTTCGTTGACCTGGGTCTTACCAATGTCGAAACCTTTATTGCCAGCGGCAACGTAATATTTGAATCCAGATCCAAAAATCCGAACGCCCTGCAGCGCAAGATTGAAGATTACCTCGCTAAATCGGTAGGTTATGAGGTTGCGACTTTTGTGAGAACGTTAGAGGAACTTGAGCGTATTAACGAATACCGGCCGTTCAGTGAAGCTGAATTGAACGCGCAAGGCAACACTCTTTACGTCGGTTTCATCGCAGACATTCCCGGAAAAGCCGCTGCGCAACAAGTTGAAGCCCTCGCAACCGACGTTGACTATCTTAAGGTAAACGGTCGCGAAGTTTATTGGTTGTGCTGCACGAGCTTCAGCGACACCAAAATTTCTGGCGCTCTTTTGGAAAAGACTTTGGGAATGAAAGTCACACTTAGAAACATCAATACAATTCGCCGGCTGGTAAAAAAATATTCATTACGTTCTCTCGTATTCAATTCAAAGCGACTCTAAATGGAAACTAGAACTCGGAGGCTACATGATCATCGTCGGACGTCTTTTCCTCATGTCCATGGTGCTATGTGCTGTGGTAGGCGCGGTGTTTGCTCAACCAAAATCCAGCGGAGCGGCGAGCAAATTGTCCGTTGAGCAACGCATCAAGCAGTTGCACGACCTTCTCAATGAGCAGTGGGAATACACGCTGCGCACCAGTCCTGAGTTTGCTTCGATCCTGGGCGACAAGCGGTACAACGATAAGCTGAGCGATTTTTCGCAAGCGGCCATCGATAAAGACCTGCGCCAGACCGGAGTGTTTTTACAACAATTCGAAGCGATCGACACCGCTGGCTTTCCCGAGCAGGAGCGGCTCAACCGTGATCTGATGGTCCGCAACCTGCGCCAGCAACTCGAGGGCGTAAAGTATAAAGAATGGGAAATGCCCGTGACTCAATTCGGCGGCATACACATCGACGCGCCGCAGATAGTTTCGTCTCTGTCGTTCGCGACTGTGAAAGACTACGAGGATTACATCGCGCGTTTGAAACAGCTTCCGCGGGCGTTCGACGAGACCATGATTCAAATGCGCAACGGTATGCGCGACGGTTTGATGCCGCCGCAAATTCTACTGATGCAAGTGGCAGAACAAACCGAAGGCATCGCAAACCTGAAAGCAGAAGACACGCCTTTTGCGCAGCCCACCACTAAATCCCCAAAGAATTTTCCCTGGCTGATCGCGATCGTTTGCGGAGCGGAGTCGTTAACGCCATTCGCGATCAGGTGTTGCCGGCATATAAGACTTTTCTAAACTTTGTGCGCACCGAATACGGGCCCAAAGGCCGCACGACAATTGGGCTTTCGGCGCTACCACAGGGAAACGCGCGTTACGCGCTAGCCGTCAGGCGTCAAACAACAACCACCATGCAGCCCGAGGAAATTCATCAACTCGGCTTGCGCGAAGTGGCGCGGATCGAAGCTGAACAACTTGCAATCGCCAAACAACTCGGTTTCTCAGACCTGAAAACTCTTAAAGAGTCGTTGAAGAAAAACCCGGACGTGCATGCAAAATCGCGGCAGCAAATTCTCGATGAGTATCGGACCTACACCGATCAAATGTGGAAACGTCTTCCGGAAATGTTTGGCCGCTTGCCCAAAGCTAAACTCGAAATACTGCCCGTCGAAGCTTTTCGTGAGAAGACCGCTTCCACTTCTTACAATCAGGGCACCCCAGACGGTTCACGTCCGGGCCACGTCTTCGTGAATACCTATGATTACGAAAACCAGTTGACGATCAACAACGAAGACACTGCGTATCATGAAGGCGTGCCGGGCCATCACATGCAGATTTCGATTGCGCAGGAACTTGAAGGGCTACCGCCTTTCCGCCAGCAAGCTGGTTACACCGCGTATGTCGAAGGCTGGGCGCTCTATTCCGAACGTCTCGGCAAAGAAATGGGTTTCTATCAAAACCCATATAACAACTACGGCCGCCTGGACGATGAAATGTGGCGCGCGGTCCGTTTGGTAGTTGATACGGGCATTCATTACAAAGGCTGGACACGCGAACAGATGGTCCAATACATGCGCGACCACTCCAGTCAAAACGAAGCCTACTTTCAGTCTGAAGCCGATCGCTACATTGCGTGGCCGGCACAAGCGCTCGCTTACAAAATTGGGCAGCTGACGATTCTGCGGCTACGCGAAAAAGCGCGTGCCGACCTCGGTTCCAAATTCGATATTCGCGCCTTTCACGATGAAGTGCTTGGCGCCGGTGCGTTGCCTCTGGACGCACTCGACGAACGCATCAACGCGTGGATTGCTCGCGTGAAAGCGCAACCCGCAGACTAGTCTTCTTCCATTTCTCCCTCGCCCTTTGGAAGAGGGTTTTACGATTGCCAAGACCCTTCCACTTCCGCTTCCCAAAAAGGGATGAAAAAACTACAGACAGCGGACTCACCTGAGTGCGGGGTAGCCTTGTCTCGACCATTGGCGGCTTGTGCAGCGAATACGTTACATTATCTGCTCGGAAGAAAAATATTGACTCGACAGGAGCGCGAATGAAACGTAAAGCTTCGGCCGTCTGGCAAGGCGGCCTCAAGGATGGTAAACTGGATCGGAGGCAACAGTCATTGCCGTTATCGATAGGGAACAATCTCGACTGATAGTGGCGTGCTCGCAAACACGCAATACTCTTTCAGCACTCGTTTTGAAGATGGCGCCGGCACCAACCCTGAAGAATTGATCGCTGCCGCGCATGCAGGCTGCTTCTCGATGGCACTCTCCGGCCAGTTAGGTGCGGCAGGATTGACGGCTGAAAGTATTAAAACAACAGCCAGCGTGAGTCTGGAAAAAACCGACGCCGGTTTTGCCATCACCAAAGTGCATCTCGACGTGACCGCAAAAGTGCCGGGTGCGGATCAGGCAGCTTTCGAGAAAGCAACAAACAACGCCAAGACCGGTTGCCCGGTTTCAAAAGTATTGAATGCCGAGATAACGATGACTGCCACGCTTGAGCAGTAGTTTTTTCGACGCGTAGCGTCGTTTTGAATTTAGCCCGGTCTTTTTAAGCCCGGGAAAGATAAGTTAAAGAGGTCTTTGCCTCGCGTTAGCGACGCCTGAAGCTAGAGGCGGTCCAATCGTCGATACCGCACGAGGCTCACAATGACCCGATCCCGGCGTTGAAACGGGCTAAACTCGTAAGGAAGCTACGCGTCGAAAGTGCTTGATCAAAAGTACAGTTTGACCTGATTTTACAATGAACTAAGGAGCCTCATACTTCAACGCAAGACTTCACTCGCAGGGCTGGTAGTCCTCTCGCTTTCACTCTCGAGTTTCTGCTTTAGCGCTTACTCGCAAACCGACCAGAACCTAACAGAGCTAAAACAAGAAGTTGGAGAACTAACAAAACAGACGCGATATACGGACGCCTTGCCACTTCTTGAGAAAATTGTGGCGGCTGAGCCGAAAAATGCAGAAATGGTTTTTCAGCTCGGTTTCGCATTGGTTGCCCAGGCGAATACGACCATCGAGACTGCGGATAAACAGGCGTTGCGAGTCAGGGCGCGCAATGCGTTTATCCGGGCGAAGGAGCTTGGCGTCGGAGTTTTGCATGTCTCGCCATACCTCAGCGAGCATCTATGCGTTTATCCGGGCGAAGGAGCTTGGCGTCGGAGAGCCGATCGTTGAAGCATTGATTCAGAGCCTGCCGGCGGACGGCTCAGACACAAGTTCGTTTTCGAAAAACGTGCTTGCCAATGCAGTGATGGTCGAGGCGGAGAGCTTTTTCGGCCAAGGCAAGCTCGACGAGGCCCTCAAGGATTATCAGAAAGTATTAAGTCTGGATCCAAAGTTCTATCACGCTGCTCTTTTCTCAGGCGATGTCTATATGCAACGCGGCGATTTTGGTCAGGCCTCTGCGTGGTATGAAAAAGCAATCGCCATCGACCCCACGATAGAAACTGCCTACCGCTACTCCGCCACGCCGTTGATGAAGCAGGGTAAAACAGACGCTGCACGCGAACGCTACATAGAAGCTTTAATCACGGACCCTTACAATCGATTTGCCCGCGCCGGACTAATCCAATGGGCACAAGTTACCAAAACAACGCTCGCGCATCCGCAGATTGATGTGCCCACAAACGTGACCTTTGATGAAAAGGGCAACGCGAAAATTAATCTTGATGCCAGCGCCTTGTTGGGAGCGCAGGATGACGGCTCATTTGCTTGGATATCTTATGGCGCGACGCGTTCCGCCTGGCACAAAGAGAAATTCGCGAAAGCGTTTCCCAATGAACGCGTTTACCGCCACTCTTTAGTGGAAGAGGCCGATGCGTTAAGGAGTGTTGTAAGTCTGGCCGCGTTAGACAAGAAAACAAAAAAACTCAGTCCCTCGCTGGCAAAGCTGAAACAGTTGGATGAGGAAGGGTTATTGGAAGCCTACATTCTGCTGGCGCAGCCCGACCAGGGCATTGCTGCCGATCACCCCGCTTACTTAAAAGCAAATCGCGAAAAACTGCGTCGCTACGTTGCGCTGCATGTCATTGGACAGGGAGCACAGCCCTAATCCTCAGGGATTACCTTTTTTTGTTTCTTCGTCTTTCTTCTTAACGTAGATCTCGCCGCGCTGCGTCAGCCCAGCTTTTTGCGCCAGTGTGTACAAAGCCGAATCGAGCACGCTCTGGTTCTCCAGACGAAAGCTGGTAATGCCACTAACCATTGTATCGGGATCGCTGAATTGCAACGTCAAGTAGCGCACTTTGGTCTTGATAAGGCCAAGGGGAAATCCTATATAAGGGACGTTACTGGCAACTGTGGCCGCTGCGGGCCTTTTCTTATGGGTGTCCGCAAAAGCCGAGGTCACCGCCTTGTAAGGGATAAAGAAAACTTCTTTGCCGTCCTTGCGAAAGAGCAAGCGCGCGTTGGGGTCGTCAAAGCTGAGGGTGCCTTCCATCGTTTTTCGATGTCCGAAAATGCCGCCCTCGTATTTTGCCTTCATGGTTTGCGGCGCGGCCGGCGGTGTCGCTTTCGGTGCATCGGTAGCAGTGTCGATAGCCCGCGGGCGCTGCGCCAAAGCGCTCACACTCAACAGCACGGTCAGGAATACGATAGCCACTAACTTCATTCATTTACCTCCAACAAGAACTACAAATCATTTAGCAAAGGGCCGCACGCGCTCTGCCGATTCCTTGAAATCAGAATCACTCGGCGCCAGCTGCAAACCCTTTTCATACGCGGCTAAGGCCTTGGCATATTGTTTCGTCACTTCGTAAGCGTAACCAAGCTCGCGATAAACGTTGACGTCATCAGGCGACTTTTGACTGGCGGTTTGCAGGGCAGCGATTGCCTTCGGGAAATTCTTGGCGCGCGATTGCGCCACTCCCAATAAATAGAAGGTCACGCCCTTGGCGTCCGTTCCCAGCGTTGCGCGCTCCAGCGCCGCTGCTGCACGCGGATATTGCTGGGAGCCAATCAGCGCCTGTCCAAACAGAGTTACGGCTTCGGCGTCGGTGCGCACTTTGATTAACCCTTCGCCGGCGCGCACGGCGTTTAAGTAATCGGCCGCGGATTTTGTGGTGTCTGTGCTCAATGCTGCGCGGCGTAAATAAGCAGATGTCAACAACGTCCACGCCGCCGCAAAACGGGGATCAATCACCGTCACGCGGTTAAGCGAAGCAATCGCGCCGTCAAGATCGTTTTTGCCGACCGACATTTGCGCCAGGTAAAAGAGCGATGCCGAGTCTTTTGGATTTGCTTTGACGACAGCGTTGAAAGTTTTTTCCGCGTCAACAAGTTTGCCAGTCTTGTATTCAGCCAGCCCGCGGTAGTAGAGCATCGCCGGATCGGGTTGCGTACCCGGGCGCGTCGTTGCAGTTATAAGCAGCGGCAACGCGCGTTCGAATTTCTCCGATAGCACATAGGCCTGGGCCAACGCGTCTGCCGTGTTGGGATCCTGGCGTTTGGAAACTTCCTGGAGGTTCAAAGCTTTTTCAAGATCCTCAATTGCCAGGCTGTACTGCTTCAGGTTCAACTCGGCAAAGCCCGCAATCTTCCACGCCTCGGGATCGTTGGGAAACTGCGCGGCCAAGGCTTTTGCTTCCTTGGCGGCTTCGGCAAACTGCTTCTGTTGCAGCAACTGATAGGCGTGTGTCGTGTCGCCGGCGGCAACCGTATTCACCACTGGTTTGACGGGTTGTACATCAATCAACCGCCGGTCGGCATTGTTGCGGGCGGTTGGACTAGGCTTGGGCTCGGGCCGCAACAAAGGCTCTTCAGCAGTTTTTAGGGGTTGTTTGGTGACTCGCCGGGGCCGGCTGGACTGGGCGGCTACTGGGCCGGCAATCATAAGCGATAGGACGCCCAGCAAAAGTGTTCGTTGAAAATATCGATTAAGCATAAGGGTATTCGGGGAGTAGTTTGAAATCGCGGACCGGTAAACTTAGCGGCCGGGTTTCGGATGCATTTGGCCGCTTTTTAGTTTGCCTGATCCGGCGAAAAGACTACTCACTAAGGCCGTAAAAGAAAAGCGACCGGCGTTATGAGATCTGAAATCTGAGGCCGGAAATTCAAAGGGACAGGCAAGAACGCCTGTCCCCTTAAATAGCATTGAAAACGGAGAGGAAGGAGTGCCTGACCTACCTCTCAGAAGTTCAGCTTCAAACCAAACTGAAACTGCCGCGGATCGTAGACCGCAGTGGGCTGGCTGTAATAACGGCCGTTGCCCGCGCGCTGGCCGAACGCGTTGACAGCCCGGAAGTCTGGGTTCGCGGCCGCTTCGTTGAAACGATTGAAGAGGTTAAAGCCCTCGCCAATCAGATCCAGTCGCATGTTCTCACCAAAGCGAATGCCACGCATTACGCGTAGATCCAGGGACATGTAACCGTGCGTAATGCCGCTGTTACGAGGCAGGTTTCCACCGGTGAACGCGGTAGTCGGAGCGAACAGGCTGCCGTCCGCATTGAAGCTCGGACGATCTGTTGAGCCTGTCAAGTCGCCGCTTGTATCTGAGCCCGTCAGGATATTGAAAGGACGTCCGGATGAAATTTCAAGGATCGGTGCGACTGTAAAGTCGGAAAGGAAGCGGTGCATCGTGCTGGAAGAATTACGCCAGGCAACCGGTGAACTGAGTGCGCCGCTGAAGACAAAGCGATGACGCTGATCGAAAAGTGAGTCCGCGCGTTCGGCGGCGAAGTTGCGATTGTCCTGCGGCTTGAGCAATGTTTGCAGATCGCTCGAATCGTCGATTGAATGCGACCAGGTATAGGAAGCAAGGAACGTGAAATTGTTTGCGAACCGCCGCTTCAATTCCAAATTCATCGCATTGTAGTTTGAGTTGCCATCCGACAACTGGGCGTCTACTTCGCCGAATGGCGAAATCAGACCGGGACTGCGAACGCTCCCAGCTAACACACTATCGAATAGCGCCTTGCTGACGCCGTTGGACGCCAGGAAGAAATAGTTCGGCCCATTGGGACGGAAGAAGTTAGCAGCAATCGGACTCACTATCCGCTGTCCTGCCGCATTAGCCCCGACAAACCCCGGAATGATCACGGTATATCCCGGCGGGCACGGAGTTCCGCCTGGGGGCGCCGGACATGCTGTCGGTAACGAAAAGAACTGGGCAGCGCCGCTACTCGGCGGGTTGACTCCCGCGAAGCGTCGGAAGTTTTCAATTAACAAATCAGCGCGTGTCGAGTTGATATCCTCGGGGTGGGGCAGATGATGCGCGCCGACGAATATCCAACCGGCCGAAAATGACATGTTCTTCGTCAATTGGCGTTCAATAGTCAGGTTCGCCTGGTTTGCATAGGCATATTGGAAATCCTTGGCAACTCCCAGGGTGAAGGGTAACAGCGGACCAAAGCCCGCGAACGTTTGGTCATTAAAGCGCACACGTCCCGGAAGATACTGTGACGTTGGGGCCACGCCTGGTGTCGTAAGTCCGGGCGGGCATAAGCCGCTGGTGGTCGCTGGCGAGCAAACTGTTCCCTGAAAAATTTGCAGTAGGTTGATCGTTTGATTAGAGGCGGGGCTACCCGGTAAGACGCTAAAGTATTGTTGTTGCTGCGCGGCATCCGCGATGTCGGAATTGAAGGCCACCGCCAGCAGCGGGTGATCGTAGAACAAGCCGTACGCGCCGCGGAGTACCGTCGTGCCCCTGCCACCGATGTCCCAGGCAAAGCCTACCCGGGGCGCAATGTTGTTCGTATCGCGCGGGAATCCCTGTTGCACACCGAGCACGTTTTGCGCGGCCAGCAGGTCCGCTGCTGAAAGTGAAATGCGGGTTAACGGATCCGTAAAAGGTATCGGCGCAATCGTATCAGTAAACTCAACATCGTAGCGTACGCCGTAATTGAACGTCAGGTTTGGACGTACCTTCCATGAATCCTGGGCAAAGAAAGCCAGTGGCCGGTTCCTGATCGTGCTATTCGGATTGCCGAAACCCTCGATAAAGGCGCTTGGAAATCCTAAACCGTAAGACTGAACCGGCGTAATCGCAGGGGCAGCAGCCGACAGACCTGGGATGAAGTTGGCCAAGGTGCTTTGCGGCACGCCACCAAAGTTAAATAGTCCCGGGAAATTCAACTCAAAGCGCGCGGCCACATCGATGCGATTGACGTCAAAGCCAAACTTGAAAGTGTGATTACCACGAATCCAATTAAAGTTGTCAGTGAACTGATAGCGCTTCTCTGTGCGATTAACTGGCGAGAACGGATTCGAACCCATAAAGGCCGCGCCAATCACTTGAATGGCTGTTCCGGGTATTTGCGAATCGAATGTAGCCTTGCGACGCCCAAAACTGAAGCGCGCTTCACTGACAAAGTTATTTGAAATCGTCGAAGCAAGCGAAACAACAAACGAGATGTCTCGCAATTTTTGAATGCCCGTGCGCGAAAAATCGTTTTGTCCCACCGTCTGGTTTTGCGACTCATCCTGTATTCCTGTCAGATCGCTTGGGTTGTAACCAAACCGCACTGTCATCTGTTGGTTATGACTGAATGCGTGATCGACGCGTCCGGAAAAGAAAGTAGTTGCTTCCGAAATCGGAAAGACGCGCGACAAAGTATTTAACCCTCGAAAAGCAATCGGCTGCCCGTTGGCATTTATGGTTGTAAAACCCGTGAACGCATTGTTATTGGCAGCTGTGGGAACGGGAGCACCGGAGATAAAGAACCGTCCACCAATAACCTGGCCGGCTGGAATTGCGCCGCCGGGACTGATCAGCGTGCTGACACCGTTAAGTCCAATCTGGCCACCTGAGGATGCGAACGTCGCATATGTAATGGCACGACCGATACGCGCTGCATCACCGCTTGCGAGTTCGCCGCCGATAAACGCGACTTGCGCGGATGTCAGGTTGGAGTAAACGTTACTGAACGGTAGAAACGGGGCACCGATAGTGATGCTGTTGGTCAGTCCGGCACTGACGTTGCTCGTGAAAAATCCTGACTCCTGGCGGCGACGCTGCTCAAAGCTCGTAAAAAAGAAGGTGCGATCTTTTGCGATTGGACCACCCAGCGTGGCGCCGTACTGCACGCGCGTAAACCCTGGTTTCTTGTTAGGGTCGTTGTCGATAAGCGGCGCCAGGCCGTTGCGCGCTTGAATTGACTTGTGACGCAGGAAGCCAAATAGATTTCCGCGAAACTCGTTGGTACCGCTCTTAGTAACTACGTTGACGATACCGCCAGTGGCGCGCCCAAACTCAGGCGCATAGGAATTCGTGGCGATTTGATACTCCTGCACCGCCTCCTGGCTTACTGTTGAGCGCGCGGCGTTAATAGAGTTGTCGGTGAAATCCGCGCCGTCTACTTGAACAAGAGTGGAACGGCCGCGCTGACCGCCAATATTCAAGCCTGAGGTCGGGGCTGGTCCAATAGGACGGCCGTTGTCACGTCCCACAGTCGAAAGCGTTAACGCGAATCCGGTGGCGCTGCGCTCATTAATCGGCAGGTCGTTGATACGCTTCTGATCGATTGTGTTTGAAACTGTATTGCTGGACGATTCGACCAGGGCAACCTCGGCAGTGGAAATATCGACCGTGGCGCCGACTGATCCCACCGTCAGTGGAATGTCGAGATCGGCGCGCTGACCAACGGTCAAAGTAATGCTGGGAATTCTGCCCTTCGAAAAGCCACCGGCCTCCACCGTTACCTCATAACTTCCTGGCGGAAGGTTTGTGATTTGGTAATAGCCTTCGTCGTTCGTGGTTACAGCGCGCGAAAAGTTTGTAGCCGTATTCGTCACTGTCACTGTTGCCCCGGTGACAGCAGCCCCGGAAGGGTCGCGCACGTAGCCTTGAAGATCGGAAGCGTTCGACTGTGCCTGACCAAAGGCGACGCTCGTGCCGAGGAGAGCGGAAATGACTGTGACCATAAAGAGCGTGGTTAAGCGAAGGGAAATCTTCATCGCAGGGGCCGCAGACATCATTTCATTCTCCTTAAGGTAAAAGCGGATTCGGCAAATAGGTGAACTGTCAATCAAATTGCACTCGCGCTACACCAGTTAACGTCGATCACTAAAAAGTTTTTCGGGACGCTAGTTCTGGGGAGCGATCCGGCCGTCGAAGTCACGACCTTTGAGAAAGGCGCCGAAGCGCACGAAGACGAAAATGCTCGTTCCTTTTACTCCAAAAAGTCCCTTTCTGGCAAGCATTTCCTGTTGCCCGCAAC
>JBPCLZ010000136.1:0-2007 GCA_051002775.1 Pyrinomonadaceae bacterium | reverse complement strand
TAGCGCCCTGCTTGTCGCGATATCTCCCGAGCAGCCGCATGATCTGCCACTTACCGACCATGTATGTGATCTTCTGGGTAGGACTGGCAGCCGCGCCGGCCGCTTCGCCGGTTGCCGCTTCACGATCAAGACCACCAGCTTCCATGAAATAGTTTACTGCCTGATCGAAAGTCCACTTGCCGGTCTGCAGGTTCACATCCACTCCAATACGCGCCGCGCGATAACGCGAAAGCCGTAGTATCTGTCCTTGCGAGGCGGAGTTAACCGGATATAAACCGGTGCGCATCAGCATCTCTTCGCCATAGAGAGCCCAACCTTCCACAAAAACTCCATCGCCATGCTGCCGGCGAATCTCAATTGGCAAATGATTCGCGATCGAGAGTTGCAGAAAGTGCCCGGGAATTCCTTCGTGGCCCAGAATCGGCCGCGGGTCTTCAATCGCCGCGCGAATGTAAAAGTTTTTTGACTGCGGATTGTAAGTGGGAATGAAATAGAAACCGCTGTCGTCTTTATCGTAAACGCCGGGCGGATTCATAAAGCCGCCGGGACTCGTAGGCTTGAATGCTTCCGGAAGCTGCCGAATCTCAAATCGTCCGAGGTAGGGCGGCACCGTCACGAGACGGTTAGTTTTCAGGAAGTCGATCATCTCGGCCTGGCGGCCCTCGTAAGCTTTCAAGAAGGCGGCTTGATCTTTCGGCACGTTAGCGCTGCGCGCTGGATTCGGATCCGCCAATGAAGGATCGGGCAACATGGATTCGAGCGCGCGATAACGCGCCAGCTCAGCCTGGCCCAGCATCTCTACCTGCTTAGCATCGACCGGCAGGTAGTAAATATTTTTCAAAAGGTAGTTGTAGTCCTCTTCGCCCATGGGCTTCCAGGCGACCATTCCGGGCAACCGTTTTTCCAGCCAATCAGCAAAGCCGTGAATTGAAACCAGCGCCGCGTCTCGCGCTTTGATGAGTTCGTTCTTTTCCGCGGGCGACATGTCTTTCGTAAGCGTCATCAGGCTGTCGGTGAAAAGACTATCTATTGATCGGGCCGAATCGATTGCGAGCCGGGCATAAAGCTGCACCGGCTTAGTCAGATTGCTCTTGCCCTGTTCGATGACAAACGGCATCTGCTTCAACCGCGCAGTTGCCGACAGCGCGCGGTTGCGCGGCGTGTCGTATTCTTTTTTCAACAGCGAGAAGATGGCGTTGCTGCATTCGTTAACGTAGGTCTGCGGATCGGTCTCTTCAAAATTCATCACCCGACTAAAAAAATCGGGTCCATCAAGCTGTGCTCGAAACAATAGCCAATCGATTCGATCATCTTTGCTCCAGTTCGCGGTGGGCATCGCGCGCACTTTTGCCAGCACTTCTTTGACGTGGAGTTTTCGCGCCAGCACCGCCGATAAGGAATAGTCAGTCAGCTTGCTGTCCCAGGTGTGCAGTCCCGCATCACTCGAGAAAACCGGGTACTGTTGGTTGCGCCATTTGTAATATTCGGCCGCCAATTTGTGCAGGTCCGCAGGCGTCTTTGGCTGCTGAGCGGAAACTGAATGCGGAAGTGACAATAGGGTTAAGCCAACAATCAACAAGACAAAAGTTTTCATTTGGGTTGGGCCTCGAAGGATTTTTTAGTTTGAAGTCTTTCTCCCGCTCCCCTGGGGAGAGGGCTTGTGCGCGTCAAGCTTCGCACCCTCCACTAACCCCTCCCATAGGGAGGGGAAGGAACCTGGGAAGCCACAGACTGAAGTCTGTGCCACTACTGAAGTCTGTGCTACTTCAAGCAGCGCGCGCGCGTTGCGTTGTAATCCGGCCAGCTTTGCTCTCTTCATTGAACTACTGCGGAAGCGATCGGCATAAGTTTCAGGCGTCAGTTCGAGCACCTCGTTAAGCTTGGCGTTAACGTTTCCGGGCCGGGGTTGGAAGCGCGCCTCGTCAGTTACTTGCTCAAACCGGTTCCAGGGGCAAACGTCCTGGCAGATGTCGCAACCATAAAGCCACCCGTCCAGATTCTCTTTTA
>JBPCLZ010000135.1:0-3225 GCA_051002775.1 Pyrinomonadaceae bacterium | reverse complement strand
TTACTTTCAGTGGGTTTGAGCAAACTCGACGTCGACGATCTTTTCAAAGCAGCCATCTTCAAGGTCGATGCAAAGTTTGCGCGCGAGATGAAGGCCAGCGGTTTTCAGAACCTTGGCATGGAAGATCTGGTCAAAGCGCGCATCTTCAAGATTGATGCGAACTTCGTCACTCAGGTCGTCCAGATGGGTTACGCTAACCAATCGTTTGAAGATCTGGTGCAGATGCGCATTTTTAAGGTGACGCCGGAATTCATCGCCGCCGTTCGCAGCGAGGGGATTGCGAATCCTTCGGTTGAAGAACTTGTGAAGATGAAGATTTTCAAGATCGACAGCGACTTTATTCGCAAGGCGAAAGCGGAAGGCGTGCCGCTGGAGGTCGAACGCTTAGTCGAAAGACGAATTGGCGTGCACAAGAATTAAATTTGGCGTGCAGCGCCTTTGGACTGCGGCGGCTTGACGCCGCTTTGGAGTGCTGGAATCAGTCGACTGTTTTCTTAGATGGGATCGCAGGTTGACTTAAAAGCGGCGTCAAGCCGCCGCAGTCCAAATTGGTTGTGCATTCTTCGGAGTTCTCGGTTCAGTCGGCGGTGAGCTGTGGGCAGTGCGCAGTGGGCAGCGCACTTAGTTCCAGTTCACCGCCCACTGCTGTTTTACCTTCTGCTTTCTGCCTTCTGCTTTCTGCTCACTGCCTACCGCCTTCTGCCTTCTGCCTTCTGCTTTCTGCTTTCCGCTTTCTGCTCACTGCCTACCCCCCACTGCCCACTGTTCCCGCCTACTGGTCCCGCCACTCTGGAATCCGCCCCGGCGTCCACGGGGCACCTGCGGCTTCCATCTCTTTTTCCAACCTTGCCAGATCGACTTCAATCAATTGCCGCAGTTTCGCGAGCGTTATCTCAAACTCCTGCGCCGCAGCGTTGTATTGATTCATGTGCGTCTGCGTAGGCCGCACAATAGCCGTGCGTTGCGAGCCAATAATGTCCCCCACGCGCTCCGCGATCGACGGCGGCAAATTCATATTGCGCGCTCGCAATACGCTGTCGCCGCGCAGTGAACGCAGAATTTCGTTCGTGCGCTTGTCCAACGCAGCCGCTTCGTCGAGCAACCGGTCGCCAAGCGATGGCGTATCCAGCAACGCGCGTCTTATCAAAGCCAGGCGTGGCTTTAATGCATTCGCAGCATCGAGTGAGCCACCGACCGCACGCTGCAATCTCGCCGCTTTTCGTTGAAACTCAACCAGTGCAGCATGATCTGCCGGCGACATTCTTTCCTGGCCCTCAACGACGATGCGAAAGTCCTGCGGCTGCGCCAGGGCTGACATCACGCCGCCAACTCGCCTGGCAAAGGAAACTTTGTAACTGCCGGGCATGACAAGTGGACCACCCGGAGGATCGCTAAACAGATCTTCTGTCTCCGGATTTGGTGGCGGCGGCAAAGACGCGGGCGGATAACGAAGGTCCCACGCGACTCGTTGCATTCCGGCTGTCACTGGCCCAGTTAGACGTCGCACCACACGGCCTTCAGAGTCCGAGACAGTAATGATGATTGCCGGCGCTTCCTCTTCTTCTTCAGCGCTGAGCTGCGCTGCGTTCGGCAATATCACGACACCGCCCTTTTTCTCAGCATCTTTCTCAGCTGCCTGGCGCCGCGCCTTGCTCGTCTTCAGTTCTTCCTTCAAATAGTAGGTAAAGGTCGCGCCGAAGGGTGGGTTCTCTGCCGTGTAAAAAGACTCGCCCTGAAAAACCTTGCCGCGCCCGCCCAGGGGCTGCGACTGGATGTACATCAACGCGTCTTTGACGGGAAAAGTCACCGCATCCTGCTTCAGCATTTCCGCTGTCAGCGAGCGCAGCGAGGTGTAGTTATCAAGAATGTAGATGCCGCGCCCAAAGGTGCCCAGCACCAGATCGTTTTCGCGTTTCTGAATGTTGATATCGCGGACCGCGATAGTCGGCAGTCCGCCCTTGAGTTGAATCCATTTCTGTCCGCCATCGATTGAAAAGTAGACGCCAAATTCGGTGCCGGCGAAAAGCAGGTTCGGATTCACGTGATCTTCCGCGATGGCCCACACCGGTCCATTCTTCGGCAGATTGCCGGCAATCGAAACCCAGGTGCGTCCCGCGTTCGTGCTCTTCAAAAGATATGGTTTAAAGTCTGCGTTCTGATGATTGTCAAACGCAGCATAGACGGTGTTCACGCCGTGATTCGAAGCAGCAATGCGACTTACATATGACATATCGGCGACCCCGGGAAACTTTTCCAGCCGCCGCCAGGTTTTGCCGCCGTCTTCAGTGATCTGAATCAAACCGTCGTCCGTGCCCACGTAGATCAAGCCGTCTTTCTTCGGCGATTCTGCCAGCGCTGAAGCGTTGCCAAAGAACGCAGTCGAAGCATTCTTGGCGACCGCATCCATGCTCCAGACTTTTCCCATTACCGGCAGCTTGTCGCGATCCAGGCCGCGCGAAAGCTGTCCACTAACTACCGTCCAGCTATCGCCGCGATCGTCGCTGCGGAAAAGCTTGTCCGCGGCGAAATAGAGTCGCGTGTGCAGATGCGGACTGATGATGAAAGGCGAGTCCCAGTTCCAACGCAAAGGATCTTCGCCACGACCCGGCGCCGGCTGGATTCCAATGCGTTCGCCGGTGCGCTTGTCAATGCGCGACAGGCCCCCATTTTGATACTCCGAATAGATCGTGTTCGGGTCTTCCGGATCGACTTGAGTGCGAAACCCATCGCCACCTAACGTCACAAACCAATCCGAATTGGTGATGCCTGAGGCGCTGCGCGTGCGCGAGGGACCGCCTACGCTGAAGTTGTCCTGCGTGCCCCCGTAGACGTAGTAGAACGGCATCGAATTGTCCGTAGTCACATCGTAAAACTGTGTAATTGGCAGGTTGCGCTTGAATTCCCAGTTTGCGCCGCGGTCGTGGCTTTCATAGATGCCGCCATCGCTGCCAACCAGATAGTGATCGGTATTGTTCGGATTGATCCAGATGTCGTGGTTGTCGACGTGTTTATTTTTCTCACCCAGCCGTCGCAGAGTCCTGCCACCATCATCGGAAACCATCAGAAAAACATTCATCACGTAAAGGCGGTCGACGTTCTTCGGGTCCGCGACAATGCGCGAGTAGTACATCGCTGTAGAATCAAACTCATTGCGGCGTTCCCAACTTCCGCCGCGATCATTCGAACGAAAGATGCCGCCCTTTCTATCGGCTGCTTCCACTTGTG
>JBPCLZ010000134.1:0-3780 GCA_051002775.1 Pyrinomonadaceae bacterium | reverse complement strand
CGGAGAAACTCGGCATAGTCGATCTCTGCACGTCCCATGATGAAACACCTGATGAGCAGTTTGCGGGCGACGGCCACTTTGGCCCGCGCCTTCCCGCGCCGCGGCACCAGGCGCCGATAAAACTGCTGCAGTTGCTCGTCGTGCTTACAGGCAGTTTGTCCCGCCTCCACCAGCAGGTAACGCAAGAGTCGCGAGCCGGCCTTACTGATCCCCCCGTAGACTTTGCGTTCTGCTGAAGAGTGTTCCACCGGATCGAACCCCACGTAAGCCGCCACCTTGCGGGTCGAAGGAAAACGACCCAGATCACCCAGCGTGTGCACCAGACAAAGCGAGGTCAACAAGCCCACCCCCGGATGCGTCTGCAAGCGCTGCACTCGGGCGTCGCTTTTGGCTTGCTCTTTCAACCACTGCTCCACCTTGAGGATGCGGTTCGTCAGCTCGTCCGCCAAACTGACCAGCTCCTCCCGTTGCTGCTGACCAATCGCCGACAGCCGCAAACCGGCCAACTGCTTTCTGCCATTGCGGGTTAACAGTTGCGCTCGCAGGCTGAGACCACAATTGATCGCCAGCGCATGCAGCGTGTTGGCTACTATGGTGCGCAGCTTGACCAGCTTGTGTCGGTAACGCAGTTGCCGCAGCAACTCCCGGCTCTCCGGCGGATAACGGTACAGCGCCGGAAACTCATGGTGCAGGAGCAAGTCGAGTAACAGGTCGGCATCGCGGCGATCGTTCTTCTGCCGCCGCCGCGCCAGTCTGCGGATCTCGGCTGCGTCTCCTACCAAAAGCTTATGGCCTAACCCTTCCACCAACTCCTCAAACCAGTTGGTGTAACCACAAGCCTCGATCCCGATGATCACTTCGCCACTAAACTGACTATAGAACGCTCTCACGTCGTCCCGCTCATGGTGCAACTCCTGTTGGCCCAAGGTCCCATCTTCCGTGTCCAGGTAACTCACCGTTTGTTGTCGCGCGTGAATGTCTACTCCGATATATAATGTCATCGCGGGTGCCTCCTTTGGCGATCACACACCCGGGAGTTTAACCGCTCTCGGTTCGCGGGCGCCCGCTTTCTAACATCAGCATTCGGCGTTTTCTCTTTTCTGAGGGAATCAAATTTCCGGGAGGAAGTGAAACGAATAAACAACAGAACGGCTATTCACGCCGCCAGATGTTGGAGATGGCCATCGGCTTGGGCGGCTTGGCCCTCAGTGGGGCAACCGGCTCAATCTTCGCTCAGGAGACGACGCGTCTGTTTACGCCGCCCGTCACCGTGGGCCCGTTTTATCCTCAGGTCAAGCCGCTCGACCAAGACGCCGATTTGACTATGCTCACCGGGAAACGGGAGCGCGCAAAGGGCAAGGTCATTCACCTGATGGGACGAGTTATTCACCTGAATGGCGAACCGGTGAGCGGTGTGAAAGTCCAGATATGGCAGGCGGACACAAACGGACGTTATTCGCACGCATCCGACCCGAATCAAGCGCCGCTAGACACGAACTTTCAAGGCTACGGAGTTCAGACAACGGATGCAGAGGGGCGCTACAGATTCAAGACCGTCAAACCCGGCGCTTATCCCGGAATGATCAGTGGGATGCGAACGCCGCATATCCATTTCGAGGTGTCGGGAAAGTTTGACCGCGTGATCACTCAAATGTTCTTTCCCGGCGAGCTGCTCAACGAGCAAGATAATGTTTTGCGTGGTCTGAGAGAGCCGTACAAGCAGGCCGTATTTGCGAAGCTCATGCCGCCGACGAAGGGACTCGAAGCGGACTCGACTGTTGCGATTTGGGATATTGTTTTACTCAAAGGCTAGCGTCTGATTGTTGAGGAAAGAGTTTTAGGGATAGCCACGCCGAACAAAGCCTTGCAGCTGACGGCGCGATAGCGTGCTTCTCAAGTAATCTTTTCCTCTGCTGCTTGAATGCTGATCGCGCGCCGCAGCTGAAGGCCGACGTTGGGCGGCTTCACTTCAGCGATCAATTTACAAGAGTTGCGTTCGCCGAGACCCCGCCGAGCGTCTGATTTTTATTGGGTTGTTTGAGCGCATCTGAAATATACTCCCGACCACATTACCAATGCCGGAGTATAAGCATCGAGTGTCCAAGGAAAATCCCGACAGAGACAGGAAAGAACCTCCCGCCCTCTCGAAGCGTGAAATTGAGGCACACGCAGGAGCTTCGGCTGACGACAAGACTCGACGGCTCACACCTGCGCCTGCCCCGTACGCTCCCTCAATCACTGATGAGCAATCGCTGGAGCCGACGCGCAGGTTCGGCGCTTCGAGCGAAGCGCCGACCGCGTTGCAGAACGCGCCCGACACAGAACCGACCAGAATTTTCTCCGACAATGAAACTGGCGAGGACGAAACCGCGCCGAAGCCCAAGCGTTACGGCTGGCGTTTCGCGCTCGTCTGCGCGCTTTACGCCTTGTCGTTTGTTAATTACGGGTTAAACGTCAGCCGAGTTGATTTGACCAGCCCGCCGCCGTCGTTCAATGCCATTCAGGACGGCGAAAGCCTCAAAGTTTCCAAAGTGTCGCAAGCCAACGTTGGCGCGATCCGAGTCGGTGACCGACTTCTTCGCATTAACGGGCAAGAAGTCAAAAATTATGCTCAACTTATCGATGTAACAGCGCCGCTTAAATTCGGCGATGAACTTCGCGTGACGCTGCAGCGCGACGGACAAGTCATTGAAGTCGAAGGCGTTCTCGAACCGCAGCCTCTGCGCGAGCAACTCACCGCAATTCTCAACACCGCCCTCATGCCGGTCGTTTTCATGCTCACGGGTTTTTTGGTTTTTTTGTTCAAACCGAACGACGAGCGAAGTTTTCTTCTCGCTTTATTATTTAACGTGCCGGGAGCTTACGTTTATCCAAATTCGCCTTTATTTTTCAAAATCACGGCTTTTCTCGGCAACATTGCGGCGAGCATTCCCTTAGTTTTTATGCTGCATCTCTTTCTGATTTTTCCCGAGCGCTCACCACTGCTCAGGCGGTTTCCGCGCCTCGCGTATTTAATTTACATTCCGGCGTTGTTCGTTTTCTTGCCTTACAAGGTGCTTTACGATTTGAATACGGCGGGATGGGGCGAGGCGGTAAACTTAAAACTCCAAGATTGGTTTTATCCTCTGACATTCGGCGTCGGTGTTTTATACGCGCTCGCCATTTTTTCGGTGATCATTTTGACTTATCTCCGCGCCGACCTGGTTGTTCGCCTAAAATTGCGTTTAATTTTCGCATCGCTTTTCTGCGCCCTGATATTGGCAGTGTGTGTGACGCTCTGGCTAGAGTTTTTATCGCCCGCGCTCGAAATCAGAATTCCTTATCAAGATTGGGCTTTTTTGATCGTTTCTCCTTTATCTTTGCTCATTCCGCTGTCTTTTGCCTATGCGATTGCACGGCACAAAGTCATTCCCGTCTCGTTCGTCGTCCGGCGCGGTTTGCAATATCTGCTGGCGAAAAACGCTCTGCGGCTGCTGCTGGTTTTGCCGATTGTGGGCATTGTTTGGAACATCGCCGCCAATCCTGCCCGGCCGCTGAATGAAATTCTGCTTCGCAATTCCGCCGTTTTTTACGTTTTTACCGGTCTTGCCGTCGCACTCGTTCTGCTTAACCGTTTCGGTTTGCGCGAATGGATTGACCGAAAGTTTTTCCGCGAGCAATACAACCAGGAACGCCTGTTGCACGAGTTGATCGAAGACGTGAAAGAGTCGGATTCGATGCCGAAACTCTCGCGCCTCGTCAGCAGCCGCATCCAATCCGCCCTGCACCCGACGAGCGTCT
>JBPCLZ010000133.1:0-26719 GCA_051002775.1 Pyrinomonadaceae bacterium | reverse complement strand
TTGCCGACGAAGTGTTTGAAGTTACAGGGAAAGATCCGATGCTGGAGATCGCCCTTGAACTGGAACGGATAGCGCTCGAAGACGAGTACTTCGTGAAGCGGAAACTGTATCCCAACGTAGACTTTTACTCTGGGATTATTTACCAGGCAATGCGCTTCCCGGTTGATATGTTTCCGGTGTTGTTTGCGATCCCGCGCACATCGGGTTGGCTGGCCCAATGGGTGGAGCTACTCGAGGATCCCGATCAAAAGATTGCCCGGCCCAGACAGATCTACCTGGGTCATCGCTCACGGGAATACGTGCCGATTGGACAACGGAAAGCGAAGGCGGAGAGCGGAGCGGCTGGAGCTTAGTTTGGAACGCCTTCGGCGTCAGATCGCGGATCCGCGGGGAACCAAAAACGATCCACGAAGTATCACGAACAAAGTTTCGTGTTGGTTCGTGTTATTTCGTGGACCGCCGTGCTTTCTGCAAACCACCGCTTCGAATAGCCGTTCGATTGACCCCGATATCTGTTGTGACGAGGGTTGTCCTCTTATGGCAGACGTTGCGCCATCTCCAGGTAGACGTCTCTTATTTTTCTTTCATAGTCAGAGGCCTGTTTGAAAATGGTTGCAATCCGCAGCGCGGGCGTGCCTTCCAAGTGTACGACTCGACCGTTCCAGCCTCAGTTTTGATCTATCCATGTCGAGCGAAGAATCAGGACTAGTCCACGGAGGCACAAAGAAAGGGCGTCCCGTTGGATGCCCTAACTTTTGGTTGGTGCGCGCGGCAGGGCTCGAACCTGCGACCTTTTGATTCGAAGTCAAACGCTCTATCCAACTGAGCTACGCGCGCCTGGTCGGTGAATCGTAAATGGTAAATCGTGAATAGTAAATCCGGGTTTAGGATGCGGCGTAAAGCGATATCCAAAAAGCTCTTTCTATTTACCATTTACGATTCACGATTTACGAGTTCATTTCCCCTGAAAGTCATGCCGGATAAATTTCACCAGATCAATAATCTCCGCGGGCGTTAGCTTGTCACCAAACGCCGGCATGCCGTCGCCACCCTTCGAAATCTGTTTGATGAAGTCATCGTCAGAATGATTAAGGGCGTGACCTTCGAGCAGGGTAGGCACCTTTAATTTCTTGTCGTCCACTTCCTTTAAGCCACCGCTGCCGTCCTCGCTATGACATCCTGCACAACTTTTTCCGAAGGTGGCGCGCGCACCCGCGAACTGATCCGCCGAAGCCGCGGGTGAAGGCGATGTCAAAGGCCCGGTGCGTGTAATAGTTTCTGTTTCAGGTTGGTTGCAGGCCAGGGTAAACAACAGAACGATACCGGTTAACAGCGTAAGAACAAACGCCTTCATGCTTTTTCCTCACTCGAATGGTTTGTAATCCGGGGTCCCGGTGAGTATAGCAAAAAGTTCCGGTTTCGAGCTGCACACTGCCCTTTGGGTAGAGGTTCGGTTCGCTGCAAGTTGCCGATAAACTTTAGTTTTTGGCGGCGTTACGACAAGCTAAAGCTCATCGGACACGGCGTGGCCGGTTGCAAACCGCTGGCAGACTCGGCAGAATGCTTTCGCATCCCATTAAGCCAGGACCGGGATCGAATTCCTTCAACCCAGCGACAAGAGGTCACGCTAAATGAGTTCGGACAAGGAACAGGGCGGCGCAACCCGAGGCTCGTTACGTCTCGCGCCCAGTTGCGTCGAGTTGGAGGAACAAAAGGCCAAGCTGCCGCGGCAGTTCGTTAACTTCACCTTTTACTCTGCACGTCCCGAATGGCGCATGTTGGCAGCGGAGGAAAAACGACAATACAAGGATGAATTCGTCGCCACCGTGCAGAAGTTTCACCCGCCTCTGCTGATTCATAGCTATTCGACGGTCGGCTTGCGCACGAATGTTGATTTCATGATCTGGCGGATCGGTTATGAATTGGATCCAATCCAGCAGATGACCTCGGAATTGAATCACACCGAGATGGCGAAATACCTCGAGGCAACACAGTCGTTTCTCTCAATGACCAAGCGCTCGATGTATATCGACAAAGACAATCCCGAGCACGCGGAAGATCGCCTGCATATTGTGCCGGGGAAGTCGGATTATCTTTTCGTCTATCCCTTTGTCAAAACTCGCGAGTGGTATTCGCGCACGGCAGACCAGCGTCAGGAAATGATGGACGAACATATCCGTATCGGATCGAAGTATCGCTCAGTCAAACTTCATACTACCTATTCCTTTGGACTTGATGATCAGGAATTCGTGGTTGCGTTTGAGACCGACAATCCCGCGGATTTTCTTGACCTGGTGCAGGAACTGCGCGAAACAAAAGCCAGCTCCTACACGCTGCGTGACACTCCAATGTTTACCTGCCGGCAACGAACGCTCGCCGAATGCCTCGATGCGCTCGGGTAATTGAGACCACGCCTATTGGGCGCACGCGAACCTGATTCAAAACAATAATTATTGAGATGAACAGATTTAGTTGGCTCATCATTCTGGCGTTTCTCGTTAACCATTCAGTTTTCGCTCAAGCAACAACCCCAAAAGTCTCCGCGTCTCCAAATCTCCCCGTATCTGAATCTGCCCAGCTGGAATACCTCTGGTACGAAACGGAAGATATGCGCGGGCTTGCTACGCAGCGTAATGGCGAGCCTGTGCTAAACCCTTCGTGGCGTAATTTGCCGCGCGCCCAAGCCCCGGGGTGGGGCATGAATGGAACCGGAACCTCAGCGGAGTGGACCCAGGGCGGAGAAAGCGGATGGAATTCAGCGGCAGCAAGTGCCGATGAAACGACCGGCACCATCTATCAGGACATTGAGGTCTCACGCGCGGGACAATATCGATTGTGGGTTCGCTACGCCGATTGGGCCAACCAAACAGAAGACTTCGTTGTCACGATTAACCAGCAAGGCCGCGAGGTACTTAGACATCAGTTTGGCGCAAGGGATTTGATCGACGCCCATGACGAAGTCAGCATGTACTGGCGCTGGGCATTCACCTGGGACAGCGTTGCGGCGCAACTGGAAAAGGGGCCGGCCCGCATTTCAATTGCAATCGAAAAGGCCTCCCAAGCTCGCCGTGTCGTTGATTGTGTGCTGGTAACGAACAATCTCGCATATGTCGCGAGTGGGCGAGTTAAACCACAGTTTGCGGCAATGCGTTACCTCCGTGACTGGTCCAACAACCGCGCCACGCTCAGTTCCCTGCTCAATCCGAATTTTTCGACGGAGGCCTCGGAGGTTTGGCAACGCCCCAGAATTGCGGGTCGCGACTTCCTCATGCCCTGGAATATTAGTACGGAATTCTGGAAGCTCTACGACAAACCATCGGCAGAGCGTCCGTTGTATCCGTTCAACGCCGAGCCCATTGATCTGTTTGTACAAAAATACAGAGGCGCGCGTGATGTTCCAATCTTTAGTTCCAAATTCGTTGCTCCGGTGATCTATATGAACAACCTGCCGGAATATTTGAAAGAAGGCAGTGCCTTCTTGCGCTACCTGCGAGACACGAAGAGTCCTTTTGCAATTCTCATTAACTATGGCGCGGCGCAAATGTCCGATGCCGAGGGGCAGGCCGCGTGGAATCTCTTGAATGGCGAACTGAAGGATCAGTTCCTGGGATGGATTTCCGGGGAGAGCGTTGGTTACGTTTGGGATCACGCGCCGGCTGAGTTGAAAGTTTCCAGCGGAATGTCACGCCGCGAGTTACTTGATGCCTATCGCGACTTCTACACGAGAGCGATTGCGCGAAAATGGGCCGGCATATTCCACGTTGACACCGGCGCAATGTGGGACAAACTGATTCCGGCGCAGGCTACTTCGAGCACTTCATTTGCCCACGCTCTCACAGGTTGGGGCGTGCGGCTTCTGGGGGTCGAGACGGCGGCGGTACAGCCCATGTTTGCCATGCGCACCGCTTTCACACGCGGAGCTGCGCGGCAACACGGTGGCAATTTTCTTTATTACCACGCGCCTAACTTTGGCGACACCGCCACCGCCTTTACGAAAGCACAAAACTTTGCTGGGCCAGATAATTTTTTCCACTCGCGCTATGGCGTAACCATGGGCCCTTCGCTTTCGTGGTATCGGAAGAGTTATTACTTCTATTACATGTCAGGCGCCTCAGCGATCTATCTCGAGCAAGGAGGAGATCAATTCTTCAAACCCGGACCGGGCGAACACGAATTTCAGTTGAATCCGCTCGGGCGCATCACGGACGAGTTTGTGCGGTTTGTAGAAAAACATCCGGACCGGGGAACACCTTACACGCCGATCGCGTTCCTGCTTGACCCCGCACATGGTTGGGATATGACCGACTATCCGCAGTGGCCTTTTGGAGTCTCGCAAATTAATCGCAGTGATCGCGGGTTGAAAGAGTTGTTCAGCGTCGCCTACTATCCCGGCGCAGTGGTTGAAGGCGAACCCGCCAGCGGTGATCGGCAGGCTTTTGTTAACGGAATCTTCGGAGACATTTTCGATGTACTGGTCGCGTCGAATAATCCGGATACAAAGTCGGCTGTTCAAAGTTCGAGGTCCACCTCCGGAACGAGCAGCACCAAGCCAGCCCCTGAACCAGGTACAATAACTTCGAAACCAAAAACCCAACCTCCGAAGAAAGGGGAAGACCCAAAGGCAAAGCAGCCTGCAGCAAGCAGTAAGGAGGAATTGTTATATGAGGGCGGCAACGCAAACGGTGTCGCTGGTCCATCGCCGTCTGCGTCTCCGGTGGCGACGGCTCCGGTCCCACGTGTCGCCGCGCCCCCCCCTGCACCCATTAATTATTCCGCGCTCTTAAATTCCTACCGCGCTCTGGTCGTGGGCGGCCGCATCGACTGGTCCCCACAATGGATTCGACGCATTCACGAGTATGTAAACACAGGCGGCACCGTTGTTCTTAACGCTGCTCAGACGAAAGATATTTCACTTGAACTATTAGGGGTGAAACTGACTGGCGCGACTGCTGAAGCTGACAACGCACGTTGTCTTGCAACCGGCGAAGCGACTCAAAACCTGAGCGGCCAAATGTTTCGTTATGAAAAGGTGGAGTTGAAGGGAGCGGTTGCGCTGATCACTTCTGAGACCGGCGATCCCCTGGTGACCGTCAACAAACTTGGAAGGGGCGCCGTGGTCTTTTCCGCGCTGCCCGATCTACTTGGCGCGGACGAACGAATCACTTCTTTCGCTGCACACATGCTCGCGCACATTTTCGCCGACGCTACGCCCATCACAGTCAACGGAGACGTTGAGTATTTGATTAATCGCAACGCCGACGGCTGGCTCGTTACGGTAATCAACAACAACGGTGTCTACAAACCACAGCAAGGGATGGCCCAGGTGGATCGTAGCGCTATCGTTACCGCAACAATCAGCTTGCGCTCACAGGAAATTAAGACTGCGGTTGACTGGATTACGGAAAAGACTATCGACTTGAAGAGCGAGAATGGCAGAAGCGTGGCCACCGTTAGCATTCCACCCGGGGGAATTTCAATCGTTGAGTTTAGGACGCAGTCTCCGCGAACAAGATAAGGGTACTACTTAAGCAGAGCTCGGAGCGATCAGTTACTGTTGTCCCCGTTGTGTTTTCTTACAGCTCGTTTAACTTCCGATTCCGCCGCGGCCATGCGGACGTTTGCTTGTGGCTGGCTCAGTGGTAACGCCGTTTTGGCGAACCGCCGGGACACCTAAGACGTGCCGCTGCAAGGCTGCGTCGGCCACTTCCGCTTGCCCACTTAGATTCAGTAGCTTAACGACCGCGCGACGGACCTCGTCATTTTCGTGTTCTTCGATCGCTTTCACTAATGGTTTCACCTCACCGGCTTTGGCCATTACAAAAAGAATCGACAGCGAATTATAGGTTTCTTCGCGACTTTGACTCACCAGGTTATCAATGGCTTCGTCCGCCACACCTGACGCTGCGATCGCCCCACCAATATTTTGGCGCCGTTCATCAGATCCTTCTTCCAGGGCACGATTGAACAGATCGACAGTCCGGCCGGGTTCCAGCTTTCGCAGGGCCCTGGCCGCCGCGTTGCGCACATGCGTTGAAGAGTCATCAAAAGCATTCGCGATAATATTGAATGCATCCTTGGATCCTGAGCGGCCCAACTCCGCAATCGCAGCGGCCCGCTTATAAGGATCGATGCTGGAAAGATAAGAGGCGATGGCGGCAGGTACTTCACGGGTCGCTGTTGCCGTGCCAAGGTCGCCGGGGACAGAACTCACAGCCTCAATTTCAGCAGCAGGCTCGGCGAACGCCGCGGCCGGCATTGAATCGATAGAGATGTCGCTTTCCATCTCACTTGTTTCACTAACCGAAAATTGCTCAGCAGAAGCGAGCGCCTGTTGTTCTACTTCGTAACGTTCTCGTAGCTGTCGGAAGCGAGTTTCGACTTCTGTGCGACGAAGTACTGCCGCTTCCAGTCGGGGCCGTTCTTCTTCTTCCAGTCGACGGAACATTTCGATCTCTTCTTTAATGCGCTTCTCCTGTTCCGATCTCGCCTGCGCTTCTACCGCCACCGTACGGCGCGTCGTTTCCAATCGGGCCAGGATTTGCTCTTCTTCAAGGCTGCGTGCGTGCGCTTCCGCCTCGATGCGCTGTAACTTCTCAGCGGCCAGCTTATAAGCTTCGTCCGACGTGTGCTTGCGCATCTCGGCTTCCTCAATACGCTTCCGCGCCTCTGCGTCGGCAATTCTCAAGCTTTCCAGTTGGGCCAGTAGCAGTTGTTCCTTCTCTGCTCGTTGCTTTGAGTCGGCTTCAGCTTTCAGGAGCATCTCTCCGAGTTCTTTCAGCCGTTTTTGTTCTTCTTCCGCAGCCCGAAGAGTCTCTTCCTTCAGCCGCTGCTGTTCTTCGATGCCCCGCCGGCGAGTTTCTTCCAATTGGCGCCGTTCGGTTGCGAGCCGTTCATTGATCTCGGACTCCAGTTGCAGGCGTTCAGCCTCAGCTTGATTTCGCGCTTCTTCGGCTGTGCGCAATGCGTGCTCGCGCTTCGACAAGCAGTTCAGCCTCTTTTTCGGCTTTAGCACGCGCAGTCTCTACTTCAGCACGCCGGTGCGCGACTTTTTCGAACGCAGTCCGCAGCGTTTCTTCATCGCGGCGTAAGCGTTCCAGCTCCGCCTGATGCTGCTCGGCAGCTTCCTGGCGCACACGCTTGGCTTCGAGTAGTTGCGCTGCTTCCGCGGCTTCGGCGCGACCGGTTTCAATCTTCACTCGTTCACGAACAAGCTCCTCGGCTGTTTGCCGGCGCCGCACTACCTCAAGTCTGAAACCCGTCTCTTCCTCTGCCAGGCGGCGTGCTTCTTTCTCAGCAGCTATGCGAGTTTTTTGTTCAGCGGCCACTGCCTTTCCGTCTTCAACCTTGCGTGTCTCAGCCTTTTCATAAGCCTGCAGGCGCGACTGCTCTTCTTCGTCCCGAACGCGCTGCGGCTTCCGTCCTTAATTTTGCCTCTCGTTCGATACGCCACCGGATTTCCTTTTCGGCTTCCTTGCGCGCGGCGACGGAGTCGAGAATTTGTGCTTCAAGTTCCGACAATTTCGTTCGGACTTCGTTTTCTTCGCCGAGTAGTTGTTGCGGGTCCCTGGCTGCAGCGGGCTCTGTGCGAACCGGTGGTGTGGGAGTCACGATTGGTTTTGCTGGTTTTCGCTCGGCTGCCTTAGTCTTACCCACCCTTACGCTCTCTACCTGCGTTCGCGGTTTTTTTGCGGCAGGCTGAGCTGTTGCGGCCCGGTTAGGAAGACTTTCCGAGGTGGCATTGCTTGGCGTTGAATTGCCGAACTGGGCCAACACCTCGTTAGCCGTCGTACGCACTGTGGCATCACCGTCGAAGAGTGCGGCAATCAAGTGTGGAGTGGCGCGCTGGCTCCCGGCGTCGGCAAGCAAGCGAGCAGCAGCAGCACGGGTCTCAGCAGATTCGCCGGCGCGCAAGTCGCGCACCGCCTGGTCGAAATCAAATGCGGGCGCCGTCTCCTCAGTGTCTGATGGGCGCGGTTTTTGATCAGTCGTTGCCTCTACAACATCCGTTGCTAGTTGCGGTTGAGTGCCGGTTTGATCGGCTTGATCGATAGTTTCGTTTTTCATTGCTTCATCAGCAGACTGGGCATTAGTCAGGGATTGAGCAGCATTCGCGGTAGCGAGATTTTCCTGCTCTACGGCTGCTTCATCCTCCTGGTGCCCGCCAATAAAATCGCGTACAGCCCCAATCGCTGCTTTGACCGAGGACTTTGACTTTGGTTTAGCAGAAGACAAGCTAAGCACCCCCGTGTTTTTAACAACTGCGCAAGACTATAAATAAAGATAGTCCGATTCGGGGATTTCTTCTACAGAAAACGCGAATTTTCTGTGCTTTTAAACGGCAAGCGCCATTCACGTCCGTCGGCAGGGGAGTTGTTTCCGAGGAGCATTGCGCGTTGGGCATCATTAGCCCTCTTCGCTACAATGCTTGAGAGCATCAAAGGTATCGTTTCTGAGGTTTTTATTGTCTGTAAGGTTGTGTAGGGTACAAGTTAGGATTAAGACCAGAAAAAGTATGATATTCGGAACTCAAAACAGACTTCTTGTGGCGGGATGCCTGGTCTTACTGCTTGGTTTTTCCATAACATTCGGAGCGCGCAAAATGCAGCGGCTGAGCAAAGGCACGTGGGGCGGTCAACACATTCGGTTTGAGGTGAGTGAGTCGGTCAGCATCGAATACGATTGCGCTCACGGCGCAATCGCCGGACCGCTGACCCTTGATCGTCAAGGTCGCTTTAGTTGGCGTGGCACCATTACACGCGAACGCGGTGGGCCTGTACGGCTGGGGGCAAAAATCAAAAATCTGCCGGCAACTTATTCCGGCTCGATTAAAGACGACACCATGACGCTTATCGTAAGGGTAGATAACTCGAAAGATGTACCAGAAACATATACACTCACGCGCGGCAGCGTCGGACGAGTATTCAAGTGCAGGTGAATCCACGGCAGTTCCGTAGAACGCAGGGATTAAGTGCTAAGAGTTTGGGAAGACCGCATCACGATTCAGATTCACGATTCACCATCGCATGGCAAAAGTGGCGCGCAAATTTTTGATACGAGGAGACGTGCAAGGGGTCGGCTACAGATTCTTTGCGCAACGCGCAGCTGCCAAGCACCAGGTGCTGGGTTATGTTCGCAATTGCCCGGATGGCACAGTTGAGGCGATGGCTGAGGGTACAGCTCTGAATGTCGATGAGTTTCGAAATGACCTGGTGACTGGTCCACAGTGGTCCCGCGTCGAACACGTCGAGGAGATCAGCCTTGAACCTACAGGCCGGTATTCAAGCTTCAGGATTGAACGATAGAAGTGCAGAGGCCAGAGATCAGAGATCAGAGGTCAGAAATCAGTGTTCCATTCTTTAACCGCTGACCTCTGACCTCCGACTTCTGACCTCTGACTTCTGACTCTGACTAATTAATATGGATGACCTAAAAAAGCTAATTCGCGAGGTGCCGGATTTCCCCAAACCCGGCATTAATTTTTACGACATCACCACGCTGCTGAAACACCCGGACGGTTTGCGCAAAACCGTCGATGCGCTCGCGGCGGAGTACGAGGGTGAAAAGGTTGACACCGTGATCGGCGTGGAGGCGCGTGGCTTTATCTTTGCGCCGGCGCTTGCGTATCACCTGGGCGCCGGGTTCGTGCCGGTGCGAAAACCAAAAAAATTGCCGGCTGAATGCGCGGCTATTTCCTACGATTTGGAATACGGACAGGACACTCTCGAGATTCATCGTGACGCCGTGGGCAACGGTCACAAAGTGATTATTGCGGATGATCTACTGGCGACCGGCGGAACCGCAAAAGCTGTTTGCAATCTGGTGGAGCAACTTGGCGGAACGGTGGTGGGCCTGGTGTTTGTGGTTGAACTCGAATTCCTGCCCGGCCGAAAGAAACTTGAAGGTTACGATGTACGTTCATTAATAAGGTATCAAAGCTAGAGCTCGGAGGTCGGAGATCAGAGGGCAAGAGGAATGTGAGGAGCCACAAGGTTCAGTGCTGACTTCTGATCTCTGATCTCTGACTTCCGATCTCTGACCTTTACCATTCACGATTTACGATTTACGATTCACCAAGTTCTCGCTCCCGTAGCTCAGTTGCATAGAGCGTCCGCCTCCTAAGCGGAAGGTCGCGCGTTGGAATCGCGCCGGGGGCACCACTTCAAAAGCGTGAGCAGCGACTAAAGGGTTAATACTGACACCCTGGTTTGACTTCACATTCTCCACCCTTTTTATTTTAATTATCGAGGAATTTTGCGCGATCTTTTGGTTCCGGCAGCATGCAGGAATCGTATTTGCCAAATACTCGATAGCGATTCTGCGCGACTAGTTCATAAGCAAGATTGCGCGGTGCTAGCGGCAGGATCCTTCCAAACGCGACTATCTTCCAAATCCCACCAAGTTCTCTGAGTAGAAACAAGATTGCGTCTGAACGAGCCAACAGGCGTTCCGCAGGTTGCGCGTGATCAACCACCACGTAGACCGTATCGAGGTCGTGCGGATCCCGGCCGTGCCGTTGCAGGGTTGTGCTTGCCAAATCGCTTTGCAGCGCAGCAAAGCGAAAGTAATCGCGCTTGTCACGCTTCAATACAAACTGGACCAGTCGATTGCAGAGGCCGCAAACTCCATCGTAAAAAATTATTGGGTTGGATTTAGTTTCGGACAACTATTTAAATTCGAAGGATTTGATGTAGGCAGTGTAAGCCTGGTCCCAATGGCTGACAGTGTTTTGTGGTCCAGTTAATTTTACAAAGTAAGAACCTTTTGGGGTTTCGATAATCGCAGCTCGCATACGATAGTTTGACATATCGGCCGGAGTCGCACTGGGAGCGGCGCCCGGCGACGCCATACCGCCGTTGTATTTTCCGGTTACGTCCACCGTGGTGACCAGCATGCCGTTGATGGTGGTTGTTTCTATCTTTGCCTTCTCTTTTGAAGAACTGCCATCGGGTTGTTGCATTTGATTGAGCCACCGGTCGATGTTCGCCTGTGCTGAACCGCCCTGCCCCTGGCCAAAATAATAAAGAACCAATTCCGCATCAGCGCTGTCGCCTTCGGCGCGGGGCAATTTGTATTGGGCTGCGCGCATGTTGGAACTTGGTTTCTCTGTTTGCCAACCCTCGGGCACGTTGTAACGCAATTCGCCGGTGGCTTGAACGGCGTTGTTACCGGGCGCGATTGCTACAGAATTCTTTCCGCAGGCACAGCAAAGTAGCGTAACCGCAATTAACAGGAGAATCGTTTTCATAGTGCTGCCAATTTAATCCCAACACTCAGACGATGTAAATACCCGGGCAATTTATCGCCCGCGCTATTTCACTTCCCGGACGTATTTGATCCTATTTACGGTTCCGGCGTGGAAAGCAGAAACACGGCAAACGATGCCAACCAATGTTCGCCGGCATAGTCGCCGCTGGCCACGTGGGCCAATGCATCCGCGGCATGCGCCTTTGCCGACTGAGCAAGCACGCGACGCGCAGGATCGTTTTTCGAAAGAGCCGCCGCAATGCTGCGCATGCACCAGGCTCGACTTAAATTGAGACCGTCGAGATGGACCAGTTTGGGATCAGTTCGATCCGTAACCACCGCGGGTCGCAACAAGCTCTTAAACCGCCGCATCGTTAGCTGCGGCAGAAAGCGCTGAAACCAGCGGCGAAACTCAACCGGTTCCATAATGCGCCGCATCAGATCAGCCTCCATCAACGCTGCTGAAAAGAAATCTTCGCCGCCTGGCTCCCAGTTAGCAGGATAGTTGCGGTCGTTTCCAAAATACGTGCGACTGCGTTCGGCAATCAAAGCCGCAAGCTTTTCGTTTCCGTGCGTCTTCGCGTAATCGAATGCAAAGGCCAGCCCGAAAGCTGTGTTTGGATGGACGCCAGTTCGAATCGGATATGTTTGTTTCGGCAGGAATGCGAGATACCGAGCAGTCAGCGCATCTACCAGCGGCTGGAGATTTCTTGACCACTCTTTGCCATCATTGTCGTTCCATAACGACAGTTCTTCCGCAAGCTTTAACAGCCAAGCCCAGCCGTAGGTGCGTTCAAAAGACTGGCGGTTGGGCTGCTTTAAATAGGCAACCTCGCCCGAAATGTTTTCCGCCTTCAGATTGGCATCTAGACCTTTGCGAATCTGCGAAGCTTCGGGAAGGTTGGGAAAGGTCCGCAGCAGCCGCACGAGCATCCAGTGGCCATGGACCGAAGAATGCCAATCGAAACAACCGTAGAAAGCGGGATGAAGCTTCCTGGGGTTGTCGACGTCACGCCCGTCATTCATCACGTGTTCGGGTTTGTTTGGATATTCCTTTGCGATGCACTTTAGCGCCAGACTCGCGAAGTGTGACGCTTGCGCTTGCGTTAGCGAAACGTCGGTTAGCTTCTGGGGGACTTGCGCGCTTGTCGCGACTGCGCCAAGGACAAAGATTGCGATGGCGAAAATCGTTGCGAATGTTTGCTTAGACACGACACCTCCTGAAGTTCTTCATCCCCTGAATGCGATTTAGACAGGCCTCAAGATTAACAAGATACCCACTTAACCGTTCAGTTCTCAATCTTGTCAATCGTGTAAATCATGTCTGATTTTAACTTTCAATATCGATGGGACGGGCGGCCAATGTGAATATGCGGACCGGTGGCTGTTCCCGGTATTGCCTGGCGAAACGCCAGAAAAGGAATTCCGTTGTTTCGCAAAAAGTTCAGCACCGCTTGCCCTTCGGCGCCATCCGGATGCAATGAAACATCCATCGCGTTGTGATGATCTAAACGCCACCGATTGTGAATTGACCCCTGGCCGAATACTGCGATCGGCAATGGCTTTTTGAAACTATCAAGGAAAAAACGTTGCACTTTCCACACATCTGATATGACCCACGATGCGCCCCCGTTAAAACGAATGTAAGCGGCCGTTTGCAACAGCGAACCTTTTTTCATTGGCTTGCTTTTGGCAAAAGATTTTGCCGCTTCTGCTTCGACCAGGGTATGGGCAATCTGCGCGTCGGCGCTGTTCATGCGCTGCCTGGTTTCAGCAACTTTGTCGTTAGCTCCCGCCAGCGTGCGCTCACTGACGGCCACATCATTTTTGGAAATCAGGCCCTGTGCGAAGAGTTCTCGTGATTGATTCAAACGCGCTTCCGCTTTGGCTACGTTATTTTCGTAGCTGGCCAACAACTTTTCCAGACTCGCTTTATATTCCTTGGTTGCCCTAACGAATTCGTCTCGTAATTTTGCTAGTTCATCAACTGGTTTGGCCGGCCCCGGCTTCGATTTAGTTGTTGCTTTCGTTTTCTGTGCGGCGACGGGCACGCAACCAAGCACCAACAAAGCAGCAACGATTAGTGTGCACTGTGTTATACGAACTGCCAATTTCGATTGGATCTTCCGTGCACACGTAAACAGGGTATTCATATAAGGCTACGAGCTTTGCTACAACGGAATTAAGTTTTCGCTCAGCAGGATAGCCAATCCGAGCATGTAGAACAAAAACGTCGGAACGGCAATGCGCAAGGCGTTGATCACAAACTGAAGGACAGGGGAAGTAAGTTGGAGGAGGATCGTGACTTTTAACACCGCAGACATGCGCGCTGCCGGTTATTTCACCATAGTACCGGTGCGGCTCCAGCGCGTGTTGGTAAAGAAGTCCAGGATAAAATTGCCGCTTGACGTCGCGCTCTCGTCATACGACCAATAAACAAACATCGCCCTGCCGATTACCAGTTCGCGCGGCACAAAACCCCAGTAGCGACTGTCTTCGCTGTTGTTGCGGTTGTCCCCCATAACGAAATACTTGCCCGCCGGAATCACAATTTCGCGCCCGTCACCTTCAAGTCTGAAGATCGGATAGTTCTCTTCCGTAAAATCGGGACTGTAGTAAACGTCATAAGGCTCAGACGGCTTGCGCGGCGTCGCGTTCTTGGGGTTCAGCGGCGCTTTGTCGTTGTTGTCTATCGCTTCGATTTGATGCTCGGGCAGAGGTTTGCCGTTGATGATCAGATTTCTGCCTTCCATCGCGATACGATCTCCGGGAAGGCCAATCACCCGCTTTACGTAGTTCGTGGTGATCGGTTTATTGTCCGGTCGATCATCGCGGCTTGGGTCATAACGATTGCCGGGATACTTAAAGACAATGATGTCTCCTCGTTGTATCTCGCGTTGCGGCAGAAACAGTAGGGATTTTCCCGGCGCAAAAATAAATTTATTGACGAGCAGATGATCGCCGATCGTGATCGTGTTTTGCATTGAGCCGGTTGGCACTTTCACCGCTTGCACAATGAAAGTCATGCCGAACAGCGCCATGATCACGGTAACGACCGCTGACTCAAAGTATTCTCGCCAGACGGATTTCGCCGGACCTTTTGGTTTTGTTTCAACCGGGGGCTCGCCGTGACCGTTGCGATGGAAAATCTTTGAGAATGAAAACGGCTTTTCCGTTTTTGTTTCGACGCCGCTCTCTTTAGTACGGCTGCTGGAAGGTTTACCACTCATCTACAAATCATCCTAGATACGTTGACTGCTGTGGTCAAGTGGGCTTTGCTGAAGTTTTTTGTAACGCCTAAGAGAACTTGCGTGGGCTTAAGCAAGCACTTCGCATTCGCTTTGCACAAAAAACCCACTGAGCGGTCAGCACCTTCCCGACATTTGCGAAACGCTCATTACGCGAAGCGATCTCATTAGCACCGTGGCTTCAGCCCGGTGACCACTGCCGCTGATTATGATCTCTCCCAACCGATTTAACGGTTTGCGTCGCCTCTAGTAAACCGTTAAAACGGTTAAGAAAAGTGAGACTCTCCTCTTTCACCGGGCTGAAGCCACGGTGCTAATGAGATCGCTTCGCGTGGCCGGACCGGACTTATTGTGCAAGCCTTTCTGCATTGGTTAATCTTCGCCAGAAATGCTTTCCATTGCGGCCAAAGCTTGCTTCGCTGCAGCCGTTTCCGCTGCCTTGATTGAGCGGCCTTCAGCGCGAACGTTGCCACCATCCCAACTAACTTCAACATGAAAGGTGCGTTTGTGGGGCGGCCCAACTGCTTCGACGACCGAATAACGTGGCGCCGTTCGCCTTTCAGCCTGAAGTTTCTCCTGTAACATTGTCTTGTAATCAGCCTGGGCGGCTGCTTTTGGCGTCACCACCCGAAGCTCTTCGCCGATTGCGCGCTGCACAAAATCGGTAGCCGCCGGCAATCCGCCATCACGAAATATGGCGCCCGCCAGTGCTTCAAGAACGTCAGCCAGCAACGCATCTTTGCGGCGCCCACCACTCTTTTCTTCGCCTCGACCGAATTTAAGAAAGTCGCCGAGCTGCATACGGGCGGAAGCTGCAGCCAGCGTGGGTGCACTCACCAGATGGTGCTTCATTCGCGAGAGCTCCCCTTCGGTAACTTCCGGATAGGCATTGCATAGATAATCGGCCACTACCAAGCCAAGCACCGAATCTCCCAGGAACTCCAACGATTCATTTTGGAGACGTCTTGCTTCATCTTCCGCGCCCGGTGCTACCTGTTCATGGGCCCAAGATCGATGCGTGACTGCTCGTTCAAGCAGCGCACGATTCTGAAACTTGTAAGACAAAATAGTTTCTAACAGGTCCAGATCGGGAAGAGGCTGCGGCTGCTTAGCGTTAGGTCTCGCCATAATAAAAAGCCGGAAGCATCGTCGACGTCAGACAAGCTTCCGGCGCTTCGGAAATTAAGCTAGCGAAAAAGTTTCAGTGGCGGCGGTGGTTGTAGCGCGGCTTCGGTTTAACCGGTGTCGTTGTGGTTGTAGCGGCCGCGGAAGTTTTCGTTGTCGTTGCCGGGGCCGCTGCGCCTGGGTTTCCCGAGGTAGGAGTGGTCGCTGCGGGTGTGGTCGCCGGCAATGTAGTAATCGGCGTCGGCAACGGCGGCAACGGCTTAGACAGTACGCTGGCAATCATTTCGTTCAGACCAGCATCGGATTGATTGTGCCGGTATTTGTACCAGGTACTTAAGGCTTCCTTCCAATCGTTCTTGGTGGCTTGGTACTTCGCATCGGTACCTGCCAGGGCCACGGCGCGTGCATAGGCATCAACCATGCGATCGACAACCTGATTAATGTTTTCAAGTGCGAGCTTGCTCTCGGTAGTCTCGTCTTTACCAGCAAATCTGGTTTTGTAATCCGCCGACAAAGTGGCATACGGACCACGCTCATAAGAGACACCGATGAAATAGTAGTTCCAGGGATCCTTCTTCAGCTCAGTTTCCAGTTGGACCGATTTGATTAAGGCACTGAGTGCTTCGGCGGGATTGGTCTTGACGGCCTGGCGACCAACAACATTGTAAAGATAGGCTAGTGTTTCTTCGCGAGTCTTGAAAGGCTGCCAGCTCTCGGGTGCCTTGTTGGATTCGATTAGCTGGGTGGCTTTCTTTGCATACATCACCGCATCGTTATTCAGGCTCTCATTTTTTAATGCAATTGCTGCCAGGTAGCTGCCCCAGCCCATATCGACTAACACTCTGACGTTCTCAGGATCTTCCGCCAGAATCTCTTTTCCCAGCCCCAGTGCTTCCGTGTATTTCTTGTCGTTATAAAGCAGTGGCTGGAACCTTCCACGTCGGGCTTCTTTATCGTAGGCGGCAAGCCATTTCTTCAAGTAATCGGGAATCGGACCCTGTTCCGAGGGACACGCGGCCAAATACTTCTTACCGGCTTCAGCAGCTTTTGTTGGATCAGTAGTGCGAAACTTTGTGAAGTCAGCGTACCAGACACCCTTATTCTCATCGGTGCAGGCACCCTGAGAAGCTGCGGCAGGCGCGGGCGTCTGGGCCGTGCTTACAGCATTGTTTGTTATCGTCGCCGCAATCACCACCAGGCTCAAGTAAATGGCCGATAGTTTAATAGTATTTTTCATCAGTTCGTCAGGACCTCCAAAGCTTCTCTTACGTCTATCCAGCAAATACAATTTGCATGCCGCTTTCGGGCTATCCTAAGATGCGGGTTCCCGAAAACCAGTTGCCGATCCGGAGTTTGTCAGGAGAGAACTCCGGTGTCGTCGATTCGTTAGGGTCTTAAAAATAACGTCCGCAATATTCCTGCAACTGTCGCAGAACTGTCAAGGCGGCAGATGCGTCCAAAAACATTCAGCGAATGTCTCGTAAAAGACCACTGCGCTGGTAAGTCATTTGACGACCTGCCAGCGCAGTTGAATTCAAGCGGTAGTAAAAGTCTTACTATTAAGGTCGCGGCGCTTGCGTTCTCCGAACCCGATCATCAGGTTGAGTCGTCACCTTGCCGGCCTCCCTGGTCGTGGTTTGAGCCTTCGTGGCTGCGCCTTTTGAGTTCTGAACGTTACGAGATGGTATTGGCATCAGCACTCTGCGGACGTTATCACCCTGCGCCGGACTCTTCACGAGCGGCACCGGAGACGCGGAGGGGGCCGCCAAGGTTGCGGAAGTGGTCGAGCTTTGCGCGCTGTTGGTTGTTTGAGTCTGCGCTGAAATCGCGTCCTCAGCGGCTTCATCGTTTTCTTCATCATCCGGAGTTGCAGCAATCTGCAAGTGAGTGGGCATACCAAAGCGCCGACTTAGATCACGATAGATCCGCCCAGCGACTGCTGCAGGTACGTGCCGTCGGGCATCTGTGCCTCGAGTAATGACCACTACCGCCAGTTTTGGATTCGCCAGCGGAGCATAGGAAGTAAACAATCCCACCCAACTTCCTTCGCCGCCATTGCATGTGCCCGTCTTTCCGGCAACCGTTTGTGTGGGATCATAAGCTTTACGACCGGAGCCGTAATTAACTGCACCCACCATGCCCGGAATCATGCGCTGCCAAACGGCACTGTCAATTTTAAGTTTGCGCCGAACTTTTCCTTTGAAGCGCGTTGCCTCCTGTGCGGTGCGGGGAACCTGAGGCTCGTAGAGTTTGCCTCCATTTGCCATGGCGGAAACGAGAGTGCCCAATTGCAAAGGCGTAACTTCAAATCCATCAGCGTACGAAAACATTCGTCGCACGGTAAAACCGGGTTTCATTTCCGGCAGCCGGCCCGGAAATTCGAAAGGAGCGTTGAGTCCGGTCTTCTCGCCCAATCCCAACTCGCGCGCATATTGGACCATCTTCTCAAAACCGAGACTGCTACCTACATGTTCAAAATAGTAATTGTTGGAGTGCGCCAGGGCTGAGGTTAGATCCGTGCGCGGTCGATCAGAAATAAGCGCCGACTCTGATGGAGCAATGATGTTTTCCGCAAGACCGGCGACGCCTGTGACCAGCTTTATTGTCGAGCACGGTTTGAAGCCGCGCCGCAGGGCCCACTCCTGATTAACTATCGAATAGACCTTGCCATTCATGGGATCCATTACGACGACCGTGCCCGCGGTGCGGCCGAGGGCGTTCACTGCCACGCGGCGGACTTCCGGGTCTTCGCCGACTACGTTGTCGCGCCCGATCATCGTTTGCACTTCGGTCCGCAGAGCTTCATCGAGCGCGCGCTGCCGGGCGATTGCTGCCAGCCGCGCCGCTTCAGCGCGCCTGCGGGCTTCGAGAATCTCGCGTCGGCGTTGAGCTTGAATGCGGCGTACTTCTGCCACTCGTTCACGCCTGCTCATTGGCCGGCCTCGTTTGCGTTCAATCGCTTTAAGCGCTGCTGCCTGCTCGCGGGCTGACTGCCGACGCAGTTCGCGCTTCGATAGTTTTGCGTTAGCACCGCGTCTGGAGTCACCGCGTCGCGAGCTTCGGGCCGACATGCGTTCGTCACGCCCGGCCGCGCGGCGCTCTTTGGCCGAAAGCTTTTTGCTCTTTACGTTTCTGCCTCTCTCGACGCGGGCTACTTTGCGACGCGGAGCATCAGCATGACGTTTCTTGGCAATTACCGAGGATTGAAAAGGAAAAGGAAAAAGAAAAAGGACGAATAAGATGATGGCAATATAAAAGGTCCGGGGGTGTCGGTTAATCAAAGTCATCGAAGGTAGTTCTCCTAGGGATATTGTTTTGCTCACCTTAGTGAGCCTCGCCGAAACTCGCGCCCGCCCGCTGCAGCCTAAGTCCAGCCTGAATCCTTGAACGTGAATACAAAACGCGTCTGCCGAGTCTTAAGAGTTTCCAAAACGCTCTCCTAAACTTCCGTTTCCAAGTGGACCTTCGGCCCTTTTACGTTGAGGCGGGAGAATTCCCTGAATTGGCGGCCCCTGGGGACATTGATTCGAGACCGGGCCAAATATAGCATCGCGAGGCCGTAGCTGCAATACAAAAGTAATCTTTTGTACACAACTCGTGATATTGAATCGCAACTTTAGGTCCCTGTACTGTTCTTAGCCGTCTTTACAACGTATAAACTACTAACCCCGTCAAAACCCTATGAAGACACCCCAGATTCTAAACAGTTTTCGCGCCCGGCTGATTCTATTGCTGGTCTCATTGCTGGGGTTGACGCTTGGTGTCCAGTACTACGTCAACGTCCGCTCGGTGCGGCGTAACGCCCATATGCTGGTTGAACAGGAACAGGCGATTATGGCGGGCGTCGCGCTCGGAGTTAACAGCATTTCCAGCGGTGAATACCTGGACAAAATGCACAAAGAAGCAGAGCAGCCGTTGCCGGATCAGCAGGCCGGACGGGTTAAGAACGTTTTGGTTGTCGATAGCGAGGGAAACATTCAGGACAGTCTGAACGGAGAATACTCTCCCACCACGAATCCCGACGGTTCAACGCATTACGTGCGGGTCAAAGACGTCAGCCTGCCGCCCTTAAGCAGCGCCATCGACCTTACCGAAAACATCCCTTTGCCTGAAGGAATCAGTGTTGCGACGCAGCTTGTAGAGGGCGATCCCGGGGCATTTTATTTTCCGGTGGAGACCACAAAGGGCCGGTGGTACATCATTGTCGTGCTGGGCTCGGCTAACACACTGACAAACATCCTGGAGCAGCAAGCGTCCCGCTCCGCTTCTTACACGCTGATGCTCTTGCTTGCAACCACGCTGGTAACCGGACTGTTCGTGTGGCGATTCACGCGACCGATTAAGGATTTATCGATGGCGGCTCGTCGTGTTGCCAGCGGTGACTTTGATGTACGCGTGCCGGCCGCGCGCAACGACGAGATGGGCGCGCTGGCCGCAGCTTTTAACGACATGACTGCCAGGCTCGGCCGCGCTCGCGAGCTTGAATTGCAACTTCATCAAGTTGAAAAGGCGGCCGTGGTTGGCAGGCTCGCGGCGGCAATTGCCCACGAAATCCGCAATCCGCTCAACTACATAAATTTGACACTGGACCATCTGCGTTCGTCCTTCGCGCCGGCGGATCCCGAACAACGAGAAACCTTCGAACGGCTGGCGCTGCAACTGAAAGCCGAAGTCGGTCGCATCAACCGCCACATCACGGATTTTCTCAAGTATTCGCGGCCTTCGGCGCTCGAGCTGGAACCTCTCGATCTGCGAGCGGAAGTCCATGACGCGTTGCGTGTGATTTCGGGCCAGGCAGCCGAGAGCGGCATAGAGACAATCGTGACGCAACAAGGTGAGGTCCCCCGGATCAACGCGGACCGCGATTCTTTGCGTTCCGCTTTTACCAACCTGCTAATTAACAGTCTGGAAGCAATCGATGGAGCGGGTGGAAGGATTGAGATCAAGTTGTCGGCTGAAGCTGCGAATCGTGCCCGCATAGCAATCATTGATACTGGTAAGGGAATCGCTCCTGGAGATATCGCCAAGATATTTGAGCCTTATTATTCGACGAAGGATACGGGTACCGGGCTCGGACTTGCTATTGTCAAAAAAGCAATTGATGATCACGGCGGTTCAATAAGCGTAACTTCGAAACAAAACAGCGGTACGACGTTTACAATTATCCTGCCGGCAAAAGCCGCGGATGGAGGAGGAACGGAGAAAAGGCAGAAGGATGAGGGATGAAAGCGGAAGCTTGAAAGAAGAATCTTTCGGCATGGCATCGCGTTCATCCTTCATCATTCATCCTTCATCCTTTAGAGACTATGGCGCGCAAAAGCATACTGGTAGTTGACGACGAAAAATCGCAACGCGAAATACTTGAGATGATTCTGTCGGGTGAGGGCTACGACGTTACCACCGCTTCTTCTGGTGAAGCGGCAATCAAGTTTGCCAAAGAGAAGCGATTCGATCTGGCGTTAACCGATCTCAAGATGACCGGCATGGACGGCATTGAGTTGTTACAGCATTTGCTGGCACTCGATTCATCGATAATCGTCATTCTCTTGACCGCGCACGGTTCTATCGACTCAGCGAAAGAAGCTTTGCGACGTGGGGCTTTCGACTATCTCGAAAAGCCATATGACAAGACTGCTTTATTGGAGACGATCAATCGCGCACTGCAGCGGCTGGACGAGCTTGACACGGAGATTGTCTCCGCGTCGCCCAAGATGGAGTCGGTGAAGCGCATGATCTTGAAAGTGGCGCGCTCAAATTCCACTGTTCTGATTCGTGGCGAATCGGGGACGGGCAAAGAGTTGATTGCGCGCGCTATTCACAACCAATCGCCGCGCGCGCAAGACATGTTTCAGGCGGTTAACTGCGCTGCTATTAACGAGAACCTGCTCGAATCGGAGTTGTTTGGTCACGAAAAGGGCTCGTTCACCGGCGCACATGCCGAGAAGAAAGGCTTGTTTGAGATCGCAGATCGCGGAACGCTGTTTCTCGACGAGATTGCAGAACTCGACGTTGCCATGCAGGCTAAATTGCTGCGCGCTTTGCAAGAGCGGAAGATCAGGCGCGTCGGCGGCACGCATGAGATCAATGTTGATGTGCGCGTGATTGCCGCTACCAATCGCGACTTGCGGGCGATGGTAGCCGACGGCCGCTTCCGCGACGACCTTTATTACCGCATCAATGTGTTGTCGGTTGATGTGCCGCCGCTCCGCGAACGTCGTGAAGATATTCCGGTGCTCATCGACTATTTCGTCAAAAAGCATACTCGGAACACATCAAGACTCGTCCGCGGGCTGACCGCCGAGACACGCAAGTTGATGATTGAATACAGCTGGCCCGGCAATGTGCGCCAGCTGGAATCCGCCGTCGAACGCGCGATACTTCTGTGCGAGGGCGATCAAATCACCATCGATGATCTTCCCCTGGAGGTGCGCCAGGAATCCCGGCCCGTTGCGGAAGGGGCATTCAAGTTACCGCCTGAAGGGATCAGTTTTGAGGACGTCGAGCGGGACTTGATCATGCAGGCGATGGAGCAGACGGATTACAACATAACCAAGTCAGCCAAGCTTTTGGGTTTGACCTTTCGCACTCTGCAATATCGGCTGGAAAAGTTTGGTATCAAGCGACCTGAAGGAAAGAAAGAGGCCGCAGGATGAATTGGATTCAAGTTTGCATTATTTGTCTTTTGTTTTTGTTCATTGCTTCCGCGTGTTCTAAACCAGCCCAGAATGAGCCGAGTAGTAATACTCAATCCCCCGCCCCCCAACGGATTACATCCGAATCCGTAGTGAAGGTATCAGCGCAGCCGGTCGCCATCGCCAGAGGCGAGTCAGGTGATGCAATTGTTCGACTAACAATTCAGAGTGGCTATCACACCAACGCCAATCCGCCAACGTTTCCCTATCTAATAGCTACGCAGTTGGACATAACTGCAGGCAACGGGATCTCAGTTGCGTTTGTTTCCTATCCGAATGCGCTCACAAAAGAGTTTGCGTTTACTGATAAGCCGCTGGCGGTTTATGAAGGCGAGACCGAATTAAGGGCGAAACTAAAGGCGGACACTAGCGCCTCTAAGGGTGAGCATTCAATTGCTGCCCAACTGCGTGTGCAAGCTTGCGACCATCAAGTTTGCTATCCACCGGGCCAGATTGGGCTGCGAATTCCAGTTACGGTGAAATAAACCCAGTTAAGGGATGAAACTCTTTTGGATGATTGTGGCCGGAATCTGCATCGTAGTAGGCGGCGTGTACATGCTGCGACGAGATTTCAGTACGGCGTTTGTCATTGCCGCACTCGGCATGATTTTTTGGTTTCTGAACTACCGCGCACAAATGAAAGAGGTAATTGCGGCCGCTGATTTGGAAGAAGACAAGGGGGAAGATCCAGATGAGAAGTGATTTCAACCGCCTGTGCAGGCCATTTTTGATGATGATGCTGTTGACTGCGTCAACGGCAATCGTCGCGCAATCGTCGGAGGAATCCGCGGTCCGCTCCGTAGTCCAGCAAGTATTTTCACAGTTGCAGAAGCACGATTACAGTTCGGTCTACGATGCCCTGCCCTCGTCCACGCGGAGCCGAATGGCGAAATCGCGTTTCATCAGCTCGCTTCAGCGAGCGCAGGGTCGCTATGAGCTTGATCGCATTGATATCGGAAAAATTCGGGTGTCAGGTAATCTCGCTGTCGTGGATACTGAACTGTTTGGCAGGATTACACAGCCTTTCGCAACCGAAGGCAAGATTGTCGTGCAACAGTATCTGGTGCGTGAAGACGGTAAATGGCGGGTTGCGACCGGGGACAACGGTACGATTCAAAGATTTCTCAAAAGCAATCCCAGCTTCGCTCGCAAGTTTCCCATTCGCCAGCCGCGAATTTATATGAAACAGGGTGATAAGTGGGTGAATTCACGGGGGTTAGGGTTTAGGTCAATTAGTTTCGTGACTTGGTACCAAGCCAGACCCTAACCTCCCGCGCCTTGCGCCATCCCGCCCAGGGTCAAGTCGTCAAACGACAACTGCGCATCGTCGAACGGCTCGTCATATTCGCCATGCCTGATTCGCGACCGCGGCACATCCAGGGCCTCGCGCACAGCATCAAGATGGAATCGGATGATGTGCGGAGTCACGCGCACGGAGGGAATGCGACGCTTGCGGGCCAAACGCCGGACAGTTGACTCGCTAACCTGCAAAATCTTCGCAAGCTGACGAGCAGTCAGAAACTCTTCACGTTCTTCCATGACGCAGTTACCGCAATCCTATAGCAACTTCAAAGGCCGAACCAAATATAAAACACTCGTAAATCGTAAATGGAAAAAGCCGAGACAGGTCCGCAATCCGCCGGGATTATCAACAACTATTCACGATTTACGAGGGAGGTTTGAGTGACAGGGCAGTCCGGTAAACCGCGGCGCCATCAACCTCAACATCTTTGCTGACCGGCTCTGAATCCTTCGCTTTAACTGTGACCCGATACTTCGCAAGGTCCGGTGTAAGACGAAAGACGAAGGAGCCGGTCTCGTTGGTAATGCGGCCATCAATCTTCTTCAAACTGCCATCAGCTTCTATTCTGGCAAGTTCAACGCGCACATTAGGAGCGCTGCGCCCACTTGGATCGAAAACGCTGCCACGGATGAAGGCGATGGAGCCTTCATCGATGTTGAGTACCAGACGGTCGCCTAATGAACGCGTCTTCCCTGCTTTGATCTCAATGTTTTCTATTGTGCCCACGCTTAATCCTGGTTTGCGCAGGGTAACCCCGTACAGCCCTGGCTGGAGCCGTTTGACGGAAAATTCGCCGCTCTTGTCAGTAACGACGCGACCAATTTCACGCTCCCCCTGCCTGATAACGACGGTAACGCCCGCAGCGCTGCCTACTTCAACCCGAACTCTTCCTTTGAATCCGCCGGTCGATTTGTCCTGAGCGACAACCTGTGCGACGGCGAAAACCAGAATGCCAGGAAGGATTAGATATGAGCGGAATTGCTGCATGATTTGATATTAACATTGGCCGGCGCCGCCGGCGGACCGCGGAGGACGTATTGTTGATGCTCGTTTCTTGTAACGTTGTTGCCCGGCGTGAGCCAAACAAGAGGTCTAACCGGCTTGGCGCGTTTTGGCCGCCCACGTATAATCCGTTTACAGTACGCGCCAGTAAGACCACGAATGTTTCAGTTTTGCCAATCCTATAAATCGATTCGTATTCTGTTGCTGCTCCTGCTTGGGATTGTCGCCGTCATAGTCCCATGCCTCGCACAGCAATCAGATCCAAAGGCCGTTCGACCGCGCCGAGTTTATACCAATAATGACCCAACGCCGGACGACGTTTTGAAGATTGACACTGACCTTGTTTCAGTGGACGTAAGAGCAAACGATGCTGAAGGTCGCACGGTGCGCAACCTGCGCCAGGAAGACTTCAAACTCTATGTCGACGGAACCGAGCAGCCGGTGGCTTTTTTCCAGGTTGAACATCGCAGCGGCGAGCCGCGTCCGCTGGCACTGGTATTTGCGCTCGATATTTCCGGCAGTATGACTGCGGAAGAAATGAATCGTCTGCGGCGCGCCTTAAATGCCTTCTCCGAGAAGTTATCTGACCATCCTGTTCTTTATGCAGTCATGGCGTTTGGCATGAACGTAAAGACTTTGCAGAAGTTTACTTCCGAAGCAGACAAACTTGATCGCGCATTCGAGCGCCTGGCGCGAGAGCCGAACGGGCTATCCACCCATACTTACGATGCTGTAGACGACGCGATACGCATGCTGGTGCGTCATGCGCCGCGAACGCGCGCGGGCCGTTTGATAAAACGCGCGGTGTTGGTTGTGACTGACGGCTTTCCGGTTGGCGACACTGTATCGGCGCCGACGGTCATCGAACGCGCCAACGCTGCCGATGCGAGCATATATGTAGTAACGCTTCCCTCTTATTCACGCGTGTTGCCAGTGGCGGCACAAAACCCGATACCGACACCGCTCGACGTTAGTGGACTGGCGGAATTGACTGGAGGAAGAAGTGTTTACGCGGACGAGACTAATTACGAAGCACTGTTTCGCGCCCTCGCAGAGGAAGTAACCTCAGCTTACGTGCTTGGTTTTTATCCACCTGAGGAAAAACGGCGCGATGGCCGGTATCATACGATCAAGATCGAAGGTCCAAACGGTGTCACGCTGAGTCAAAGCCGGCCGGGATTCCAAACCCAAAAACAGTAGGCAGTAGGCAAAAGGCAGAAAGCGAACCGTTGAACCCGCGGGTTGCTTGTTGCCTTCTGCCTACTGCTTACTGCCTACTATCCTTCAGAACTCGTCCTCATCCTCATCGTCATCCGAAGCTTCTTCTTCGACGATGTCCAGCTCTACTGGATCCAGCCCCACTACTTCCAAATCCGTACCGCATTCCTCACAAGAAACGAGTTCGCCTTTATCTGTGTCCGTGTCTACATGGACATCCGCATCACATTCGGGACATGTTCCAATCGGCACTTCGTTACCTCCGCAAAAATCTTTTTTGCCAACGACGGGCCACACATCTGCTCCGGCAACCGTGTCTTGACTTATATGATTGGCCCCGACAATCTAACTGCGCTGGCAGCTTTTTGCAATACTCTTTTCTACTATTTTGAGATTGAGAAAAACAAGCAATATCCCGGCGACCAGGCTGTGGATCGCACAACGTATATTCTTCGCTTGCGCTGTGCCCTGTCTCGCATGAACTGTGGATTTCCACAGCGTCGGAATCAGTGGCCAGCGCCCCGGCCGGACGTGATAACATGGCGCCCGACTGATTAGCTCCGCCTCGTTTAAGTTCGCTGCAGAATCGATAATTCCCCCATGCTCGCGTTCCTGAAACGTCGACAAATTGCTTTCGCATTAGTGCTTTCCTTCGCGCTGGTTCTTTTAGTTTCCTACTTCGTACTTGGCAGGAATCGGCGAAACGAAACTCTTCTCGCATCGACGCGACCAGCCAATTCAGCCTCAACAAACCCGACCTTCGCTCATACGTCACATTCGGTTTCGCTGGATTCAGACAAAGACGGCCTTCCTGACGCAGCGGAACTACAAAGTTTCATGGACCGCGAGAACTTCCGGCAGTGGTTCACCCTGATTGCTGAAGGCCA
>JBPCLZ010000132.1:0-3678 GCA_051002775.1 Pyrinomonadaceae bacterium | reverse complement strand
TGATCGAGCAAATAGCGTTTGAGGCGCGCGACGACAATCGTGTAGACAAGCATTCCGGGGTTTCTCAGCGCATGCCGATCACAGTGATCGAATCAGTGGTCTCAAATGCCGAGCGCCGGGCTTTGTTGACGGAAGAACCCGAGATTGTGCCACGCATCTCAGACATTTATGCCGCAACTCCTTCCATGACCGGCAAGATGGAACTTGAATATGAAGGCGAGCAGATTGGCGCAAGCCGCATTGCGAAAGACTTGATTAAGCGTGCTGCTGGCGAGATCTTCGAAGGCTACTTTGTGGGCATCGAGTTTGCGCAAGCCGTGCAATGGTTCGATCAGGGAAACAACTTGCGGCTGGCAGATACTGCATCAGCCGAGGAATGCACGACACTGCTCGAAGCCGTGCCGGAATTAATCGACACAGCTCTGATTCCTTTTGATTTCAAAAAATCGGATGAAGCAAAAGTTGTGGCCGCGTGCGAGCTGGTGCTGGAAGGGCTTTACGCTGAGAACAAGATTAGTCGCAATGAAGAAGGCGGCTACACGGCCGTGACAAAGGCCAAGAAAGATCGCCGCGGAATGATCTACGATGATCTGACGGAGACAGGAAAGTACAGCTGATCATCGGTCGCCGCACTGACGAAGTGAAACCAGTCGATTCAAAAGGTTGGCTGATAATGCTGGAGGCTAACTCTCCGACTTATGCTCATTGGCATTGACGGTATCCCGCTGGCGAAGCCAAAGACCGGGGTCGGACACTACACTTTTGAGCTGGCCCGCGCTTTAGCGTTGCTCGAACCGAGGGACGAGTTCCAACTACTGTCTCACTTTCCGCTAGACCTGACGGCAGAGCAAACGCATATACCACCCAACCTTTGCACCGTGCGGACTCCCAGGGGAAAGCGCTGGTTGGCATTCGGCCTGCCGCTCTACGCCAGGCAGAAACACTTGACACTTTTTCACGGCACGAACTACGAGGTGCCGCTTTGGCCAGGATGTCCGACGGTACTCACCATTCATGATCTTTCGCTTTTACGCCATCCGGAAACGCATGAGCGCCACCTGGTGCGGCGCGGCAAGCGCAGGCTGCCGCTAATGACGCGAATCGCCACGCGGATTCTCACCGACTCGGAGAGCGTCAAACGAGAAATCTGCGAACACCTCCACGTTGTGCCCGATAAGATCGCCGTTGTGCCCCTCGCCGCCCGAAGCGTGTTCCGTCCCGTTAGAGAAACGCGTGGCGTACGTCAGCGATTAGGGGTAGAAGATGAATTCATTTTGTTCGTCGGGACTTTGGAGCCTCGCAAGAACATTGCTACGTTGATTCGCGCCTTTGAAGAGTTGTTGCGATCGACGTCAGTCTCTCCGCAACTCGTTATTGCTGGACCCGAGGGCTGGCTCATTGAGGAATTGTTTGGCAGCAGCGAACGGACAGCCCTCAAAAAGCGTGTTCTGTTTACTGGGTATCTCTCGGACGAAGATCTCCGCGCCCTTTACTCTTCGTGCCGCGTTTTCGTTTACCCATCGATCTACGAAGGTTTTGGCCTACCCCCGCTTGAAGCGATGGCCTGTGGCGCGCCCGTCATTACCAGCAGTATCCCCGTGATCAAAGAAACGGTGGGAGCGGCGGCCCGGTTGATTGCGCCGACCGATGTGGGAGCGTTGACCGCGAACCTCCTGGAGCTGCTCACGGACGCTAACGCTCGTGCCTCCTATTCAGCAGCCGGTCTTAGGCGAGCCGCCGAATTCACGTGGGAACGGACCGCGCAGATGACCCGAGAGGTTTACCGGAGCGCCTTGCGCCCAGCGACCAGTGCCGCGCGCGCGACAACTGGTATGCTTGCTTTAATTTCTTAAGCTTTAAGGCTCAATTGGGTTTTCTGTCCCTTCACTTCTCGAAGTTTGCTTTTTTGCTATCGCGTTCAAATTAAGCTATTCAGGCCTGCTAGTATAAGAAAGCGGATACATAAGAATGTAATAGGCGTGTCCCGCCGGCAAATCATGAAGTTTACCCGATATTCAAAATTCAAAGGCCCCGACGTTTCCGGAATTAACCTCGGCGACTTGATGGAGGGTCTGTCAGATTCGCTGCTCGATTCCGGTTACGACGACGATTACTACTGGACGCGCCAACGGCGCCCGCAGGATACGTCGCTCGACGCGTTGCGGCGCGCGTTGTTGCAGGCATTGATGGACCAGGGACTCTTAAATGAGTTTCAGGTCCAGGAGATGCTGGCTGACAACGAAGGAAAGTTTAAAGGTTCGCTGCTCGAGGAAATGCTCAACCAGTTGATCGAGCGGCTGGTTGAAGAAGGGTATCTTTCACTTAAGGAAGAGCCGAGCCGACAACCGCAACAATCTCAGGGCGGTCCTGGCACTCCCGAAGTTTCAGAACCCCTCCCACGCAACGTCAAATTCGAAGTAACTGAAAAGGGCCTCGACTTTCTCGGTTACAAGACGCTCAGAAATTTGCTGGGAAGTTTGGGTAAGAGTTCTGTTGGCCGTCACGATACTTCCCATCTTTCCACCGGCGTTGAAGCAGCGGCCGCCAGCAAGCCTTATGAGTTTGGCGATACTATCAATCTTGACGTGAACACAACGCTGCTTTCGGCGATTCAACGGGAAGGCCTAACCGTTCCGCTAAATCTTGAGTACAGCGATTTGCATGTCCATCAGTGCGATTACCAATCGTCGTGCGCCACAGTGGTGATGCTCGATTGTTCTCACTCAATGATTCTCTACGGTGAAGACCGGTTTACGCCGGCGAAGAAGGTGGCGCTCGCGCTGGCGCATCTGATTCGCACGCAGTATCCGGGTGACTCGCTGAAAATCGTGCTGTTCCATGACAGCGCCGAGGAGTTGCCGCTGGCCAAACTTGCAGTAACCCAGGTCGGTCCCTATCACACCAACACAGCGGAAGGATTGCGTTTGTCGCGGCGCATTTTGCAAGCACAGCGCAAAGAAATGAAGCAGATTGTGATGGTGACTGATGGCAAACCTACCGCGTGCTTCGTTGAAGGTGTAGGACAGGCATTCCTGCCTGTCCATGCCAGACAAAATAGCCGTAGTGCCAGGACCGGCAATAATGCCGGTCCTACACGCCGCATCTACAAAAACTCGATGGGCGGCGATCCGTTTGTAATGGATGCTACCTTCAAAGAAGTCCAGGCCTGCCGCAAAGCCGGCATAATGATCAATACCTTTATGCTCGCCAGCGATTTTTATCTGGTTGAATACGTGAAGCAAATGACCGCAATGACTAATGGAAAGGCTTATTTCGCAAATCCCGCTAACCTCTCACAGTTCGTTTTGATAGACTTTCTCCGTCGACGGACCAGCCGGGTTCGTTAATGCATTCGATACGCCGGACGCGCTAAGCCTCCCGGCCCACTAAACCTAACACCCTTCCCAGCAAGCGGAGGCGGATTGGAACCTGAAAGCCCGAAAGCCAGACTTCGTCTGCCGCGTAGCATCCTTACTGCTTATACCGTTCTCATTGCGGGGCTGTTGGCCACGATCGTTGTCGTCACATACCTGGACAAGACGTTCCTTCCTTACACGCTGACCGCCGGAGTGATCATAAGTTTGCTTATGTTTGGCTTAGCGCATTTGGAGACGCGCGCGCGCGCGGCAGTTGAAACTTCCTCCCTTAAGCTTCAGGTATCTGAAAAAGCGCTGAAAG
>JBPCLZ010000131.1:0-5045 GCA_051002775.1 Pyrinomonadaceae bacterium | reverse complement strand
CGTTCGTAAGCGCTCGTGTAATCAGGTTTCAAACGAATCGCCTGCTTGTAAGCCTGAATCTCGTCGTCGCCTTTCCCCCAATCTCGATAGACCAGTCCCAACGCATACCAGCCATCAGCGCCGTTGTAAGGATCCAGCCGGATCGATTGCCGGTAAGCCTCTGCTGCTTCGCGAAATTGTTTTAGATAGTAGTTTGCCAGACCAATATTGAAGTACGACTCGGCAGACGGTCGCAGCGAGACAGCCCGGCGCGAAGCTTCGATAGCCTCGGTGTGCCGACCGAGTTTCTCGCGGCAAAAGCCGGCTTGCGCCCAGGCTTCCGCATAGTTGCTATCCGATTCGACGGCCTTCTCAAAATATGGCAAGGCTTTTTCACAGTCGTCTTGTGAGAGAAAACTTAGACCATCACGAAAAGCCTGCACCGCCTTCGCCCGTTTGTTTCTGCCGCTCGCAGCTACCAGTTCAGATAGCGCCATCAAGGGGCCACCACTTTGCAGCTGCGAAATGCGTTCTGACGGGATGGCAAAGTTAATACTCTGCCCGCCGGTGATTTGCAGTGTGGCCACGCCGATCACCTGGCCGTGCATGTTCACGACCGGGCTGCCGCTTGAGCCCGGTGAGATGGGGGCGGTGATCTGAATGATTCTTCCAAAGGTGGGAATGTCGCGCACCGCCGAAACAATTCCATTCGTGACGCTGCCTTCAAGCCCGAAAGGATTGCCGATGACTACGACACTTTCGCCTTCCTGGGGCGAAGTGCGATCGAGTGATAGTGAACGAACTTGGCCCGGTGGGGCTTCGACGCGGAGCACTGCGATATCGCCTTCGGCATCGACGGCAACCACACCTTTAACCGGATACACATTGCCGTTGTAAGAATGAATCTCGGCACGGTAAGCGTTTTCGATGACGTGACGGTTTGTGACTACGCGATCCGTGTCGATGAAGAAACCGCTGCCCCGGGAAAGCTTTACCCCGCGAGCGTCGAAAGTTTCGATCGCCACCGCTGAAGGCTTAATACGGCGAACCAGTTCGGGAAGAAGATCCTGCGCGGAAGCGTGCGGAACGCCCGCTGTGAGAACTAAGAATAGAAGCCAAAGGGATCTCATTTTTTTCGACTTGTTTCTGTGCGTCCTCAGTGTTCTCAGTGTCTCCGGGGTGGATTTGCCAGACCAGTCACCACAAAGTCACAGAGGACACTAAGGACGCACAGAGAAGAGTCTCACAACCCGGCAAGCGCCAGATTCTGAACCCGCGAAACTATCTCGCTCAGCTTCACATCTTCGCTTGAGTTGGTTGCGCGCGAGAACAATTCAACCATCCCGTCAGAAACCTTTTTGCCGATAGTCACGCGATAGGGAATGCCGATTAGATCGGCATCCTTAAACTTTACGCCGGCGCGCTCGTCACGATCATCCAACAATGCATCCAGCCCGGCACGCATCAGATCCTTGTAGAGTTTCTCTCCGGTCTCGCGCAGCATCTCGTCCTTCATGTTGGTTACCGTCACGATAACGTCAAATGGCGCAATCGTCTTGGGCCAGATGATGCCATCGGGATCGTGGTTCTGTTCGATGGCGGCAGTGATGATGCGTTCGACGCCGATGCCATAACTGCCCATCACGATCGGCACCGGCTTTCCGGCTTCAGTCAATACCGTCGCTCCCATCGATTCGGAATACTTAGTGCCGAGTTTGAAGATGTGACCAATCTCCATCGCTTTGTAAACGTCGAGCACTCCTGTTTCGCAAATTGGACATTGTTCACCTGACTCGATCTTGCGAAGGTCGATCCATTTCTCGACATTAATATCGCGTTTAATATCTACGCCGCGAAGATGATAGTCATCCTTATTTACCCCGGTAGTCATATCCCGACGATCCTGGAGCGCTTGGTCAGCGACTATTTGAAGGGGCAGAGTTTTCCTGATGCCTATTAACTTCTTGGTGAAGCCGTCCCTTACTTCAAACTCAAGTGTCCCATAAGGATCATAGGTGCCTCTAACCGCCCCGAGACTGCCTGGGTTCGCGCCCAAAAGCGTCTGTATCTCATCGCTATGAGCAGGGCGAACCGAAACAGCCCCTATTGAATCAGACAGTTTCGTCTCATGGAGGTCATGATCACCTCGTAGTAACACGAGAAGTGGTTGTGGTTCTATTTCGAGCCCGCTGCCTCCCCACCGTTGTGCTATGTAAACTAAAGTCTTTATCTGGTCCCGCGCAGCGGCACCACCCTGAAACGATTCAAGATCCTCAATCGTGCGCACGCCGGGCGTTGGAAATTCTTCAGGGGTTTCTGGACCAACTAGGTCTTTGATGGGTGTCAGCCTGGACGTGGCCTTCTCAAGATTCGCGGCATAACCGCAGTTGGAGCAACTGGCGATCAAGTCTTCGCCCGCATCGGTTTTGGCCACGAACTCATTTGACTCAGAACCGCCCATCGAACCAGAAGAAGCTTCGACAATCGAAAACTCGATGCCGCAGCGCGAAAAAATTCGCTTGTACGCCTCGCGCTGATCCGCAAACGATTTATCTAAACCAGCTTTATCGAGATCAAATGAGTACGCGTCTTTCATGATGAAGGTACGCAGCCGCATCAAACCCGATTTCGGCCTTGGCTCATCGCGAAATTTCACCTGAATCTGATACCAAACTTGCGGCAGTTGTTTGTATGAACGTAGCTCGTTGCGTGCGATAGTTGTAAAGACTTCCTCGTGCGTCATGCCCAGGCACATATCCGCGTCCTTGCGGTCTTTCAGTCGAAACATGTCGTCGCCGATAGCGTCCCAGCGGCCCGATTCTTTCCAGACTTCAGCCGGATGCAGCGCCGGCAGATAAAACTCCTGGCCGCCGATGCGGTTCATTTCTTCGCGCAAGATGCCCATGATCTTTAACGCGACGCGTTGAGCCATCGGCATGTACGAATAGATGCCGGCGCCGAGTTGACGAATCAGACCAGCGCGCAGCAAAAGTTTGTGCGAGACGACTTCGGCGTCCGCCGGATCTTCGCGAAGGGTGGGAATGAAATATTGTGACCAGCGCATCGGTATTAAGTGAAACTTTCCTGAGATAACTACGGCCATTCATTCTCGCTTAGCAAAAAGCTTAACGCAACGTAGGACAGACCGGTTTTTGCGAGTGCAGGATAAATGATCTAAGAAAGCTGTCGGGCCCGTGCGTCTCCAGGTTGGGAAGGGTGGCTTGCCCCCGTGTAGATCGGGCGGCATTCAACGCGTGGGGGGTAGACCACCCTTCTAACCATGAGCTTTTCCAGCTCTTCTTTTTGCAGGCGACAGGGGATGTCTGCTTCGTTGCCAGTGCTCGTGGCCTGCTGTACCATCGCAGCCTGCTAAAGCCATCGATCTCCGGAGTTTCAATAATGAAAATCGCACTTGCCAGCGACCATGCCGGTTTTGCCGAGAAGGAACGCTTGAAGCCTTTACTGACGGATTTAGGATTGCAGTTTGAAGACCTTGGTACAGTCTCAGAAGCTTCAGTTGATTACCCGGATTACGCACGCAAGGTTGCGGAGGAAGTTGCCGGCGGGCGAGTGGATCAGGGTCTGCTGGTTTGCGGCTCGGGAACGGGTATGGCGATTACAGCGAACAAGGTCCCCGGAGTTCGCGCCGCTGTTGCGTGGTCGGAAGAAACAGCGCGGCTTGCGCGGCAACATAACGATGCAAATGTTTTAGCTATCGGCGCGCGTACCACGCCGCCGGAACAAATTCCGGGAATCGTACGCGCCTGGTTCAGTTCGAATTTCGAAGGCGGCCGCCATGCCGAGCGCGTGGCAAAGATAGAAGGCACAAGGCAGTAGGCAGTAAGCAGAAGGCAGTAAGCAGAAAGCAGACAGCAGAAAACGATTACAACGATCGAGCGTAAAGGTCAAGGTGGAGCAGCTCAAGGTTGGGAAGGGTGGTTTACCCCGCTCATTGAATGCCGCTCGATCTTGAGCGGGGGCAAGCCGCCCTTCCCAACCCTGAGACCTTCAAACTTGACCCTAAAACTTTCAGGCTTGCACGCTTACTGAGTGTGGATTTGAATTCTTCCCAGGTGCAGAGTCTTAAACAAAGTCAAAAGTCCAAAGACCAGAGAAAAGTTCAAAGTTCAAAACTCAAAAGGGACTAAATTGATGACCGATCTAAGAAACGCGCCACTCGCCGAAGTTGATCCATTAATTTCCGACGCCATCGACAATGAAGTCGCGCGCCAGGCAAATGGCCTCGAGCTGATCGCGTCGGAAAACTTCGTTAGCGAAGCCGTGCTCGAAGCAGCGGGCTCCGTGTTTACTAACAAGTATGCCGAAGGCTATCCGAAGAAACGATATTACGGCGGCTGTGAATGGAGTGACGTGGTGGAGCAAGCGGCAATCGATCGCGCAAAGCAACTATTCGGAGCTGAACACGCGAACGTGCAACCTCACAGTGGCGCGCAAGCCAATATGTCGGTTTACCTGGCGGCGATTCAGTATGGCGATCAGATTCTGGGAATGAACCTGTCACACGGCGGACATCTGACGCATGGTCACCCAATGAACTTTTCCGGCATTAGTTACAAAGTCGCTGACTATGGCGTGTCAAAGGAAACTGAGCAGATTGATTACGATGAGTTGCAACGGATAGCAGAAGAACACAAACCAAAGCTGCTCGTCTGCGGCGCGTCAGCATATCCGCGCATCATCGATTTCAAACGCATCGGCGAGATTGCCAAGAGCGTGGGCGCGCGCATGTTTGCCGACATTGCGCACATCGCTGGCCCCGTCGCGGCGGATCTTCATCCCTCGCCGGTCCCACATGCGGACTACGTGACTACTACGACGCATAAAACACTGCGCGGCCCGCGCGGTGGATTAATACTTTGCAAAGAGGAACACGCGAAAGAGATTGATCGAAAGCTGTTCCCCGGCGTACAGGGTGGTCCATTGGTGCACATCATCGCTGCCAAGGCCGTGGCATTCGGCGAAGCGCTGCGCGATGACTTCAAGGAATACCAGCGGCAGATTCTTGCCAATGCAAAAGCGCTGGCTAGTGAACTGCAAGAGCAGGG
>JBPCLZ010000130.1:0-17582 GCA_051002775.1 Pyrinomonadaceae bacterium | reverse complement strand
CCATCGCAATTCTTCCAAACGCGCGCGGCGGTGTCGTTCAGGCAATGGGCCTTGTCGGTTGTCAGATCGTAGACGAGCATTTCGCCGTCCACTTCTTTGACAATTAGAGATTCCGTCCTGGCAACGGGTGATACTTTCATGGGGCCTCCCGGGTTTTTATAGGGAAAAAGAAAAGCCTACTCGGGACACGAGGTTGGCTGGAGTCTTACCCTTTGGAATATGTGGTTGTGGGAGGAAGATACCCATCAACCGTCAAACATGTCAACGAAACTGTTTAGCCAATGACACCCTCTGGCCCGCCATCCTGGTTAAACCAGGTTCAACGATCTTCTTTGACCGCAGAAACACTGACTGATATTTTCATTTCACAAATTCAGTGTAGGAATCCTCGTGAAAAGAAAAGGTCCAATTAAAGCAAATCTCCAAAGTCGCGCTTCTAAGCTGCCCTCACACACCCGGGCATCGCCACCGCTGAAGTGGGCGGGCGGAAAACGCTGGCTGGTGCCCCATTTAGAAGCACTTTGGGAGTCGCATTCTAAGAGGCAGTACGTCGAACCCTTTTGCGGGGGACTAGCGGCGGCGCTTGGGTTGGAGCCTCGGCAGGCAGTTCTAAACGATCTCAATCCGCATTTGATAAATTTCTATGTTCAGGTGCAGCGTGGTCTGAAAATCCGGATTGAGATGCGCAACGACGAGCAGCTTTTCTATCGCCATCGCGCACGCTTTAACCAACTCATGAGCAAAGAAAAATTACAAACCAGCGAGGCCGCGCAGCTCTTCTACTTTTTGAATCGCACCTGCTTTAACGGCCTCTGCCGCTTTAATCTCAGCGGCGACTTCAACGTGCCCTTCGGGCGCCACAAGACGATCAACTACGCAACCAGTTTTTCCGGCTTGCGCACTATTCTTCGCGATTGGACTTTCCTAAGCACCGACGTGGCCCTGTTACAAGTTGAGCAAGGCGATTTTGTTTATGCAGATCCGCCTTACGATGTGGAATTCACAACTTATAGCGCCGGCGGTTTTAGTTGGAGTGATCAGGTGCGGACGGCAGAATTGCTGGCGGCGCATCGTGGGCCGGTGGTACTTTCAAACCAGGCGACGAATAGAATTGTTAAGCTGTATCGTAAGCTGGGATATGCGCTGCGGTTTCTCGATGGTCCAAGGCGGATCAGTTGCAACGGCGACCGCTCAACTGCAAGAGAAGTGCTGGCAACCAAAAATGTTTAGAGACTAGACCAGAGCGGGGCAAGTCCGGGTCCCGGCGGGGCAACCCCGCTGGGGTAATCCAGCCTTCCCAACCTTGAGATTACTAACTTGGCTCCTTCGGATAACATAAACTTGCTGCCGACTCTACTGAAGGACCGCGCCAGATTTCCCGGCCTCATCAATGCTCATTCGCATGCATTTCAACGCGTGATCCGGGGACGTACCGAATATCGCACTACGAATGACAGAGATAGTTTTTGGACCTGGCGCGAGATGATGTATAGCGCCGCGGCGCGCCTTACGCCGGAAGACATTTACGACGCGTCGCGCATGGCGTTTCTCGAGATGGCGCTCAGCGGCATCACGGCCGTTGGCGAATTTCATTACCTTCACCAGGCACCCGACGGCAGTGCCTACAACGATCCCAATCTGCTTGCGAAAGAAGTTGTGCGCGCCGCCAATGATGTCGGATTGCGCATTGCGCTGCTGCGGGTGGCTTATGCCCGTTCAGGATTTGAATCGGATCCAAATCCGCGCCAGGCGAGATTTATTGAGAAAGACCCTGAGCTGTATCTTAAGAACACTGGGCAACTGCAAAAAGATTTCGGCAACGAAAATGGCATGGCTTGGGTTGGCGTCGCGCCACACAGTGTGCGCGCTGTGCCGCTCGCTTACCTGAAAGAGATCGTTGCTTTCGCCAACCACGAAAAGCTGGTGGTGCATATGCATGTCGCGGAACAGGCGGCGGAAGTTTCTGCCTGCATCAACGAGTATGGCCGCTCGCCGGTGGCGTTATTGGCGACCGAAGCGATGCTCAGTGAGCGCTTCACGGCGGTCCATGCGATTCATGTAACGGCGAAGGCGGTTCGACTGCTGGCGGACGCGCGCGCGAATGTCTGCGCGTGTCCAACTACCGAACGAAATTTAGGCGACGGCATTGTTCCAGTTGACCAATACTTCAAAGCAGGCGTGCCGGTGAGCTTGGGGACTGACAGCCAGATTCAGATCGACTTATTGGAAGACGCGCGCGAACTTGAGTATCACCTGAGGCTACAAAAGATGGAGCGCGCAGTTTTAGCCGAAGGCACTGAGACGAGTAGGTCGGCATTGGCCGCACGGCTGTTTGCATGCGCTACAGCTAATGGCGCCCGAAGTATTGGCATGACTACCGCAACACTTGAAACAGGCGAACCGGCGGACTTTTTTACGGTCGATCTGAACGACCCTTCGCTGGCCGGTGCTGCGGAAGACGACTTGCTCTCGCACATTGTTTTTTCACTTGCCCGACCGGCGGTGAAAGATGTTGTGGTGGCCGGCAAACGCATCGTCGCCGATGGCCGGCACGCGCAACAGGAAGGGATTGTTGAAAGATTCAAAGCCCTGCAAAAAAGACTGTGGGGTTGAGTAAGAAGAGCGGGGGCAAGACGGGGTCCCCAGCGGGGCAGCCCCGCTGGGGTGCTAATCCCGCCTTCCCAACCTGAGAGATTTTCCAAGAACTTTGCTCGAGCTAACCTTGAAGCCCTTCAAATCTGAAATTGATCAAGCAATTCTGATCAGCTCACGGTTGGGAAGGCGGGCTTGCGCCCGCTCTTGGTTTAGGCTAAGTCACTTAAAATGGACATGACAGTTAAGCAGACACTCGCTGAATTAGTTGCTATCGATTCCGTCTCTGCGCGTACCAACGGTCCCATCATTGATTACCTGGCCGCGCGGTGCGACGCGTTGGGTCTCAGTGCGCAACGGTTCCCTTACAGCGACGACAAAGGCATCGAAAAAATCAACTTGCTCGCGGTGGCCGGCGCAAACTCGACTGACACGGATGTGGAACTTGTATTAGTCGGACATACCGACACTGTTCCGTACGATCCAAACTGGACAGAAGCACTCAGGCTCAGCGAGCGCGATGGCAAGCTTTTCGGACGTGGCTCCTGCGATACAAAAGCGTTCATCGCCGCCGCGCTAACTGCACTTGAAAGTCTAGATCTGAAAAGTCTGCGCCGGCCGTTAGCGCTGCTGTTTACCGCCGATGAAGAGATTGGATTAATAGGCGCAAAGCGCTTCGCCCAACAACGTGCGATGCGCGCGCGTTTTGCTATCGTCGGCGAGCCTACTTCACTTCAACCGATGCGCGCCGGCAAGGGCTATTGCCTTGCCGAAATAACTGTGAAAGGGCGCGAGGCCCATAGCGCGTATCCCTCGCTTGGCACTTCCGCTGTCCTGGGCGCGGCCCGTTTGATCGCGGAGAGCGAAAAAATCGGGGAACATCTGGCGAGCGAAACACACGCTGATTTCGATCCACCTTATACGACTCTCAACATTGGGATCGTTCAGGGAGGTACGGCGAAGAATGTCGTGGCGGGCTCATGTCGCTTCACGCTGGAATGGCGGCCCATTCCCGGTCAGCCGCCGGACCGCCTGCTCAAACTAATGAATGACTCGATTAAGGAAGAAACCACACGCGATCCCAATCTGAATTTTGAAGTCGATGCGTCGCGTGCCGACCAGGGTTTCGAAACGCCTGCTGATTCGAGTTTAGTGACCTTGCTTGAGGAACTCACGAATAAGAAAGCGGGAACCGTTGCATTTGGCACCGAGGCGGCGCAACTTTCCGAACTGGGGGCGGAAGCAGTTGTGCTCGGGCCCGGAAACATTCGTGAAGCACATCGCACCGGCGAATTTGTGCCGGTTAATGAACTTGAGCCCTGTGTTGCCATATTGAGAAAAGCCACCGAAGCGCTTTGTTGTTAATAGGCTTACGCCCGGGCTTTATGGTTTACGACTAGTGACCGGCCATGAAAGGTTCGGCTCTACAGGCAACTGGGCGGGGCTTTGTTCCATCGGAACTGTTCCGACATCCATTGATTATCGGCCTGCATTAATATGAACCCTACAATTAGTGATTCCTTTCGCGCCTGGTTGGCGTGCGCTTTTTTGCTCGTCTTTTCGATAGGCGCCGTGGCGCAGTCATCGACGTCTCCGCTCACCAGCAAAGAATTGGTCGCGCTGGTTTACCAACTACCTAAACATCCGGAGTTGCGCGACGAAGTTGTCGGCGAGATTCGCAAACGCGGCATCGGCTTTCCCCTCACCGATGGCATGCGTTCCCTGGTAGCCAGCAAAAGTGGCAATGATGCGTTACTGCGACGGACCATTGAAGAAGCCGAACGCCGGCGAGTGAACCCAACAGCTTCGGCATTGCCCAGGGAGAGCGAGGCCACGGGTTTGTTGGAACGCACTCGCGCCGCAACGCTGGCCGCTGCTGATGCGATGCCGGACTTCCTCGTCAAGCAACTTATCAAACGTTCGCGCGCCTACGGCACTACCAACAATTGGTTGCCGCAGGACAACCTGACCATTGCCGTAGCTTACCGAGCTACCCAAGGCGAACAATACAAAGTGTTAGCAGTAAACGGCATTCCGCGGGCTCAGCAGACCACGCAGAGTCGGGATTACAGCAAGGACGTCGACCCGGGTGCTACCTCCAGTGGCGTTGAGTATATTTCCGCGGTCGCCGACGTGTTCAAACCAGAATCGGACGCAAAGTTTAAGCTGGCCGATACCGATCTGATTCAAGGCCGCCACACGTTGGTTTACGAGTACGAAGTTTCACGATCTCTTTCGAAGCTGACCTTGCGTGCAGGCGATGCCGCGCCGGCGGTGGTGGGTTCGCGCGGCAGAATTTGGATCGACCGCGAGCTCAATCGCGTTTTGCGTTTCGAACAGATTGCCACGGAAATACCCGGTGACTATCCCATCCGCGCGGCCAGCAGCGTGATCGATTACGATTGGGTAGTCATCGGCGAAAACAAATATCTATTGCCAACCTACTCGGAGATTCTTCTGACCAACGCCGGGCGCGGCATGATCGTGCAAAGCCGAAACGAAATTCGTTTTCGCAGCTATCAGAAATTTGGCGCCGAGCTGAAGGTGATTGACGAAATCGACGAGAAAGACTTTCCACCCGATAAGCCTTAATACCTCCCCAACCCCTCTCCCGCTGGGAGAGGGGTCAGGGGAGAGGGACTGTGGCGCGCGCCTAAAACCCCCACCCCGGGCCTCCCCCAAAGGGAGAGGGAGAAACGACCAAGCGACTTGTTCCCGCCTGTAGACACTCCTCGACCCTGACTGTATCCAATGCAACACAGGAAAGGCTCTTTGCTAGCCTCACATCCTGTTTGTGGCACGCAGTTGGTCACTAACCTCGACGTTGGTACGACCATTGCCCTGGTTGGGTCCAATCCGAAGCTGTTTGCGTTGAGGAGAGCGCCCTATGAAGCCCAGAATCCTAATCGTCGATGATGATGAAGCCATAACCCAACAACTTTTCTGGACACTGAGCGATGAATACGACGTCGTCACTGCGAACGACTTGCCCTCCGCGGTGCGGCGCGCAACTGTTTATGAACCCGCGATTTCGATCCTCGACTTGCATCTTCCCCCCACGATCGGCTCACCTAAAGTAGGATTACGCATTCTGGAATACCTCAAAGCTCACTTGCCGGAAACGAAAGTCCTGGTGATGACTTCGTCGGACACCAAAGCAGTTCGTGAAGAGTGTTTTGCGTTTGGCGCGGACGAGTTTCTCAACAAGCCTTTCGATACCGAAATGCTGATAGTCGCGATGCGGCGCATGGCCCCGCACTCGCTCGATCTCGCCTGAGCGGTCCTTACTTCAACATCCCGACAACAACTTGGCAAACTCCTTATCTGCCGGTGCTGACTTCTCTCTGTCCGTCTGCGATAATGAAAATCTCGCAACGCTTGATCCGCAGAACTCGCTGATCGAACTTTCCGTTCGTCAGTTATCGTCTGCTAAATAATTAATGAGCGACGCTTATGACAAAGTACGCGGCGTAACTGAACTGCCGATCTTTCCGCTCGCGCTGGTGTTATTTCCCGGTGTGCCTTTGCCTCTGCATATCTTCGAGCCACGCTACCGGCAAATGCTAAATGACGTGCGCGCTGGTAACAGCTTGTTTGGCGTCTCTTTTTTCGATGCTTCAACTTCAGACCGAGACGTGCCCGCCACTGGAAATGTTGGGTGCGTCGCTGAAGTCTCCGAAACCCAGGCACTGCCGGACGGACGTTCAAATATTTTGACGGTGGGAATCATTCGCTATCGAATCGAGGAATACGTCGAGCGCGATAATCCCTACCTGTTGGCGCGTGTCAGTTATTTTGAGGACGACGAAGAAGACCCGAACCTATTGAGCGAAAGCGCTCGAGATGTGGCGGAAACTTTCACCCGGATCGCACGAGCGGTGAGAACCATCAATGACGAGCGTGCCAGCTTGCCGGACATTTCCGATACTGAACCGCAGCGGCTTTCGTTTCTGGTCGCCGCAGCGATGGAGGTCGATACGCAGGTTAAGCAGGATATGCTGGAAATGCGGTCGACCGCCGAGCGGCTGCGACAACTGCGCCAGGTGTTAAAGCGCGCCGTGTCGAACTATGAAGAACGCGCGCGCATTCATGAGCTGGCGAAAGGGAATGGGCACAGTGGTAGGAAGATCGATCTTGAGTAGCTTGAACATTCCTGTGGAAGCTATGCCGCAATCTAACGAAAACGAACGGACAGTGACCGTTCTCTTCTTTGGAGCAGCACGAGATGTCGTGGGCCAGGCTGAGATAAAACTTTTATTGCAGGCTGCAAACGCAGCTACAGCGCTGGAAGAACTATTGGAAAAGTTTCCTGAGCTGCGCCGCTTCGGCCGTTCGCTTTTGTTTGCCGTGAACCAGGAATACGCGCAACCCGATCGGCTAATAAAAGAAGGTGACGAGCTGGCAGTGTTTCCTCCTGTCAGTGGCGGCTGCGCAGCGCAAAAACTCCATTCTGAAGAAACTGAAGGGCTTTCTACTGGGACAGCGGGAATCTCGCCCGCCTCACCGTCCGCCAACGACTTCTTTGAACTAACCACTCAGTCGATCGACGTTGGCGCGGTGGCCCGCAGAGTTGTCTTGCCCGAATGCGGTGCGACGGTAACGCTTGACGGCTATGCGCGCGAATGGACAAACGGACGACGGACTCTATACCTCGTCTACGAAGCGTATGCGTCAATGGCGCTCAGCGAGCTGGCCCGGCTGGGTCGCGAAGCTCACGAGCGTTTCGAAATTGCGCACATCGGTATCGTTCACCGCACCGGTCGCCTGGAGATTGGCGAGACAAGCGTCGTCATCGCCGTCAGCGCGCCTCATCGGCGTGCCGCGTTCGAAGCTTGCGAGTGGGCCATACGCGAACTAAAACGCACCGTGCCGATTTGGAAGAAAGAAGTTTTCGAAGACGGTGAGATTTGGGTCGAAGGGGATAGTGATCAGTCGAGAGAGTAGGGCTGGTAAAAAAGAGCGGGGGCAAGCCCGCCTTTCCAACCATGAGCTGAATACAGTCGAGTTGTTCAATTGGTTGACTGAAGGCTTTCATGGCTCGTCGGTTAACTTAGTCAGAAAACCTCTAAATCTAGGCGGGATTGCCCCCTGATTACCGCGAGCTTCTAGCTTGCCGGCGTCTCTTCAATTTCTTCCTCAGCAGCTTCAACCAGCGAGGCACTCGTTACCCGGTCGCCTTCTTCAGTTTTGATTAGCCTAACGCCCTGCGCGCTGCGTCCGGTCTTTCGAATGCTGTCGGCTTCGATGCGTATAAGCTTGCCCTGTTGCGTGATGATCATGATCTCCGATTCGACATCAACCGGGAAGACGGCAACAACCTTTCCGGTTTTCTCCGTCGTCTTCATGTTGATGACGCCTTTGCCGCCACGCGATTGCAGACGGTAAGTTGTGATTGGCGTTTGCTTGCCGTATCCCAGTTCAGAAACAGAAAGCATTTTCTCGGAATCATCAGCAGAAACCGGACAAACCGAAACGACATAATCGTCGGCGCGCAGGTTGATACCACGCACACCGCGTGTTGCCCGGCCCATTGGCCGTACATTCTTCTCGTCGAAACGAATTGCCAGACCGTTGTGAGTGGCAATGAAAATACGCTTCGTGCCATCCGTCAACACGACGTCGAGCAACTGATCACTTTCGTCGATGTTGATGGCAATGATGCCGTTCGAGCGAATGTTCTGAAAATCCGCCAGTGAAGTTTTCTTGATGACCCCTTTGCGCGTCACCATCAGTACGTAACGGCCCTCGGCGAACTCACGCACCGGCACCACGCCCGCAAGCTTTCGCTCAGACGGAATATTGATCAGGTTCACGACCGCTTTGCCGCGCGCCGAGGCGGCTGCATCCGGCACTTCATGAACTTTTAACTTATAGACCATGCCATCGTCGGTAAAAATCATGATGTAGGCATGCGTCGAGGCGATGAAAAGGTGCTCAACGTAATCACTTCCCTTCGCCGCCGCGCCAAATCTTCCCTTACCGCCGCGACCCTGCCGCTGATAGGTGGTGATTGGCGTGCGCTTGATATAGCCGCTGTTGGTTACCGTGATGGCCACGTCTTCGTCGGCTATTAGATCTTCGATCGAGAATTCAACACCTTCATCCACAATTTCCGTCCGCCGCGCGTCGCCAAAATCCTTCTTGACCTCTTCAAGCTCGTTTCCGATTACACGGCGCAGCGAATTCTCGTTGGTCAAAATCTCTTCGAGCTCGGCGATCAGCTTGATGATTCCCTCGTATTCATCGGTGATCTTTTGCCGTTCAAGCGCAGCCAGGCGCCGCAGCTGGAGGTCGAGAATCGCCTGGGCCTGCAGCTCCGAAAACGCCAAACGGTCCATTGCCTTTTGCAGTTTGGGGATATATGCCTTGGGCGTCGTGTCCGAAGGAATTCCCTTCCAGGGTTTCACTTCGCTCATTGTCTTCGTTTGCCCTGTCAACCAAAGCCGCGCTTGATCGACAGAGTTCGAGTTGCGGATTAGGGTAACGATGAAATCCAGCGCGTCGATCGCTTTCGTCAATCCTTCGAGGATGTGCGCGCGCGCCTTGGCTTTGCGCAGCTCATATTCGGTGCGCCGCCGCACGACTTCACGGCGAAAGTCCACGAAGCACTCGAGCATCTGTTTGAGATTGAGCACACGCGGCTGGCCGTTGACGATGGCCAGGTTGATGACGCCAAACGACGATTGCATCGGCGTCAGCTTGTAAAGTTTATTGAGGACGATCTGGGGCACTGCATCCCGCTTTAACTCAACCACGATCCGCATGCCGGTCCGATCCGATTCGTCGCGCAGATCGGAAACCCCATCCAGTTTTTTCTCGTTGATGAGCTCGGCAATCCGCTCGATCAGTCGGGCCTTGTTTACCTGAAACGGTATTTCTGTAATGACGACCGCATCGCGCTCCTGAGTGCCGCGTCCAATGCGGTCAATTCCAGCGCGAGCGCGCATTTGTATGATCCCACGCCCGGTCAGATACGATTTTCTAAGCTCTTCCCCGCCATAGATAAACCCGCCGGTTGGGAAGTCGGGGCCGGTTACGATTTTTAACAACGCCTCAATTGCGATATCCGGCTTGCGCAGCACGGCCAGGGTGGCATCGATTATCTCGGTAAGATTGTGAGGCGGAATCTTGGTGGCCATTCCTACCGCAATTCCATCCGAGCCATTAACCAGCAGGTTCGGGATGCGCGTCGGCAATACCTTCGGCTCACTTAGCGACTCGTCGTAGTTTGGCTGAAAATCAACAGTCTCTTTTTCAAGATCGGCAAGCACCACGTTCGTCACGCGCGCCATGCGTATTTCCGTATAGCGCATCGCGGCCGCCGCATCGCCGTCCACCGAGCCAAAGTTTCCCTGGCCGTCGACCAGCGGGTAGCGCATGGAAAAGTCCTGCGCCAAACGCACGATCGTGTCGTAGACGGCGGTGTCGCCGTGCGGGTGATACTTACCAATCACGTCGCCGACGATGCGTGCGCTTTTCTTGTATGGCTTGTTGTAAGTGTTGCCAAGCTCGTGCATGGCCCAAAGCACGCGCCTGTGCACGGGCTTTAGTCCGTCGCGTACATCGGGCAGCGCGCGACCGATGATGACGGACATTGCGTAATCGAGATACGAGCGCCGCATCTCGTCTTCGATATTTATATGATCGCGTTCAGAAGTTGTTTCCATCCGTTAACCTTTCCAGTACAATCCGCCCGCCGAAGAACTTCATTTTGCTAAACTTCAATAGCCAATCCGCGACATACTGAAGCCCGGCGAGGCTATGCATTTCGCGTCATAAAGTGGTAGTGGTTGGCGCAGAATCAAGTTCAAAACGGGCGCGCTGAAGTAAGTGTTATTGTAGTCGATAAATGGCTTCCGTAGCAAACCAAAAAAGGGACAAAAACCTAATAAAATCAATGGCTTTGGCAAGGGTTAGGGTTGCACAGTTTCCGCCTCTGCCCGAAGGTTAATAAGTTCCTTCTGCGGCCCTGAACTCTGGCGCCCTCGGCCTCGGATCTTCACCATGCCCGAAGAGAAAAAATGGAAACGTATACGCGAGCGATTGGAGCTCAAATTACCCGTGCGTGTTCAGTGCCGGGAGACAAAAGAATTGCAATGGACTGAGATCACGCGGCTGATCGACGTGACACCCTTTGGCGCCGGCTTTACCTTGAAACGCCCGGTAGAGAAAGGGCGACTGCTGCATATGACTATTCCGATGCCGCGGCAGCTGCGAGTATTTGATCACGTTGAGGACCAGTACCGTGTGTGGGCATTGGTGCGTTACATCAAACGAGCCGCCTCGCCAGATCGGGCGCGGCAGTTTGAAGTTGGCGTGGCGTTCATCGGTAAGCGGGCGCCTCGCAGTTATGAGGAAGATCCGTCCAAGCGATACGAGATTGGTGCAATATCAGCGGAGAGCTTAAGTAGCATTCAGGAGTGGCAGGAGCCCGAGTTGGCCTCCTCGGATAAGCGCCGGCTGACACGCCATAACATTCCCGTGGACATGTCGATTGAGACGCTTGACGACGAGGGCGGTGTGGAAAAAAGCGAACATACGGTGACTGAAAACATCAGCCTGCGCGGAGCTGCTATTTACACGACTCTCGATCTGCCGATCGGCCGCTTTATTCGCTTGTCAAGCGAACAATATAAAACAACCGTCTACGCTGCGGTACGCGCGCGTAGCATGGGCCCATCGGGTGTGCCGCGCATTCACGTCGAGTTTGTCGATCGCGAATGGCCGTTGTAACTCACGGTCTTAACGCCGGTGGACGCCGATATAACCCAACTCATAATATTAAGGACAAGTTAAGTACGCTCTTTTCCAGTTTTGCGAGATGCCCGCCAATCCGCGGTTAATTACATCCTGATTACGGTAAGATCCTCACTCACGCAAGGCGACACAATACATTGGGACAAAATTTCTCAGCTCAGGCGAAACGACGCCAGACAATGCTGCCTCAGGGAGTGCTTTCATTGATGCGCCCAGCTGTCGGATTGTTCAGTCGCGCCGTGTGGCATCTCGAACATAAAGGAACGGACAACATTCCCGATGACACGGGGTTGATTGTTGCCGCGAACCACCAAAGCTATGGAGATCCTTTCTGGCTGGCGGTTCCCATTAAACGGCCTATCCGATTTCTGGCGTGGAGTGAAGCGTTTTCCTGGCCGGTCGTAGGCAAGGCTATTGGTTTACTGGGAGCATGGCCGCTGCAAATCGAAGGTAGCGACCCGTCAACCATTCGTCGTTCATTAAACTGGCTGCGGGACGGTGGCGTGGTAGTGATCTTTCCGGAGGGCGGCCGGGGACTGTCAGACGGTTCAATGATTCGCATGAAGGGCGGCGCGGTACGCATGGCGCTCGAAGCCAATGTTCCCATTCTTCCCGTAACCATTCGCGGAGGAAACAAGGTGTGGCCGGCCCACCATACATTACCGCGTCCGGGAAAAGTTGAAATCATCTATCACCCGGTGATGCATGTGGAGCAACTGCCTGGAGAGGAGGCCCGCGCCTGTGCGCGGCGCGAGACTGAAAGGCTGGGAAACATTATCCGTTCCGCGCTCTAACTCTTCAGTACACCCATCATTGCATCGTGCACCAGTCCATTCGTGGCTAAAACTTTAGGTGTGTAAATATTCAACGGCGCCCCCCGAAAATCCGTGATGCGTCCCCCCGCTTCTTCAATTAATAACAATCCCGCGGCGATATCCCAGGCGTTCAATCCATCTTCCCAGAAACCGTCGAAGCGGCCGCAGGCGAGATAAGCGAGATCGAGCGCCGCAGAGCCGTCGCGTCTGACAGCCTGTGCGGTCATAGTGAAGTTTATGAAGTCGCGAGCGAAATCCGGCCGTTCGCGCACATTGTAAGGGAAACCAGTGCACAACATCGCCGAGTTCAAATCATCGACGGTGGAGACACGGATCGGACGCTCGTTAAGGGTCGCACCCTGACCTCGTTCAGCGGCAAACATTTCGTCCCGGGTGGGATCGTAAACGACCCCAATCTCGACTTGCCCGGAGCGTTCAACCGCAATCGAAACGCAAAAGCATGGGTAGCCGTGGGCGTAGTTTGTAGTACCGTCGAGCGGATCGATGATCCACTTCCACTCACTCTTTCCGGTACTGATTTCGACGCTGGCTCCCGACTCCTCAGCCAGAATCGCGTGACGCGGGTAATGTGACTTAATGCGCTCGATGATCAATTTTTCGGCAGCGAGATCAGCCTCAGTCACCAGGTCGATGTCGCCTTTGGTTGATATCTTGGCGCGACCAAGGCGATCGACAAGAACACCACCTGCCTCGCGTGCGGTTTGAATCACGAAATTAAGCAAGTCAGATCTCTCTTGATGCGGACTTAAATCTCATTGGTAAGAATATAGCAAAGGCTGACCGCCCACGAAGACAGCGCTCAGTTTTCTCTGTGTAACCTGTTGGCCATTGACATAACAGTTGCGCGAGCTATCCTACTTCAAATGCTTTCTGACTCATTCGCCCGGATCGACAGGATTACAGAATTACATGATTAAGGGATCTCCTAGAAAAACTTTAGAATCTTGTTCCATCCTGTTAATCCTGTCTAAGTTTTGTGTCCCCGTTGTGCAACATGGATAAAATCAATCTTCTGCAAAAGTTCTCGCTCATTGACGACCATTGGACCCCCCGCATAGTTGGCGAGCTGAATGGACAATACCTCAAGTTGGTAAAGTTTCAGGGACCATTCACCTGGCACCATCACGAAAACGAAGACGAGATGTTTCTGGTTTACAGCGGCAGGTTTCGCATGGAGTTTCGCGATTCCGAAGGCGAGGCGGCTGCTGCAGCCGTAGTTAAAGAAATATGGCTGGAACAGGGTGAATTCTGTATAGTTCCTCGCGGAGTGGAACACCGGCCGGTTGCCGATGAAGAATGCCAGGTTCTACTTTTTGAGCCCGCGACTACGCTCAACACCGGCAACGTGCAAGACGAATTCACTGTTCCCGTACTCGATTGGATCTGAACAAACCATCGGATGGATCTGAACAAACCATCGGAAATTTCGTACTCAGCATTAGACATTGCCTCTAAACCAAACCTGGAGATTTACAAACGTGAGCAAACTTCCCAATTTTATCGCTGCGTGTCTGCTGGTTGCGTCGCTGACTGGCGCGACGATGCAGGCGCAAACTCCCGGAACCGTAAACGCCGGGACAACCGCGACTATCAGCACCGTCCCGGCTTCATCTCCGGCAGCGCAAATAGTTAGTTCCCTTGCGAACCTGCCGGAAGCCGACGCGCTCATCTACGTCAACCCACAACGCATACTTAACGAAGTGGCGCCAAAGTTCATGCCGGCAAAAGACGTCGAGGGGATGCGCAAGGGTTTCGAAGAGGTGAGGAAAAACGCGGGTGTCGATCCGACCAAAATTGATTACATCGTGATCGCGACTCGCTTTAAAAAACCCACGGCCGATCTCAACTTTCAGGCGCCTGAGTTTCTGGCGATCGCGAGTGGTGACTTCAGTTCCGATTCGTTGATCGTGCTGGCGCGCATGGCTTCGCAAGGCCGGTTGCGGGATGAGAAGTACGGAGCCCGGACGCTCGGTCTGATGACCATCGATCCAGTAGCCAAAATGGCGGAAAAGAATCCGCTACTAAAATCATTCACCGAAGTTGGGATTGTCGCGCTTAACGCGAATACGATCGCGGTGGGCACTCCCGGATATTTGCGGGCCGCTATCGACGCGGGCGACGGTAAGGAACGCATAAACACTGAGACGCTAAACTCATTGGTGCGGGATCCGAACGCGTTGCTCAGCATTGCGGGTGCACCGTGGCATGCCTTTGCCAAGAGCTTTGGCATGCTCGGTACAGAAGCCAACGCGCGGGACCCGCGTTGCAATTCCAAGATTGGCGACTTCTACATCGCGCTGACGATGGACGCGACCAATTTTATGCTGCGCGGAGCGTCAAATGCTGACAATCCTGATACCGCAAAGATTATCAGCAAACTGTACACCGGCTTGCTCGCGTATGCGAGGCAATCCATACCGGACCCCACTGCACAGTCGCTGATGAAAAACATCGCGATCACCGCGGAGGGCGACGAGGTTCGATTGAATGCTGACATACCGCAGCAAATGGTAGTGGATTTGATCCAACAGCAAATGAAGAAACCCGTCGCCACCAGTACCGCCCCAGGAAAACAACCCGTTAACAAGCGGACCATTAGGCGCAGAACTCGCAAATAAGAATCAGTCGGGGACCCCGGAAAATCCGGGAGATACATAATTTGTCCTAAGCTTACAGGCCACGCTTGGGAACGGGGTGGTTGCTGTAGGGTATTCCAGCAACACCAGGCGGGGAGCCATTAATTTACACCATTCGAAATGTGGTTCCTGCCGGCAATGCGCACATCTTCTTTACGGTGAAAGCCGCTAAAGATGGGACGGTGTACGTATGCTACTCCGACGGTCGCAGCGTTCTTCATTAAATGGTCCAAAAACAAGGGCCTCACCTGGAGCCCGGTGGTTCGCGTTAGCGATGGACCAGTATACGGTGAAGGTCATCAACGTCAATCTGGGACCAGTCCAGGTTTGGACGGTGGCTACACCAACAGTTGCCAGGTAGCAAACAGGCGGGGTTCGCCCCGCCTCGCTAACTGGCGTCGGGGGCAGACCTGGTATCTGCCCCCTTTTTTTTAGTTTGGACGTAGGACTCAACTAAGCGCCAAGGGCGCGCAATGCAAAAGCCTGGGGCATCGCCCCAGGCGAAGCCACCTTAGATAGAAAGCTCTGAAGGCGCGATATAACGAGAAGCGAAGTAACGAGGTTAATTGCCAATGAAGTCTGTCCGTTACGCCAAAAATTTCGCGCCTTCAGCGCTGCTACGAATTCACTGCATCTTCCTGGGGGCGATGCCCCAGGCTTAGGCATTTCGCGCCTTTGGCGCTTAGTTGAGTCGTTTGAGCCGAACCAAGACACCGCCATCATTCACTTCATTTGCTCTTCCCTAGTCCACACCTTATAAATATCACTCCGAACCATGGATCCAATGACTTCAGCGGTGGCTGTTCTGACGGCCATGATTACACCGGCGGTTTTGATCTCCGCCTGCGGCAGCATGATTCTTTCCACCTCGCACCGGTTGGGCCGCGTAGTCGATCGGGTGCGCGCGCTTTCAGATAAGTTGGACGAACTTTTCGGCAAGGGCGCGGAAGAAACCAAGGACCGTCAGGCAATCATTTTTACTCAACTCGATAAGCTCACCAGCCGCGCGCGCATCCTGCAACGCGCGATGGTGGCTTTTTATTTGGCATTGGGAATGTTTGTCGCAACCAGCGTCGCGATTGGCGTTGTAGCTTTCGTGCCAAACAGGCCGCGCTACAATATGGTGCCGGTGGTGGTTGGACTGCTGGGCGCGTGCTTTCTCTTCTACGGCAGCATGCTTCTGATTTTTGAAGCGCGCCTGGCGCTAAGCACCATTCACGCGGAAATGGATTTCATCTGGCAGCAGACTACGCGTACAGCGCCGGCTGAGGTTGTGCAGCAACATAAACCACACTTCGTGCATTTCCGATCGCACAAGTAAGTGACATTGACTTCAGTCTGTATGAGTGGCATAGACTTCAGTCTGTGGCTGGTTAAGGAGACACAGACTAAAGTCTATGCCACTCAATTTTATGAAACCGTCGCATCTTAGCTTGTTTCAGACTGGTGAACTGGCAACGCGTGTACCCGCGCTTGAAGCGTTGCTCGAGCGTTGCACAGTTTGTCCCAAGAACTGTCTTAACAACCGCTTGAATAATGAAATTGCTGCCTGCTATTCCGGCCGGCTGCCAATTGTCTCTTCGTACACCGCTCACTTCGGCGAAGAACCCGCGCTGGTCGGTACACGCGGCGCGGGAAACATTTTCTTTGGCAATTGCAATTTGCGTTGCGCCTACTGCCAAAACTACCAAATCTCACAAACGCACAAGGAACAACTTCAGAACGAAATCACCCACGAGCGCCTGGCAGAAATAATGCTCGAACTCCAGGCAAAAGGCTGTCACAACATCAACTTCGTTTCGCCAACTCATTTCGCCCCACAGATGGCGCGCAGCATTCTCATCGCTGCCGAAAAGGGTTTGCAGCTTCCTGTCGTTTACAACACCAACGCTTACGATTCGGTTGAGGTGTTGCGGCTGCTCGATGGCATTGTTGATGTTTATCTGCCGGACCTGAAGTATGCCGAAAACGAAGCGGGCTATCTTTATTCGAAGGTACGTGGTTACAAAGATCACGCGCGGCGGGCAATCGCAGAAATGTATCGACAAACCGGTGATGAGCTGGTCTTTGATCAAGACGGCATCTTGCAGCGTGGTCTAATTATTCGCTTGCTGGTTTTGCCAAACGAGATTGGCGGAATCCGCGAATCGCTGGAATGGATTAGAGATGAACTAAGTCCGCGCGTGGCAATTTCATTGATGGCCCAGTACTACCCCACGCATCAGGCCGCGACTAACAATCGCTATGTCTTACTGTCCCGCCGCGTCTCGGAAACGGAATGGCTGCGCGCAACGAATCTGCTTGATGAATTGGGATTTGAAGAAGGCTGGATGCAGGAGTTTGATGGTTCCGCTTTTTACTACCGGCCCGATTTCAGTAATGCCAGTACACCCTTCAAAGACATTCGGGATTTCTCTTCGTGAATCGTAAAACAAACTGGCCGGAGTGGCATAGACTTCAGGAAGCTCTGATCAAGTGTCCTCGACGCGTAGCGTCCGTGCGAGTTTAGCCCGGCGTTTCAACGCCGGGATCCAGTTCGTGCTTGCCCTCGTCGCGTAGCGACGATTGAATCGGGAATGGATTCAGGTGCGCGACGCGAAGCGATTAATTCCGTGACCGTTCCCGGCCTTGAAAGGCCGGATCGGGATAGGGAGAAGTCTCGCGGCTCCCCCCTCCCACACCACCCGGCATACGGGTCCGTACCGGGCGGTTCGGTAGAGATGGCCAATCACAAACGGGCTAAGGAGTAGAGACCGAGCAC
>JBPCLZ010000129.1:0-37108 GCA_051002775.1 Pyrinomonadaceae bacterium | reverse complement strand
TTCGTTCAAGTGCCCGCTCGACGGACATGTGTAACACTCCCATCTCGCAAGGCTTAATCAGATAATCGTAGGCACCGATTCGAAGGGCATCGAGAACCCGCTGTGGCCGATCGACTCCCGATATCATTATTACTGCTGTATCTGGGTACTTAGTTGCCATCTCTCGCAATAGCTCGATTCCGTTGCGGCCAGGCATAAGCACATCCAGCAGTACGAGGGCATATGTGTCGACCGCAAGATGCGCCAGCGCCTCGTCGGCGGACGCGGCTGTAGTGCAGTCGTAAAACTCACTCAGGTAGTCAGCAAACATTCTTCGCACATTTGCTTCATCGTCGACGATAAGAATTCGGTTGTCGGCTGGGTCTTCAAAAGGAAGCGCCACTAATGCTTCGGTTGGTTGAGATTGAAAAGAGACTGACATGCTTGGTTTTCCTCGCTTGGCGTTTACATGACCAATGGATTTACGCCGCCGACACCAGATGCTGCCTTTGTAAATGAGCGTATGATTTGCTACGAAGTCGTCCCCGCGGTTCGAGAGCGTATTGATCCTTTAGCAACAAATCTTCAAACTCGCTCGCCGGCAACGGTTTGCTAAATAGATACCCCTGAATTTGGTCACACCTTAGGAGCTGTAAAAATCTCAATTGTTCTTCTGTCTCTACACCTTCCGCAATCACTTTGAGTCTCAGGTTATGGGCCAGGGTGATAATTGCCATCACAAGTGAAGCGTCATCCGGATCTGTAGTAGCGTCATTTACAAACGACTTATCGATCTTCAGAGCATCGATCGGCAAGCTCTTCAAATAACCCAACGATGAAAAGCCGGTTCCGAAGTCGTCAATAGCAACCTTCACGCCCAGGTCGCGCAGGTGACTTAACGTTTTTGCGGCCCCCGCTGAATTCGTCATAAGTGAACCCTCGGTTACCTCCAATTCCAAATAATTCGGATCCAGCCCAAGACCGTTGAGGGTATCTATTACCATTCCTAAAAGATCCTCTTGTTCAAATTGACGCGGCGACAAGTTGATTGCCAAAGATAGACTGGCGAAACCTTTTTCATGCCAGGCCTTGAGTTGGGCGCAGCCCGCCTTGAGAGTCCATTCTCCGATCGGCACGATAAGACCTGTATCTTCGGCCAGGGGGATAAATTCAGCGGGCGATATGCATCCCAGTTCCGGATGTTGCCAACGTATGAGCGCTTCTATTCCCAGAATTTCCCAAGTGGTTGTATCCACCTTGGGTTGGTAGCAAAGGAAGAACTCGTCTCTTTCAAGAGCGCGCCTTAAGTCATTCTCCATCGCCAGGCGTTTGAGCGCCTTTGCGTTAAGTTCTGCCGTATAGAATTGGTAATTATTGCCGCCCTGTTCCCTGGCTCGCTCCAGCGCGGCACCGGCATTCTTCATCAGCGTTTCAGCGTTTGATCCGTCATATGGATAGAGTCCGATGCCAACGCTCGAGGTGAGATAAAATTCGTGATGGTCTACTTTGAACTGAGGCTCAAGCACTGCTTGAAGACGCTGGACAATTTCAACCGCATCATGCGTGCCTGTTAATTCCGGCAGAATGAGCCCAAACTCGTCCCCGCCCCAATAAGCAAGCGTATCTGCATCGCGCAAGCTGGCCCTGAGTTTTTCAGAAACTGAGCAAACGAGCATTTCAGCCACTGCTGCTCCAAGTGTGTCATTGATTCTCTTGATGCGATCTGGGGAAAGGAAAAGAACTGCCAGGTTTTGTCGTTCGCTTTGAGCCGTGGACAATGCCTGTTCGAGACGATCTCTGAAAAGTGCGCGATTCGGCAAACTCGTCAGCGCGTCGTAGTAGGCAAGATAGTTTATTTTCTCTTCGGCCTTATTGCGCTCTGCTATCTCCGCTTGCAAAGCCTTCGTTGTCCTTAGCAAGTCCGAGGTTCGTTGCTCAACCATTTGCTCGAGTTGACCTTCATATTGGCGCTTTGCCAGGCGAAGAGAGCGATGGTCCAATGCACGCCGCACCGCAGCTTCAACATGCCGCAGATCAAACGGCTTGGTGAGGTAATCAAAAGCTCCAACCCGCAATGCATCGATCGCGGTATCGATAGTCTGTGCGCCACTCATCATGATCACGACCGTGTCGGGATTAAGAGCAAGAATTTGCGGCACCATTTCGAGCCCACTAATTCCCGGCATCGTTATGTCGCTGATAACCAAGTCAAACTCTTTGGCCTTGAGAATCTGAAGGCCCTCCTCGGCTGAGGAGGCGGCTTGACAGGCGTAGTCGTCCCCCAGCGCCTCGCACAGAATTTTTCTTATGTGCGTCTCGTCGTCTAAGACTAGAATGCGCTCGTTATCGGTAGATGGCTTAGGCATTTGATTTTTCTCTTGCTCTCAGACAAACGTTATTTTCGGCGCGCGGCTCATGAGCATTTGGATCCAGGACCAGCACATTCTTCTCTGGGGCCGCTTCCAACACTTGCCTCACTTTTCGCGCCAACGCATCGGGAGCAAAAGGTTTCTGAATAAAACAAGTCCCAGGATTGAGCACGCCGTGGCGAACAATCGCATCATTTGTATAGCCAGACATGAAAAGCACTTTCGTTTTGGGAGTGATCGCCAGGGCTCGCTCTGCTAATTCTCGTCCACTCATTTGGGGCATCACTACATCTGTCAGAATCAGGTGGATATCCTCCACGCGCTCTTCGAGAATCTGAAGCGCGTCATGGCCGTTGGAGGAAGCGAGCACTTTGTAGCCCCTATCACTAAGAAATTCATACGCCAATTTCCTAATCTGCGGTTCATCCTCAACCAGCAGGATAGTTTCCGTTCCCACCAGCAGGGGTGCAGCTTCCGTCAGAGCAAGAGGCCGGTTGACTTCATCGGTCACTTGCGGCAAATAAACTTTGAAAGTCGTTCCTTGTCCGAGTTCGCTGTACACCCAGATATTCCCCCCGCTCTGCTTAACAATTCCGTAAACTGTCGACAGACCCAGTCCTGTCCCTTTGCCTTGTTCCTTCGTCGTAAAAAAGGGTTCAAAAATGTGTTTCCGGGTTTCGGGGTCTATTCCCGATCCGGTGTCACTAACGCTCAGCGTTACGTGTGGTCCAGGTTGAACGGCGAGATGCCTATTAGCGTACGTTTGATCGATCTCAATTTCGGCCGTCTCAATAGTGATCTTTCCGCCATCCGGCATGGCATCGCGGGCATTCACGACGAGGTTCATTAACACTTGTTCAATCTGACCGGGGTCCGCATTGATCTGGGCAACTTCCCCACTCAATGCCGTCGTCAGTTCAATATCCTCGCCAATTAGTCTTCGTAGCATCTTGCCCATGTCGGCGACCAGGGTGTTTAGATCAAAAAGTTTTGGCTGAAGCACTTGTTTGCGGCTAAACGCCAGGAGTTGCCTCGTTAGCGACGACGCGCGCGCGGCGGCCTGTTTAATTTCTTCAACCCTGGATCGATTCGAATCGCCTTCATCAATACGCTTGAGCAACAGGTCGCTGTAACCGGTAATTACCGTGAGAAGATTGTTAAAGTCGTGGGCCACACCGCCGGCGAGTTGTCCTATAGCTTCCAGTTTCTGTGCTTGCCTTAGTTGATCTTCACTCTCGCGTAGTGCTTTTTCGGCTCGCTTGCGTTCAGTCAGGTCGCGGGAAACTACTATCGCTCGCTGCAGTCTGCCCTCACCGTCATAAATCCAGTTCTCGACAGCGTCGAACACCTTCCAGCTTCCATCAATATGGTTAAATCTCCATTCCAAATTTCCTCGCTTCTTACCCTGACGCGACTCAACGAACCTTCTGCGTGCTTCGTCCTGTTCATCGGGATGAATAAGCGAAAAGAAACTCCTGCCCAATAGATCTTCCGGTGCGTAGCCGAGAAGTTCGCGGTGCGACGGACTCACATAGACATACATACCCCGAGTGTCGAGCAAGCAAATGAGATCACTTGTATTCTCTGCAATCAGTCGATAAAGTTCTTCCGCTTTTACCTTTTCCTGTTCTGTCCTCCGCTTCGCCAACGCGTTAAGGACGGCCGAAGGAAGTCGCTTCAGGCTGGTCTTCAAAATGTAGTCGTGGGCCCCTTCCTTCATGCACTCAACCGCCACTTCTTCCGTCAAAGATCCGGTAATCAGGATGAAAGGGATGTCGGGTTTCTTTTCTTTAAGGAGGCGAAGAGCGTCAAGCCCGCAAAATTGCGGCAAACTGTAATCCGACAGCACGATGTCCGGTTGGAAGTTAACCAGAGCCTTTAGAAATGCTTCTTTATTCTCCACCCGTTCCGCGACGAATTTGATTGATGCCTGGCGAAGCTCGCGCTGAATGAGTTGCGCATCAGTTACAAGGTCTTCCACCATCAGAATTTTCGTTTCGTTATCCATAGGACCTCTTGTCAGCTAACAGCCCGTTGGCCAAAATTGTCCCGAGACCTATCGAACGGTCTCGTTGATTAGCAACCAGTAAAACCCCAAATCCGAAACCGCGCGCACGAAGTCCTCAAACTCGACTGGCTTGACGACGTACCCGTTCACTCCCAGGGCGTAACAAGTTTCGAGATCGCGATCTTCGCGGGAAGAGGTCATCACAACCACCGGTATAGTTTTCGTTCGCTCGTCAGACTTGATTTGGCGTAACACTTCGATGCCGTCAACCTTTGGGAGCTTTAGGTCGAGCAACACGACCTTCGGAGCGTTTTCAACTCTTCGATTTGCATAGTCGCCCTGCGCGAATAGAAAATCGATTGCGGCAGCCCCGTCTTTCACGTGGAACAGCTTGTTGGCCAGGTTCTTTTTCTTTAGCGCCCGCACTGTAAGCTCAGCATCGCTGGGATTGTCCTCAACCAGAAGGACCTCCACCTCATCCATGTTTTGCAAGTTTTCCATTGCTCTCGTCCTTCCTTGGCAACGTGAAATAAAATGTTGCGCCTTCGTTGACTTTTCCTTGGGCCCAAACTTTTCCGCCATGCCGGTTAATGATGCGCTGCACAATGGCAAGGCCAACCCCTGTCCCTTCGAACTCTTCTGGACCGTGAAGCCTTTGGAAGACACCAAAAAGCTTGTTTGCATATTTCATATCAAAGCCGGCGCCGTTGTCTTTCACGTAATAGATGTTGCTCCCATTTTTCGTTGTCCCGCCTATTTCCACCACCGGATTTTCCTTGAACCGCGAGTACTTCGTGGCGTTGGACAGTAGATTGATAAATACCTGGCGAATTAACACCCGATCTCCTTGAGCGGGAGGTATGCTGGCAATCTTGAATTGGGGGCGAGGTTCGGGATCCGACGCGTCAAGATCCGCCACCGTCGATCGCGCAAGATCCGTCATGTCAATAGGTGAGAGCTCCACGGGTTTGCGGCCCAGACGCGAAAATGCCAGAAGGTCGTCAATGAGCTGGCCCATGTTTTGCGCGTTCTGTCGCACGACCTCGATTAGGCGATTTCCATCTTCATCAAGCTTTGCCGAATAGTCCTCCAGCAGAATCCTCGAGAAGCCATCGATTGCGCGTAATGGCGCTCGCAGATCGTGAGATACTGAATAAGAGAAAGCTTCAAGTTCTTTGTTGGCGGTCTCGATCTGCGCCGTACGTTCGCGTAATTCGATGTTTATTTGACTAATCTTTTCGTTCGCGCGTTTCCCTTGTTGAGCCAACAGCAGACGCTGCGTGATGTCGTTCGCCAGGTCTATCTCGGCTTTTCTCCCGGCAAAGATTAATTTGTGCGATGCGATCTCAACGTCGATAATCTGCCCATCTTTTTTAAGATGGCGGCAAGCCTTTGGCTCATCAGAAGATGCTCCCGAGAGATTACTTAACAGGGAAGGAACATCTTCGGCAGGACGGATGCTTTTGATAGTCATGGCGAGAAATTCTTCGCGCGAATATCCGTAGTGGCGAATCGCAGCCTGGTTAACGGCAAGAAATTCGAAGGTCTCGAGATCGTAGACCCAGACCGGTTGTGGGTTTCCTTCGAACAATAGACGATAACGCTCCTCGGATTCTCGCAATGCCGACTCGCTACGTTTACGTTCGGTAATGTCGCGCGCCATCGCAAACACAACGCCGTCGGTCTCAGACCACCATGCCGACCAAAGCATCTCGACGATTGAGCCATCTTTGTGACGATAACGATTCTCGAAATTGGTCAACGCGTGCCCGCCGGCGAGTTCTGCTGACGCTATTTCAGATTTTTCGATATCATCCGCGGCCAGGAATTCGGCAAAGTGTCTGCCGATCATTTCCTCAGGCCGGTAGCCCCAAATATTGAAGCTGGAGGGACTCATCTTTAAGAATCTGCCCTTCCCGTCAGTGGAGCAGATGATGTCCAGGGCATTCTCGAAAATTGCGCGCTCTTTCCGCGCGGCTTCACGTAAGCCTTCCGCCATCTCGCGAAAGACGTGGTCCAGATGTGCAATCTCATCGCTTCCCGTCATGGGCCGGGGTGAAAGCGGCGCGCCTCGCGCGAGGGCCTTCGCATTTTCCGTCAACGCGACGATGCGCTTGCTGATCCCACCAGTGAACAAAACAGCCAGGAGCACCGTTAGAAATAAATCCATCGCGCTTCCGGCGACCAATAACCAGTTAAACCTTTGCCACGCGTTCTGCGCCGCAGCACGACGCTCGGTATCTAACCGTCGTTCCTCTTTCATGAATTCTTCTCTGGCCTGGCGAAATTCATTCATAATCACCAGTCCCTCGGCGGTTTTAACCCGCTCAACGGCCTGGTCCCTGGGACCTATGAGCATCAACTGTTCGACACTGGTAAGAAAAGATATTTTCTCGATCGCTTTTGTGCCTAGCTTCGCTGCCCGAGCTTGCTGGCCGGGATTGTCTTTCACTAGCTCGCGAAGTCTTTCAATCTCGTTGGGTATCTCCCGGGTTACGCGTTGAAAGGGTGCGGCGAATGCCGAATCGCCGGTCAGCACATAGCCCCGGATACTGGCTTCAGCATCAACCAAATCATTGAAGAGGACCTCGGTCGATAAAGTGATTTCTTTCGAGTGCAGGTAAGACGCTTGAGCCTGCTCGCTCTTATGACTCATCTGAGTGACAAAGATCACGAAGATCAGCACGAAGATAAGCGGAATGGAAACGAGGATCAGACCTTTTTGGTTGATGCGTGAGTGCGTAAGTTTATAAGCGGCGACCGCAAAGATTACGGAGGCGAGCAGGCCTATGAAGAACGGGACTGCCCATCCGAGGGCCGAATTGCGTTGTGCAGTTATTCCGATGCCGAGGAACAGTATCGGCACCATCAGGATCCCAATGGCAGGCGCCCATTTCGGAATTCCCTGATCGCTGTGCGGCGCTTCATGCCATGCATAAACAGCATTACTCCGCCGTATAAGAAAAACGCAATGGCCGTATGAATCGCCATTTGGCTGCCAAGTTGAAATGGAAGAACGAACGTGATTCCTGAGACGTATCCAAGTGTGGAAGTTAAGCCAAGACTCAAAGGCAGTGTGTGCAAGATTGCGAATGGAGCCAGCGAGTCGCGCCGGACCGAAAGCCAGATGAGCGCGATTCCCGAACTAACGAAACTGACTGCGCTGGTAAGGGCCATACGGCCCGGATACTCAGCAGCGTGAGGTCCCAGGGATAAAAGAATGCGGTATCGATTCCGAGGCTCGTTCCACTTGCGTATTCGTAAATGACGAGGCTCCCCATTACGGTCAATAACAATCCGCCAATCACAGGCAAAATTCGGAGACCTCGACGCCCCACCACCAAAAGGCCGCTGATACCCATCACAATGAAACAAAGAGCGGTGTTGTACTGCATGGGAATAACGCCAGGCATAATCTGAACTAGAAATCGCAGATGCAGATGCCAGCCAATCAGCACTCCGAGTCCCACCAGAATGATCGCCGTAAGGATCGCGCGAGCAATTATCTTCGGACGACTTATCGATCCCATCAGCGTCGACTTGGTTCCCATTTCAAGCAGTGCTTTCATAATTAAATTCAGAAATGATTCGATTGACCAAGTACTACCCGCGCAGCGGCCTGACGTTCAACTCGTATTCTCTCAAGTTCCGGTCTAACGGTATTTTCGTAACACTCGGGACAGATTCCATGACTCAACTGCAAGTCAGGCTGTTCCAGAAGAAATTCGTCGAGACGTTGCCAGTACTGGCTATCATTGCGTGCCTTCTTGCAGTAAGAACAAATTGGGATTAGCCGCGCGAAAGCTCGATTAACATTCTGAATATTTACAATGCGCTCACTAACGATTATTCGCGCCTGCAAAACAGCTTCATTGAACGGCTTGGTAATAAAATCGTCGGCGCCTGCCTTGAGACCCTCAAGAAGGCTTTGTGTTCCTTCCATAACGGTTAACAACATGATGTAGGTGTAATCTTGGCGTCGTTCCGAGTGGATTAGACTACACAGCTCAGGCCGTCAACACGCGGCATAACCCAGTCGGATATGACGAGCGAAAAATGGGTTCTTCGGTAAGTATCAATTGCCTCTTGCCCGTCAGCGACTGCTACCGGATCGTGACCAAGACGCTTGATCGTTGCGCTCAGTAAGGTGCGCGAGAACACATCGTCTTCTGCCAACAGGATTTTCATAGGCTTTCAAGCTCGACTTTGACCCTGATGTCTGAATGAACATCTTTTAGAAGTGCTGCTTACTCGGCCGGCACTGTCACTGCGTCGCGTCCACTGCGGCGAACGCCAGCGTGGGCCTGCCTCTCAACTTCATTTATCTTCTTTTTGAGCCGACGGGGCTATCAGGAAACACGAGCGCGTGTCAGGCAAAACCCTTACGCCAAGCGGATTGGGAGAGGTAGGTGAGGATTGGTTGAGGTAAGTTACTTCGATTCAGGCGGTGGAATCACTATTGGTGTGTCGTCTTCAACGGGCTCTTCCCCTTCATCAGCAATCACGAGTCGTGCTTGCACGGGCGCGGGCCGCACGTGGCGCTTGAGTTCCTCATAGGCTGCCTTAATCTGGGCGACATCGCACGCAGTGGGACCATTCAGACCGCCCGATTTGCGAATATAGCTCATGACGGTGGAGGGGCCGTGGCACGCGAAGCAATCAAACAGACCAAAATTATGGCCCAACTCGTGCGCCACGGCGTTGGTGAGTGCGCTGAAATCCGAAATGCGCGGATCTAAAATTATTCTTGCATACGAGATGATCTGATCCCGGTTCTTACTCGCGGCCTGGAGTTCTGCGGCATGCCGCTTTTCCGCGACAGGCCCGCGCATGATGGTTAAGCAATTATCGCAAGTCTGCATCTCTGCTGCCGTACCCATGTAAACAAATTGGACATGTGATGTTGAGAGATCGGCCACTGCATTCCAGGTTTCAAGCGGCCTTAGGACATGGGGGAGCTCAGCAGGCTTAAAGCTGGAAGCGAGTATGAAAACTTTCACTCTGCTTTTCGCCGCCCAGGTCCAGAAACCGTAGCGAGGAGCATCGACGCCAAGTTTACAACCCGAAACAACCTGGTCGCGCTTCTGTGCAAAAGCTTTTTGGTTGACGCTAAAGACAAATACCAGGAAACAGACACCCAAAACTACAACGCAAAACTTGAAGACCTCTCGCATCGTTGGTCTCACTCGAACTTTTAAGATGTTGATCTTCATCGGTGAAATCAAGAAACCTATAATCGTTACGGCGTGTCCGATTCAACCCTGATGGCGGCCGTTTGCGCATCTATGTTTATACCGTGCCTTTGCTTTTCAAAGACCTCGCGCATGACTTCAAGGTCACAGACCGAGGGTTCCAGCAAACCGTTATTTTTATTGATTCCCGGAAAGCTACTCATGATGGATTGCTTCTTCTTACACTTTGGGCAATCCCACAGCCCCATGCCATGGGCTAGCTCATGGGCCATAAATCCCTGAAGTGCTTGAGGCTCAGTAGTCGCCACATCTAAATCAATCCACGCTGATTTAAGTAGTCCTTGCGCCTTCATTCCCAAGGGAACAAAAAACGCATAGTGCTTGCGGTCGTTCTTGTAGACTTCCCGCCGGGTAACCGTCAGACAATTAGTGCAGGTGCGAGCACCATCCGTCTCGCCCACGTAAACAAAAGTAACTCCGGCGCCGTTTCTTTTCGCACTCTCGGACCAACCGGCCATCGCTTTTAGCAAAGCCTGCTGCTGTTCCTTCGTAAACATGCCGCGGACGAAATAGACCTGCACACGGGCGTCGTGAGGCCAGGCATAGCGACCAGCTGGCGGCGCATTGCGATCGGTCTTGCATTCCGAAGGTCTGGTCTGGCCAATTGCCACTCCGAATTGCAGTAGCAGACAGCTAATAAGAATTAGTGGTTTTCGCGTCACGTCGTTTCCATTCTGAAAAAAACCCAGAAAGAACCATTGGCATCAGCTTCGGCCGCGTGCCTGGTCATGGCTGGTCCACATCAGTAATCTTTACCGTGCTGGCAAAGCGTTTGTAGTTGTAATACCTGACACTGATTCGGTAGTGAACGTCATGCTGATTGGCAAAATGGAGGACCTCGTCGGCGTTTGTTCGCACCGGAAATAGCAGCGCTCCAGCCGGCCCTTCGCGCCAGGTTTCAAAAACCGGGAAGCGTTGTTTTCCTTGAGGTTGGACTACACCTCGAACCTTCAAAACATTCAGACTCAATGCGTCAACCCAGATCCGCCCCACAAAGGCACGTTCACTCATGCGGTGGGGATCAGGCTTTTGTTTTGGGTTAACGTCGATTAGGTATGCCTTACGTCCATTGAGTGTGTCTTCACCCACCAAGGTGAGGAAATATTTGTCCCACTCGTTGATGTCCACTCCGAGTAACTGGGCACCCGCAAGATCTTGAATGTCTTCCTTAGTGATTTTCATTCCGCGGAGGGTCGAGCGTGGATGAAAAAGCACGCGCTCAATTCGGTTGCCGCGATCGTCAAAAACAAACAGAGAATTCCGGATGTATTCACCGGTGACCTCTCCTTTGCGTCCTATAGTCTGAAGAAGCACATCCCGTCTGAACGTATGGGAATTAAGGGCCTCCCGAACTTGTTGCTCGGCAATTAGGAAACGAGATATCAACTGTTCGGGGGCTGCAGTAATTGTCGGAGATGAGAGTGCTTTGCTGATTTCCCGGCCCCTGGCAGAAGCCGTGGGATCTTCAAGACGGGCCAGACGCTCCTCTTGCGCCGCAACTGCGACGCAGCAAAAGGCAAGCAAAAGGGCAACACATAATCCTTGTAAATTCAGAAAGTATTTCAACATTGTGATGGCCTCCCCGTCTCCAAACATCAGCGCGACTCCGGCTCTTTTTCATTCCCATTCGCTAATTCTTGTTGTTCAATCGCTGCTGACTCCCGCTAAATACACTAATATTTAACGACCATCGCGCGGTCGGCGATATCGGGAAGAGTGCTGAATTGAGTGGGGGTATTGCCGGACGTAAGGGGAACACCCTGACAGCGAAGGCGGGGTGAAAACGGTACCGCCACCTCTAGGTTTAAGAGAATTGAAAGGAGGGAATGCGCCTGACGGCACCGTTCTTCGAGAGGATCGACGGTCAGCGGCCGCTAATGAGTTTTACAATATTCTCACGTGACGGTGTGGCCTGCCTGCGGCAGAGAGGAGAAAAATAACTCCGCGCGCGAGAGCTCTTGGGTCAATTGTTTTATCTGCTCGGTTGCACCTTCCAAGTTTTGCGTGCGACCTTTCTCTTCAAGCAGCTTGCAGATTTGGGACATTACTGAGGCACCGAGATTCGCACTCGCTCCCAGGAGTTTATGCGCTAGTTTCCTTAACTCTGCTGAGTCATTGTTTTCCACGGCGGTGTGTAATGGCGCAATTAGGTCCCTCGCTTGGTTGATGAAAGCATCGAACAGTTCTGACAGCGCCTTTTCGTCGGGAACGAGACTTCGCAACCGCACCAGATCATCCATACCAACTGCTGGCCCCTGAAGTTCTGACTCTCGCGTTTCTGATTTGCTGTCATTGCGGATTACTCCAACCCACCCGTTTAGTGCGTACGCAAAATCTGCCAGTCGAAGGGGTTTGCTTATGTAATCGTCCATTCCCGCTCTCAGGCACAGTTGACGATCGCCCTCGAGGGCGCGCGCGGTCATTGCCACAACGGGAACTCGCCCCGAGCCGTTTTCCCTTTGTCTTATCTCAGTCGTAGCTTTGTACCCATCCAGCACGGGCATTTCGCAATCCATAAACACAAGGTCATAACGATGCTTGCCCGTCATCTCGACTGCCTCTCTTCCGTCTGCGGCGATCTACTTGACACCCTAACCGTTGCAAAGCTAACTGCGCGACTTTTTGATTGATTGCATTGTCGTCGACCACCAACACGCGGGCACTACTTTTCTTAAGCTGGACGGCATTGTGCTCGTTACGCCACGCGCGATTCGTGACGATCTCTGCTGAGCTAGCGGATTCGTTGGACCAGATACTTACGAGTGTGTCCATCAGTTGTGATTGGCGGACGGGTTTCGTTAGATACGCCGCGAATCCCACGTGTTTTGCAGTAGCAATATCTTCTTGATGGCGAACCGAAGTGAGCAAAACAAGCTTGGCCGCTTTCAGCGCTGCATCAGCTTTGATAAGTTTGCCGAGGGACAATCCGTCCATTTCCGGCAACTGGTAATCAATGAGCACGATTTGATATGGATCTCCAGCTGCATATTCCGTTCGCAAGCGCTTAAGAGCTTCCTCGCCCGATTCACAACTTCCATTGCGCAGGCGCCAACTTATTATTTGTTCGTGAAGCACGCGCCGGTTTATTTCGTTGCCGGAAACAATCATTATTCGGACCTCAGCAAGCCCGGCAGGGCCAACCGGCTGTCGCGCGTCTTCGTCCAGTAGCAGTGGCAAATTGAACCAAAACGTTGAACCCTTTTTCGGCGCGCTAGCAACACCAGCTGTCCCACTCATTATTTCGACCAGTCTTTTTGTAATCGCCAGGCCAAGGCCCGTGCCGCCGTACCTGCGCGTGATGGAACCATCGACCTGAGTGAATCTTTCAAAGCTGTGATCGAGTTGGTCTGACGGAATGCCGATTCCGGTATCCGTGATAGTGAACTTGAAAGCCATATGGTCGGTGCTCTGCTCCTTGGCCTCAACATCGAGATAGACATAGCCCTGCTCTGTAAACTTGATCGCATTAGAAAGTAGATTCAGCAAACATTGGCGAATACGGCCGGGGTCACTTACGACCTGACGCGGCGCTGTTGGCGAATAACGAACAATAAGGTCGAGATTCTTCTGCTCAGCCCAGGTTGAGACAATGCCGATTACCTCTTCGACTAAGGCGCGCAAATCAAACGGCACCTGTGCAATTTCAAGTTTGCCGGCTTCAATCTTCGAAAAATCGAGCACATCGTTGACAATCGATAGTAAGGATTCAGCGCTCGCTCGCGCCATTTCGGCCAGTTCGCGTTCTGTTTTATTCAACTTGCTATCGAGCAATAAACCCAACATGCCCATTACGCCGTTCAGTGGTGTCCTTATCTCGTGGCTCATGTTGGCGAGAAACTCAGACTTCAGTCTGGAAGCTTCGAGTGCCGCGTCACGTGCTTGCTCCAAATCGTTTTCCATGCGCTTGTGCTGTGTAATGTCCTGCGCCGTGCCTACGATCTTAACGACTCGTCCGCCCTCATCAACAATCACTCTGCCACTGGCCTGAAGCACCCGTACCGTCCCATCCGGACGGATAATCCGGTTGTCAAAACGGGGAAACACTTTATCGTGAAGAGCGTTTTCGACTGCGCTCTCCACCATCCCAAGGTCGTCGAGGTGGATGTAGCTTAAATACGCTTCATAGGTAGCGCCAAACACCTGTGGCTGCACGCCGAAGATACGATATAGCTCATCCGACCAGCGCACCTCATCCTTCAGCACATCCCACTCCCAACTGCCCAGATGAGCGATCTGCTGTGCTTCAGTGAGCTGAATCTCGCGCAGTCTTATTACTTCCTCTGCCCGCTTGCGTTCGGTGATGTCACGAGCGATGCCTTGGATGCCCACCACTACGTCGTTTTGACGAATCAAGCGGCTGCTGATGTCCAGTCTGATCCGGCCACCATCTTTGGCAAAAATCTCCAACTCGAAATCTGGCTGCGGCGTGCCAGCGAGATTCTTTGCCATCCTCTGACGCACCCGTTCGACATCATCCTGTCCGATCACGTCAAAGATGTTCATTTGCAAGGCTTCCGCTAGCGTGTAACCGGTGAGCTGCTGGCCCGCTCTGTTGAGCGAGGTAAATTGCCCCGACAAGTCCAGAGTGTAGATAATATCGTTAGCATTCTCGATCAGTTCGCGGTGTTTCTCCTCGTTCTCACGAAGTGCGTTAACTATCTGTTTGAGCTCAGTGATGTCGCGGATGATCCCGCTGTAAAATCTTTCCTCCCCACTCTTCCAAGTGGCGAGGGAAAGCTCCAGGGGAAACTCTTCGCCAGCTTTTCTCAGCCCATATAGCTCAACCGTCTTGCCGATGACGTGAGTCTCGCCGGTTGCGGCGTGTCGCTCTATTTCAGGCTTGTGAGCAGACCGATATACTTCCGGCATTATCAGGGTCAACGGGCTGCCTAAAGCTTCTGCTTCCTCATAACCAAAGATGCGCTGAGCTCCGTTGTTCCATGAAATAATCTGTCCTTTGCCATCGGCCGCAATGATGCCATCGCTGGCTGACTGGGTCACAGATCGGAATTTCATCTCTGATTCGCGCAGCGCTTGTTCAGCCCGCTTGCGTTCGACGACCCGCCCAAGCTGAGTGCCGACGTGCGCCATCGTTTCCAATAGGTCCTCGTCAGGTTCAATCGCCTCAGGCGAGAAAAATTCCAGTATGCCGACCACCTCCGCACTGACCATCAACGGGAACCCGAAGCCGGCACGCACCCCAATGTCCTGCGCATGCTTAGCCCGTGGAAAGTTCGGGTCTTTCGTTACGTCCATGATCCACGCCGGTTTGCCACTTGCCAGAATACGTCCCGGCAGACCTACACCCGAGACGAAACGTGTGTTGTCTGTCACGCAACGAAAAATCTTGAAGTCTGCCGTGTCATTCAAGTGCCAGAGTTTCGTTGGGACGAGTTCCTGCGTTGATTCGTCTAACAGGTAAGCATCACCAATAGGCCAGCCAGTGTGGGCGCAAACGCTGTCGAGAGAAATCTGAAGCGCTTCTTCGACTGTCGTGGATTGGTTGGCCGCGACCGCTATCGTTTGAAGCAAACTGACCAGCGCGGCCTTTTGTTCTAGCGTCCGTTGCTTCGACGAGCGTCGTGATGGATTGATCGATTTTCCGCGTCGCTGGGCGAAAGATTAAGACCGCCTCAAGCAACAAGACAATCAGGATAGTGGCGAGTAGCAAATATTGAGTGCGTTGAAGGTGGGCGAGGCTCGCTTCGGATTCATGTTGATATTGGTTAACAATCCGCTCCATGCCTGTCAGAAACAAAGGCTCAGCCGTCAGAATCCTTTCAATGATCGGCAGGAGACTGGTATGTCGAGCCGAGTCCTTACTGCCGTTTGTCTCAAGCTCTACCAATTCTCTGGTGGCAGCCAGCATGATTTGGAATTGCTGCTCAATCTCGGAGAAAAGCCTATCTGTTTCCGGGCTGTTGTGACCTGGCAATCCCAGTTCGGGACTACCGCGCCGCAAACCCTCGTGTGAATGCTCCCAGAGCGCAGCCACGTCACGCAGTTCCGCCACACGGCGGGCTCGCACCATCGGGTCGGCGCTCGTCTCTATGGCTAGAGCTGCATTACTCAACTTTTGACTCAACATGCGCTGGCGTCCGGCAACATTCATCACCAGCGCATCGTTCGATCGTTCAAGACCTCGCGATGGAGGAGGACCTCGCCAAGAATCGCAAGCAGCGCCGTTAGACTAAGCGCGACGATATACAGCATCGTCAGGCGATGAGTCACCGACTTGTTACTCTCTCCTGATTGGGCTGTCATCTTGGAAGTCTTCATAGCAGATTGGACTGGCAGAAATTACGCTCAACTTCTTCAGTTAACGCATGACCGACGAAAAATTAATGCGGCGCTTCTGGCACTGCCCTTTATCGCCTTCCACTGGAGCCGCTGACTATGGGGAAACAACGAAGTCTGTAAGGGAATTCCCTGACTATGGGAAAGAGATCGTCTTTATTATGAAAAAGTGTGCAAAGACCGGATGAAGACTAAGTATCTTGAAGCCATCCCTGGTGAACGGCATAGCGAACAATCTCAGTACGGCTCTTGAGTTCCAGCTTGTCGGCCAGCCGGGCCTTGTACGTTTCCACTGTCTTGACACTAATACGGAGTTGCGCGGCGATCTCCTTATTACTGTACCCCCAAGCCACGAGACGCAGCACTTCTGTTTCCCGCTCGCTTAATACCTTGCGGTCCGAAGCATCCTGTCGGCGAGGCTTTCGCATGGAAGTACTCAAAACCTCACCTGCTAATGTTGGGTCAATGTATGCTCCGTTAGTGGCGACTACTCGGATTGCCTGGATTAGCTCAAGGGTCGCAGCTCGCTTGAGCACGAACCCCGCGGCGCCCGCTTCGATCAGGTGCCGCAAATATCCCTTATCTTCGTGAGCGGTGAGCGCCAGTACTTTTACCTGAGGACATAATTCCTTGAGCCGCTTGGTGGCCTGCGCGCCGTTCATTTCCGGCATTGAGATGTCCATCACCACTACATCCGGAAGTAGCTCCCTTACCTTCTGACATGCAGTGCGGCCGTTGTCCGCTTCACCCACCACCTCCATGTCCGGTTGCGCGTTTACCATGGCTTTAAGTCCATCCCGCAACACCGCATGGTCATCAGCTAAGAAGATGCGTAACCGGTCCATTATTGGGCAGCCTCCTGGTTTGATCCCGATGCCGGAATGCGGACGAAGAGTGTGGTGCCAAAGTCGGGCGTAGACTCGATATTGAACGAGCCCCCGACAAGTGCGATTCGCTCTTGCATCCCAAGTAATCCCAGGCGGCGATCTTTAACCGGCGCACTGATCAAAGCATCGGTATCAAAACCGCTCCCGTTATCTTCGATAATGGCCTGTAACCGATTGTCACGGAACTCCACAATCACGCTAACGCTATCGGCGTTAGCATGCTTATGCACGTTGGTGAGCGCTTCTTGCACAATGCGATACACTGTTGTTTCGATATGTGTCGGCAACCGTTCGCCCAAGCCCACGCTGTGCAGGTCTGCGGGTATTCTGCTTCGCTCGCTCCATTCCTCTAAATAGTTTGATAAAGCAGTCTCAAGGCCAAGGTCATCGAGCGCTGTGGGGCGCAGGTCCATCGCCACGGTGTGTACTTGCTGCGCGAGTTGATTGGCAAGCTCGTGCAAATGCTGCAAACGAAGTCCGACTGCATATTGACGCGGATCCGCATTTTCCATTGATTTGAGTCCCAGCATAAGAGCGGCCAGCGATTGACCCATTTGGTCGTGCAGCTCGCGCGAAAGCCTGTGTCGTTCCTCTTCCTGTACGGTCACCAATCGCAACTGTAGTTGCCGGCGCTCCTGCTTTGCTTGTTCCGCCTCGGTAATATCCCTATCCGACCCGCGATAACCCAGGAGATTTCCGCTTGAATCGAGGATGGGGAGCGCATTACTTTCCAAGTGTCGATAGCTGCCGTTTTTGTGTTTCCACCTCATCACCAGTCCGGACCAACCCGTCTTTTGGATCACAGCCTCCGCCAACCGGGTCAGAAGCAATTGCCGATCAGACTGATGCATGAGCAGCGCCCAACAGCTGCCGAGCAGTTCTTCAGGGCTATATCCCAGAATCACGCTGACAGCAGGATTGGTATAAGTAAGATCCCCCCGGAGATCTATGGCCCAAATCCATTCGTTGGTGGTTTCGACTATCGAGCGAAATTTTTCTTCACTCTCCCGTAGCGCCTCCTGGGCGCGCTTGCGCTCAATTGCGTGGCGGATGGCTCGTATTAAGGTGCGACGATCGGCGTGGCCTTTAACCAAATAATCCTGCGCACCCTGTCGCAGAGTGCTGACTGCAAGTGCCTCATCGTCCAGACCGGTCATCACGACAATGGGAACATTTGGCGACTGTGCGCGTACTGCAGCAACAGTCTCCAGGCCCTGACTGTCAGGCAGGGAGAGATCCAGCAAAACAACGTCAATGTCTTTTTGAGCGAGCCGCTCGAGACCCTCGGCGAGGCAAGTCACACTTTCGAGCTCAAACAGGGACTCATCAGGCGGAAATTGCTCATTATGAGCCAGTGCACTCCGAATTAATCGAGCGTCAATGGCATTGTCCTCAATCAGGAGAGCCTTGAAGCTCTTATCCTGATTAAGACTAGCCATTGGATCGAATGTGAGTGGGTCCGAAGGAAACCTGCTCGTGGGAGTGGGTGAGCTAAGCACAACATTTCATTCCTTGCTTGCATATCCCCAAGCTAATTTAATGCAAGGGGTTCTGTAATACCTTTATCCATGCAAGGCAATGTTGGCTATCAGGAAAACACCAGCAGAGGTCAGGGAATCCCCTGACTATAGTTAGACTTGTTGCGACTTTTGAGAGATAGGCGAGTGCTGGCGACGCTATGAGTCCTGCAGCCATCCCTGGCGGACCGCATAACGTACAATCTCAGTACGGCTTTTCAGGTTCAGCTTCTCCATTACGTTGGTCTTGTGAGATTCGACGGTTTTGACACTAATATCCAGTTGGTTTGCGATTTCCTTGTTGGCGTAGCCCTTGGCAATAAGCCGCATCACCTCTTCCTCCCGGTTGGTCAACTCGCGGTGCCGCGTCGCTCCCCGGAGGAATTGATTCCGAACGTAACCCTCGGCGATCTTTTCAGTCATTTCCTGATCAACGTACACATTCCCTGCTGCGACCATTCGCAAGGCCTCGATCAACTCTTCGGCTGCCGACATTTTTAGCACGTACCCCAAGGCGCCAACTTTGAGCAATTGGTCCAGATAAGCCTTATCCTTATAGGCAGTAAGGGCCAGCACTTTTACTTGAGGACATTCGCGCTTGAGTATTTCAGTAACTTGTACCCCATTAAGCTCAGGCATCGAGACATCCATAACCGCTACATCCGGCAAAAGCTCTTTAACCTTCAACCAGGCAGTGCGGCCGTTGTCGGCTTCCCCAATGACCTCCATGTCAGCTTGCGCGTTTACAAGTGCTTTGAGTCCGTCACGCAGAACTGCATGGTCATCCGCTAAGAAGATCCGTAGTTTCGTCACTTAGTATCTGCCTCCGACTGCTTCGTTGAGACTGGAATATGGACAATCACCGTTGAGCCGGAGCCCGGGGTGGATTCAATGGTTAGATCCCCATCCACCAGCGCTACTCGTTCTTGCATTCCCAACAACCCTAACCTGCGCTCTCCGTTCGTTGCACTCAAGCGGCCTTCTGCATTGAAACCAATGCCGTCATCTTCGACAATGGCCTGCACTCTGTTACCGCGATGCTCGACGATAACACTGACGTTTTGTGCGTTTGCGTGTTTCAGCACATTGGTCAACGCTTCTTGAACAATTCGGTAAACTGCTGTCTCAATTAGCCTGGGAAGGCGCTCCTTCATCAGACCATTACTGTGGTAGTCTGCGCGTATTTTGCTGCGACCCGACCATTCTTCCACATAATTTGACAAGGCTGTGTGGAGACCCAGGTCGTCAAGGGCCGTCGGCCGCAAGTTGGAAGCCAGATGATGAACGTCATGGGCAAGTTGATTGGTGAGTTCCTGCAAATGGCGCAGTCGGCTGCGAGCATCCTCTTCAAGCTGATTCGAATCTTCAATTGACTTTAACCCCAGCATGAGCGCAGCGAGTGACTGGCCAGTCTGATCGTGAAGTTCACGAGAGAGGCGGCGTTGTTCTTCCTCTTGGGTAGTGACCAGCCTCCTTAACAACTGCGCGCGCTCTTCCTCGATGCGCTTGCGATCCATGATGTTAGCCATAATGCCCATCATGCCGATAATTTTTCCTTCAGCGTCACGCAACGGCGCCGTGGAGAGGCTGATATCAATTAGTGAACCGTCCTTTCTTGTGCGTCGTATCTGCATATCAGTGGATGCCTCGCCCCGCATTACACCTTCACGCAAAGCACGAAACTCATCTTGTTTATCTTCCGGAGCGCTGGGAAGCGGACGGCCAAGGGCTTCCTCTTTGGTCCAGCCGAATATGTATTCCGCGGCGGGGTTCCACATAGTCACGATTCCCGCAGGATCTAAACCAACAATGGCTAGGGGCGAGGCTTGAATTAGCGTACGGAGAGTCTCGTTGGTTTCTCGCAGCTTCTCCTCCGCCCGCTTGCGCTCCGTTATGTCCGCCATAATCGTGACAGTGCCCATACTGCCGCCGTCCGCGCCGCTAAGTGGAGCGACAGCCGAGCTCAGGTATATCGGTGAGCCATCCTTTCGATGGCGAATTTTCTCCAGGCCGGTTACTGCGCTGCTGCCTACCATGCCGTCTTGGCGTAACGCCTCGAAGTCGGCTTCTTTACCGTTCGGGACGAGCGGATTCGGGCGACCCAGAACCTCCGCTTCAGTCCAACCGAGCATCTGTTCAGCCGCCGGGTTCCACAAGTTGACGTTCCCGTCCTGCTCCTGCACGACTATGGCCAGAGGCGAAGAATAAATTAATGTTTGCAACATCTGGTTTGTTGACTGTAGCGCTTCCTGCGCACGCTTGCGTTCAGTAATATCCACCAGCAACCCTCTGGTTCCTGCGAAACGATCGCCGTGAAATACCGGTAGGCTGGATTTACTCACCCAACGTATTCCGCCTGTTTTGGTTAAGAGGCGAAACTCAAGTGGTTCACTATGGCCAAAAGCGCTTTGCTGAAAGCTGCTGATCGTCTGCGGCAAGTCTTCCGGATAGATGAATTCGCTAAAAGGATGGCCTATGACTTCGTAAAGTTTGAATCCCGTGGACAGTATTGCAGGACTAGCATAGGTGACCACTCCTTTGTCGTCAGTCGCATAGATGATGTCACTGATGTTCTCGACCAGCTCGCGATACTGCTCTTCGCTCTGCCTGAGCGCGTCTTCTACGCGCTTGCGCTCGCTGATGTCGCGAGTTATGTCTACAAAGCCGCGCAAGCGATGCTCATCGTCCCGCAGCGCTGTGATAATGACATTTGCCCAAAACCTGGATTTATCCTTCCGTACCTTCCAGTACTCGTCTTCATTGCGTCCTTCCGCAGCTGCCACCTTCAGCGCCAGCTCAGGCTTACCCTCCCGAATGTCCTCAGCCGTAAAACAGATCGAGTGAGGCTTACCAATAATTTCATCGGAGCGGTAGCCTTTCAGACGGGCAGCTCCTTCGTTCCAGCTTGCAATGCGTCCTTCGGTGTCTAACAGAAAAATGGCATAGTCTTTAATGCCATCAACCATTAACCGGATGTGCTCTTCGCTTTCCCGGAGTGCTTGCTCAGTATGCTGGTGTTCAATTATTTCATTTTTCAGAAAACTATTTGCTGCCACCAGCTCCGTAGTACGTTGTTCCACTCTCTTTTCCAGTTCGACATGAGCCAAGCGTAGTTCTTCTTCAATTTGTTTACGCCGGGTCACGTCGCGCAGAATGGAGAGATGGCGATTCGGAAGAAAGCGGGCTTTAGCTCGGTATTCAAGTTCCCGCGTGGTCCCGTCTGGACGAGAGAGGCGGAAACCGCCCGACTGCTCACCTTCTTTGAGAAATGCTTGCCATGCTCTTTCAACTTCGGGACGGCGGCCTGCATCGACAAAATCTGAGAGCTTGCGCTGCAGCATTTCTTCCTTGGTGACCCCAAACATGGCACAAGCAGACGGATTCGCATCGACGGTATTTGCGTTATCGTCAGCAATCAACATTGCATCTAATGCGTTATCAAAAGCCGCTCTAAATCGTTCTTCGCTTCTGTTTAGCGCCTCTTCTGTCTGCCTCATTCGCAACAACGCTCTTACGTGGGCGAGCAACGTGCGCGCATCGAAGGGCTTCGTTAAATAACCGTCAGCTCCCGCTTCCAGACCTTCGGCCTTATTATCAGCCGACGTTAACCGGCCTGAAATGTTTATGACCGGAATAGCAGCTGTCAGCTGATTCGTTTTGATTGTCTTGCAGACTTCAATACCATCCAGATCCGGCAGCATCACATCCAACAAAACAAGATCCGGCAACTCTTCCGCGACCAGACGGAGGCATTCGGTTCCGCTGGCTGCGGGTACGACTTTGTAGCCGGCTTCCCTTAGCCAGATCGAATAAAGATCAAGCAGGTCGAGCGTGTCGTCGACAACGAGGATTTTGGTCGTGTTCATAAGAACCTTACTAAACTAGTTTATCAGAAGACAAAACTTTGCAGTGAATCATAGGAAGATTTAAGAATTCATTCCGTCCGGCTTTCAATTGAGGCTGCAGAATTTTCGGGTGGGATATTTGGGGGTACTTGCTCTGTCGGGCAGCCTCAGCAGAGATTTAAACACTTGGAGTTCCTAAATGCTTGGCGACACAAGCGAGCAACTGCTCGGAAGAAACGTCGAGGTTCAAGTAATCATTAACCAGAGAGGCCAATGGCTTTTCATCAATACCGATGGGAGTCACAGTTCCGAGCAGAACTATTGGTACCGGGAAGCTTAAAACTGCGCGCAGCCGAGATGCAGTTTGCAAGCCATCGAGCGTTGGCATGACGATAGCCATAAGCACTAAATCGGGATTAACAGACTTTGCAAGCTCTATCGCGGACTCGCCTGACTCCGCTGCAAGAACATGATAGCCGGCATTTGAAAGGATGTCAGAAAAGCGACGGCGCGCGTCAAGTGCACTGATGGCGATGAGGATCGACTTCATGAGTGTTCCCCCCCCCCAATTGAGGAATGCCGGGGAATGCGCTACTTATAAGTTAAGATCAGGAAGTAGTCAATGATTTCTTTTTCTAATGGTCAATCTCGCCGATGTAACGGTCGCAGTTTTTCACGTTGCTAATTTCACTTGAGTGAAGAGGGAGCGGCGCGTACGCATCGGGAACATTGGTGGCCGAGGTGGTTCTATCAGCACTTACAACATTCAGATCGAATTCGATCGCGGCAACCCCGGCGGTCTGCCGGCGGTATTATCTGCAGGGTCCCCGTTGAGAATTGACACGGCCAAAGTGGTCGAAGTCACTCCGGAGGCAATTGGCCGGGCCGGCGCCTTGCAATCTGAGCGCGGTGGATGAAGACATCGATTGGCGGAAGGTTGGCAACTATTGCAAAAAAAGGGAGCAGAAGTGCTCCCCTTTGAGTTTTACCGGTCATCTAGCCCCGGCAAAATCAGTAGCCGGCAACTAGAAGATAAACTTCCAGGCGAAACTGCATGGTGTAGCGTTCGCTGAGCTTGACCCGTTTGTATAGACCAAGGTCAGCGTTCCAGAAGCCCGGACCACGGAAAGCATTCCGCGTTGACATCTGGGCTGGGAATGGTCCAACCACTCCAGTGCCGGTGAGCGGATTTACGAACGGATTCGCCGCCGGCAGCTGATTATAGTTGAACGAGTTTGCTCCTACCGAGGCCAAATTGCCTGAGGTGGAAGTGACCGTGCCCGTGCTCGGTACATATCGCGGGCAAGCGCCGCTGCTGGCGGTCGTGCAGTCAAAAACGGTAAAGGGACTGCCCGTCCGAGCGTTAAAGATGCCCGTCAACGAAAAACCGCCCAGAACGTTCCTGACAAAACTACTGTCAGCGTTTTTGAAGAACGGGATTTCATAGTTGAAGCTGGCCACGAAGCGATGACGCGAATCGAAGTCCGCATAGCCATAGTCAAGCTTCGGATCAAATGGATCGAGCAAACCCAAACTCACATTCGCATTTGAATCGCTGAATGTTGAGCTGAGATTGTCTCTTGCCATCGACAAAGTGTAACGCGCCGTGAAATCGAGGCCCCGGTTGCGGAAATTGTTGCTGGCAATTCCCACCACAAGCGCGTTGTTGTTCGAGAAGCCGTTGTTGGCGCGGGTGTTCCCGCGTTGTCACGCGAGATCGACAGGGAAGGCACCTCCGGGCTTTCAACTCTTCCAGCAGAGCCAGAATGCGTTGGTCCACGCCGCCGTTTCGCTCGCTCAGGACGTGAGACTTGGCGCGTTGACTTCAAACGCGCGCACCGCATATTGGTCGTAAGTAGTAACAAAAATGACTTTTGGGATCTCGTTTTTACCCAGCGCGGAGAGAACTTCAAAGCCACCTAATTCGGGCATCTGGACATCCAGGAACAGTAGATCGGGAGAATGCTCGCGAATGGCCGCCAGCGCCTCGTGACCATTAACCGACTCGCCGACAATCACAACCTGCGGATCGCTCTTCTGCAGCATTTCGCGCAGCATCTCGCGCGCGAGCGGCTCGTCGTCCACCAACAGAACTCGAATGACGGGAGAGTCAGCCATAATTCGTTGCGCGAAGGGACCGGAGCGGGGAGCTTGCTATCGTGGTTACACCACGGTCCCCTCATTCCTGACAAAAGATTTCGTGGTTACGTCTGAGGACCGGAAGGCTGGAAACTTAAACAACGTCGGAAGTGTCGGCGGAGCCATCTTTATGAAGGGGTATTTCCAGAGTCACTACCAACCCGCCCTCGGGATGGTCGCTTAGATCGAAGAGATGTGCTGCGCCGTATAATTGTTCCAGCCGCTTTTCCGTATTAGCCAGCCCCAGGCCCTTCTTGAACATATTCTCGGATGTCCGATGACTGGGAAGGCCGGGCCCGTTGTCCCGCACTTGAATACGAAGCGTACTGTTCCGGCGTTCCGCATCAATTTCGATGAGGCCGGGAGTGGAACGGGGCGCAATTCCATGGCGAGTTGCATTCTCAACGATGGGCTGAAGGATGAGATTGGGAACTTTTGTATCTAGCGTCTCTTCAGGGACGTCAACGCGGGTTACCAGGCGATCCTGAAAACGCACCCGCTCGATTTCCAGGTAACAACGGAGGAAAGTCATCTCCTGTTCCAACGTTACTTCCTGTGAGCCGGAGTTTTCCAGAGTGAGCCGCAGAAAATCGCCTAGGCGCTTGATCATCTTCCGTGCAGATTTGGGATCCTTGTTGAGTAGCGCAGAGATTGAGTGGAGGGTATTGAAGAGAAAATGCGGGTGAAGCTGCATCTTTAAGGCTTGCAATTGGGCGTGCGATAGCTGGGCCTCGAGCTGAAAAGTCCGCATCTGCGATTCGCGGTAGCGGCGATAGTAGCTGAAGGCATAGCTCGACAACGCTATCAACATGTATATACCGACGCCCTCGCTGAAGTTGGCAACTACAAAGCGTGTCATGCGCTCGAACGAGAAGGGGCGGCCCATCGTTCGACCCCAGTAAAGCCAGACGAAGACATGGCCAATCGCAGTAACAATGATGCTGAGACCGAGGCTGATCGGAACATGAAGCAATGCAGCTCGCAGCCAGTTACTTCGTTCGACGTGAATCCGGGATGCGGCCTAAAGTACGAGGGGAGTGGCGAGCGCCCATAGGTACGACCAAGTGAATTGTAAATACGCCGAATCGATCAGCGACAACGGCTGTTCTGATCTGTACGAGGTGAAGTAACTCTGAAGCGTGAAGACGACGGCACCCAGCGACGTCGCCATCCACCAGCAGGGTAATGGCTTGAGGGCCCGGAATGCGACGGGCGTGGGCCGTCGTCTGTAAAGTCGTCGTTTGTGTTTTCGGTCATGCGCCCCGAGGAAAACGTTTAGTGGACAATGAAGAACAAATAGTTCAAGGATCTTTAGCGGCCGGAGTTTGCCGAAGATCATCAGCGACAAGGGCCAAAAGATCATGCCGACGATACCGCCACTGCCGGATCATAGACCCAAAAAGTGAGAGGACATAATCCAACGGACGCAGGCCAAGGTAGATGACTAGCCTCAGAAAAGACTTATGCCAACGTGTTTGTGATGAACTGGCCGCCAGGAATGGTCAGGCGGCTTCACCTTAGTATGCAATTTTGGAGAGAACTACGCGAAAAAAATCAGCGAGTATTGGTAGTGGAAAAAATGGGCAGCGCTTTACGCTGCCCATTCGGCTCAAAGATTTTGGCTCCGCAGGTAAGACTCGAACTTACAACCCTCCGGTTAACAGAAGTAACCCCGCACTACTACCACGCACCACCGAATGGCTCTCAAGCTCAAAGCTAATTAACAGGTTGAGTGTGGTCTCGCCGACCAGTGTCATCGGGTGTCATATGGTGATATTTGGTGCGAGATAGCAGGGTTACGTCACAAACCACGTCACAAAGTTCTCTCTTTATTTCGTTAGCCCCAAGACTGCGTATTTCCCGCCTGTTATCGCACCTTCGGCCTTTCCTCTAATGAGAGAGCAAAAAGTCGAGGAAGACTCATTAGGTCGTTGCAGTTGAACTATACTTCTTTTAGTTGCGCACTCTGGATGAGCCGGTCGAACTGCTGCTCAACCCGGCTCGGAATCGTTCCGCCTCGGACCAGCATTCCCAACTCCATGTTGATCGTGAATGCCTGTTGGGTCAGGTTGGCCGATGAGAGGAACAGCCACTCGCCATCGGCCACAGCACATTTGACGTGGAGGATGCCGACCTTGTTGTTGTCACCGAGTGGGCGATTCTCCTTCGGCCAAAAGTAGACCGTCGAACACGCCGCCACTTCCTGCCCCAACGCCTTGATAGTGCTGTACTCGCCTTCACCTTCGACCTTATCGGGTGTTTCCACGATCACGGTTAGTCTCACGCCCCGCTTCGCAGCCCGCACGAGTGCCTTGCCGATATTCGGGATTCGATACACGGCAAAACTGACGAGGGTGATCCTGCTCTTGGCGGCATCCAAGACTTGCAGGATAGCCTGTTCAGTGCGACGAAAGGGAGTCGCTTCGGTGTGGGGACCGGTCCACACCAGTTCTACTGATTGCGAACCTCGGTGGGTCTGCTCCGACAACGCCGCCGACATCAGCGCCACGGCGACCGTCCGGGCATCAACGTCCTTGACCTCATTTCGCCAGCAGTCCACAAACGCAAGGGCCATGTCCCGATGTTGATGGTGGGCAACCCGCTTCGTGATTTCCGCCCGCAACGATCCTTCTGGAGTCGTCAAAATCGCCTCCGCCACCGCTTCGACGGTGCTGCTGGGCAAGCTGCACGCCAGGGCGTAGGCGGATTCGACAATGACTCGTTCCGGGGTCGTCAGTCACTCGAAGAAGGCCAAATTGGTTCGCTCAACGGTTGAGACGACAGCCGACCGATCCAAATACTTGTTCCCCCGTTCGCAAGACGTTTCTGGTAGGAACGAACAGGCATGGCACGAAGCACCGTGGAGCGTATCACCGCTCCCGAGGGTATGCTCAGAGCAAAGCGGATCCGAGGCGCACAAGCGCATCTTTTCCGACGCCCCGCGAATGTGTCGACCGAGCCTTTCGGGTTCACCGAGGGCACAGAGGCCCCCCAATGTGCCTTCGCTGTCAGGAGCTGCTGTGTAAATCAGTACGCCCGCCATCGGATCGCCATCAGCTGGATTGCGAGAATAGATCCGCTCCGTGATCGAGGCACTAGTGTAGCCACACTCGATGGCCAGTTGCCGGATAAGAGCATGGGCGAACGTGTGCAGCAAGACATACCGGATTCCAGGATAGCCCTTATTCGGTTCGAGGTTCTTGGTCGCCCTCCATGCCTCATGCCCAAGTTCAAACTCTCGGTCATAGGCGTGATTTCGTTTGACCCAATCCTTAATCATCGCTTCCGCAAACTGGAAGAATATTCCCTCGCCGCGTGTTTCGCAGGCCGGAACCCACGTCGGGTCTTTGCGTGAGATTTTGGCCCGTTGTTCGGGAGGCAATTCGGCGGGGCTATCGAAGTCCCGTGGCGACATAATGCGAGTGAAGCCGACAAGCGCTCGGACTTCCCGTAACTTCTCGACCAGCACGATCTTCTCGAAGTGTTTCGTGAAGTCGGTTGGCGGATCGACGATTCGCAGCTTGAAGGTGCGGCTTTCTTTGGCTTTCGTCGGGTTGGAAAATACCTTCCATTCCGGAGACTTCAAATCGTCCGGGTTTTCACGCCCTTCGTCGTTTCCCTGAATCTTTTTCTGGACCGCCGCCCAAATCTGATCGTCGTTGTACTTGCTGAAATCCTTGAGTTGGCCAATTAACCGAAATGCCTTGAGCACGTCGATACTCGTCACTTTATCGAGGACCGCCCAATTTTCCTCCACCAAGCGGCCCAAATCATCGGAAGCCTGCGGCACCGACAACGCCGAGATCAGCACGGGGAACCAGAGGTTCGACGCACCTTGCAGCATAGGCTTCACATGCTCTTGATCGCATCCGTTGGGATCAACATCTCGAAGGTGCGGGCGTCGTCCCCGGCAAGCGGGCATGACGGTGCGATTGTTGGGACCGAATGCCTGACCCATACGACGGGGACTTCCACACCCGTCGCACTTCACTTCTACGTCAAGAGCTTCGCCGCTGGCGCCAACTTCGTAGAGGTACAGCAGCCCTTTGCAATTCGTTGGTCCTTTGTGGACGAAATTGATCCACGGAAAATCATCGAGGTGCCCATGCTCGCACGTCACCATGAAGCGGGCTGGAACCACCAGCGGTGAACGTCCTTGAGTCGCGCAATTGTGAACGTAGCAAGCTCGGTGGGGCCGATACGCAAAAACCTTCGGCTCGAACAATCCGGAACTAATCGGGGCCAGCAACCGGCACTTCGAGCAAACCATCCAGCGGGGAAAAGGTGCGACCGGCACGCCAATTTGACGTGATTCATCGAACCAGTTGGTCTGCGAGCCTTGGGTGTCCGGTCCGCGTGGCGGAGTTAGGAAGCGAGCGATCTGTGAGCCAAGAATCGACTGAGCCGAACGCAACAATCGCTCTTCCGGGCAGTAGTGTGAAAGGCCGGGTGCGACTATCAAAGATCCGTAAGACTCTGACGCGCCTAGCATAGGGCAAGCGCGCATTGAGAATCACTTTCGCCACGTGAGGCAATAGGAACTACATAATGAACGGCGGTTGTGACTCTGAGGGTTAGATCGTTTTCGTCCAAGAGTCTGAAGCCAAAACAAACCACAGCGCAGTGCGATAGGGCGTGGTTGAAATAGATGATGCGCCGGCTTTCAGAATTCCGTCAGTTGTGCGTGGTGGGACCTTTTGTTATTATGTAATGGCATCACGAGCGATCCGAAAGGATCCGGCAACCGGGCAGGAGACGCCAACGGTGCCTTGAAGGTCAAAGAACCTTCGATGTGCAGAAGCCTTGCTTCCGAAAAACTCGTCTCCGAAATCCGAAGCCACCCAGCGCTGATGCGTTTGGTGGCTTTTCTGTTTAGGAAAACGGCGTACCTAAAGCTACGAAAAATAAAATTGGTAACGGCGAGGAACCTATGTCTTATGAAAAAGCGATTGATCACCCTTCTTTCAACCAAAGGCAAAGCGCCGGAGCAGCTGCATCGGGAGTTGCAGCGCAATCTGGAGCAATACCGCAAAGCAGCTTCTTCTCAGAAGGCGAAACCAACTATGCGAAAAAACCGAACTCTTACTAACGAAGACATGGACCGCCAACTGGTGCTCGACTATGTTCGAGCGCGCCCGGGTCAGAGTTGTCAAGAAGCGGATATCAGTATCGTAACCAAGGTTGCCATGAGCCGGGTGCGCGGTCTCGTGCGCGCTGTTCCCGGGATCGACAAGGGCAAACTTAAAGCTGGCGTTGTCTGCTGGGATGAGCCCGAAAAGGGGGCACTTCCAAACAAAGTAGAGCGAGAATTGAAACTGACAGCTGCGTTATACGCTCAAATGGGAGTGCTTCAACATGTACGAGCCACCGGGAAGTTACCAAAGAAGATAAACCACGGGGGCGCTCATATCGGCATGCGCCTTCTAATCGAGAGACGCGGTAAAGACATTACGCTGACTTCCGACGAGCAAATCATATATGACGCCATTATTAGAGAGAAACGTCTACCGGGCGGTTCAGTCATTCTCTTGAATTAAGTTGAAAATGATCACATGGTCTTTCATTGATCACCACAGAGTGCAACTGAATTCTTCCAAATCCATCCACACGCGATTTGTTGCTCGCCAACTTAAGCGCTAACTGTTTAACCGATTTCATATTAGCGGCGAGGGGTAGACTACTCTAGCTGGACTTCTTTGAACTCAAGTGTCGTTTTACTTTTCCTTCTGCCTGGCTGCTGGAAGTTAATCAGAAGACCGCGGCTGCTGTTCAAAATCTTCAAATAGTTCCTTAGCTGCTGCTCTTCTGCTGAGCCCATTTCACTACCAACAGCCTTCAATTCAATTATCAACTTTTCTCGTCCCAGGCGTACAACAAGATCGGGATAACCCTCTCCGACGTGGTGGTCCTTATACTTTAACTCGATAACTTTTTGACTTTCGTAATGTATTTTCGCAAGCCGTAAACCAACCTGCATTGCTTTGTCATAAACATCTTCCGAAAACCCGGAGCCGAGTGATCGATAAACATCTTTTGCGATTGCCTTCACTTTCTCAGTTCTCAACTTCATGTTTTGAGATTCCATGAGTGCGCACCCCCTTTGGCTTTTTTACGATCTCCTCAGCTTCAAAAGCAACGGCGCAGCTAGATTGATTCGTTTCAGGGAAAACGAGTCCGAGACATGTATGTTGAATATCAGGTCGGTTGACTAGAACGGGCTGATCGACGCACCCGATGACTATCAACGGCGTGGGATATATCACTGGTTCGTATGGTTGGCAATAGAAAGCGGCGAGTGACCGACTCTGATCTGATCGCCGGGGGCGGCGAATATTTGCTTTACCGGAAATCTTGGATCAACGTGAAACATTTTGGGAAGGTTTCCAGCAAAACTCACTGATCAGAGATCTAGGATCATTCCAGCTGGCCAAGGTGGAAGACTATAAGACGGGCAATATAACAGCGAGCTAGTCGGACCGCTTCCGGATCCTTATTCCCAAAAATTGCCTAACGAAGCCGACACTTGCCGAAAGTAAATCCTGGGTAGTGCCCTAATTTCAAGGGCACTACCCGATCTTGAGGGCCGCCTCAGCAGGCAGCCCCAATCGAAGGCTTGATGCGTTGGAGAACTTGAGCGTCTTTAAGTATTCATTCTCTTCATCATTGTTTTTCTCCTTATGTGATTAAAGTCTTATGCAAGAGCACCGGGATGACGGAAGTTGCCGCAACTAAAAACTGCAATTTCCAGGATTGGGAGCATCAATTCGAAATGCACCAGGGGCCGGAACACCGGGCGTAACATCGAAGTAGGTTGCGTAAAGCTCGAGCGGCACGCTTCCTTCGTTGCGGGCTATGTGGACGTGACCTTGGCCGCTGTCGACGAAGGCTTGACCAGCTGAATAGGTGCGAACCGTGCAGGTCGGATCGTCGCCGTCATAGAATGACATTTCACCGGAACCTATCAGAACAACGACTGGTCCGGGATGGCTATGCCAGCCCGTGTGCCCGCCAGGTGCAATAACGATTTTCTGCAACACTATGTCACCGGCGTATTTACATTAATTACTTCCTGACCCTGACCCTTAATCTTGAATTTGATGTCGGTCGGATCCGCAAAACTTGCCCTCGCGAAAATCACCCCGCTCGCCAGGTAGGCAGGCGTTAAGGCAGCCGCGACGGCTACAGAGGAGAACGCGCCGACGATTGCCACCAACGCCAACTGCCAACCTTTGGCGACGGAGGCAATCTTTTTTGCAGCGCAAACTGCACGCCAAAATGCCGCCGAGCGACTGAGAAGCTTTGAGCGATTGTTAGAGTTCAGGTTGTTCATAGTCTTCCTCCTATAACTGATATTGAGAGAAATTGTCTCTCTATCTAGTTAGCGCGACAGTTTTTGAAAACATAGGTCAAAATTTATTAGGAAATTTACTTCATCGGTTAAAAGGTATAGTTTAGTGCTGAAAAACAAGGCGTTTACGAAACAAACGAGGCTGGGCAATGACAAATAAGGCGCGTCCCGCAAGTGAGATAACGGAAGGGTTACGCCAAGGGATTGATCATCCGCGCGACGATTCGGATGACGCTTTCCTCAAACTCGTCTATACGGAACTGCATCGGCAGGCGCATCGCTATTTGCAAAAAGAGCGCGCCGGACACACTCTCCAAACCACTGCTCTGGTTCACGAGGCTTATCTCAAATTAGTCGAACAAAAATCGGTCGCGTGGGAAAGCCGTTCTCACTTTTTCGCCATTGCCGCGACGGTGATGCGGCGCATTTTGATTGATTACGCCAAAACCAAACATCGCGTCAGACGCGGCGGTGTTAACAGCGATTTGCCGCTTGAAAATGCTTTGACGATCAGCATCAGCGAAACCGATTTCGATTTGCTCGCACTCGACGAAGCCTTAAACCGGCTCGCCGCAAAGGAAGCGCATCTGGCAAAGGTGGTCGAACTCAGATTTTTTAGCGGCCTGGACGTGGTGGAAACGGCGGAAGTTTTGGGCATCTCCGAATCAACCGTCAAACGCGACTGGCGAATGGCAAAGGCCTGGCTGCACCGTGAATTGACGCGATAAGAAGCCCAGAGTCCAAGTCATTCAGTCAAAGTTCGGTTACAGTTTCAAACTGTCTTGAGTCTTTGGACTTTGGACTAAAAGCTATGGCTGACGAGAAATGGCAAAGAGTCAGGGAAGTTTTCGATTCGGCTTTGCGGCAAAAGCCGGATGAACGCCGAAGATTTGTTCATGAAGCCTGCGGCGAAGATGAAATCCTGTTCGCGGAAGTCGAGTCGCTTTTGTCATCGCTCGACAGTGCCGAAAGTTTTATGGAAAGGCCCGCCATTGCCGAAGTTGCAGATGTGATTGAAATTGAAACAAGAAAACTCGAAGCGGGAAAATGTTTCGGGCACTACGAGATAATCGAACAAATCGGCGCGGGAGGGATGGGCGAGGTTTACCTTGCACAGGATAAAAAACTCGACCGAAAAGTTGCCGTTAAAATCCTCAACGAAAATTTCAACCAACACGAATCGAATTTGCGGAGATTTATCCGCGAAGCCAAATCTGCCTCCGCACTCAATCATCCGAACATTCTGGTCATTCACGAAATCGGCGAAATCGACGAAGCTCGTTATATCGTCAGCGAATTCGTCAAAGGCAAAACTTTGCGAGAGATGTTCAAAGAAAAACCTTTGAAACTGTCGGAAGTTTTGGACATCTCGATTCAAATCGCCGACGCACTCTGCACAGCACACTCTTCAAACATTATTCACCGCGACATCAAGCCCGAAAACATAATGGTTCGTCCCGACAGAGTTGTGAAGGTTTTGGATTTTGGATTGGCAAAGCTCGTGGAACAGAAAAACCGAACTATTTTCGGTTTGGAAGAACCAACTCTCCAACAAAGCCAAACCGCCACCGGGGTGATTTTGGGAACGGTTAGTTACATGTCGCCCGAACAAGCCAGAGGTAAACAGGTCGATGCAAGAACCGATATTTTCAGCTTTGGCATACTACTTTATGAAATGCTCACCGGAGAGCAGCCTTTTACAGGCGAAACCGTCAATCACACGATTGTCGCCATTCTGGAAAAAGAGCCGCCGCCTGTGTCGGAGTTTATTAGCAGTTATCCGCCCGAAATCGAAAGAATTGTCAAAAAATGTCTGGCGAAAAAAGCCGACGAGCGATACAACTCGGCGAAGGGTTTGCTCGACGACCTCAAAGAACTCAAAGAAGAATTGACTTTTCAATCAAAACTCGAACGCAGTTCCGCGGCAAACAAAAAGGCGGAAGGCGGAGCACAAATTATCCGAACCGCAACAACCGCCGAAATCGAAACGCTCAATTCAATTGCAGTGCTGCCATTTACTAGTATGAGTGCGGACGCGGAGAACGAATACTTTTGCGACGGCCTGGCGGAAGAACTTCTAAATGCGCTGGCGAAGATCGAAAATTTGAAGGTTGCGGCGCGCACGTCGGCGTTTTCATTCAAAAACAAAAATGTTGAGATCAGCAGGATCGGAAAAACTCTGAACGTCAAAACTCTTTTAGAGGGGAGCGTTAGAAGATCCGGCAATCGCCTGCGAATCTCGGTGCAGCTTGTCAACGCGGCGGAGGGCTATCATCTATGGTCGGAAAGCTACGACCGCGAAATGCGGGACATTTTCGACGTGCAGGATGAGATCACGCTCGCCGTTGTTGACGCGCTGAAAGTGAAACTGCTCGGCGAAGAAAAAGCAGCGATCCTTAAGCGCTACACCGAGAACCCTGAAGCGTACGACCTTTATTTGAAAGGGCTCTATCATTGTTATAAGTGGACAGATGAGGGCCTTCGGAAAAGCATCGAGTATTTCGAGAAGGCTTTAGAAAAAGACCCGGGGCTTGCACCGGCATATGCCAAAATAGCAGATTACTATCACTTTGCTTCTCACATCGGTCTGTTTTCTCCTCACGAGATACTCCCGAAGTGGAAAGCTGCGGCGCAGCGCGCCTTGGAAATAGATGAAGGTTTAGCCGACGCTCATCTGGCGATGGCTCACATTTATTTTTACTACGAGCGTGATTGGTCAAAAGCCGAACGCGAATTCGAGCAAGCCGTCAAGCTGAACCCGAACAGCACATACGCGCACAAGCACTACGGATTATTCCTGGCTTCCAGAGAACGATTTGACCAAGCCGTTACGGAAGGCAAAAAGGCGCTTGAGTTAGATCCTCTTTCCATTGCCGTGAACATAGTAGTCGGCTTCATATATTTGTTTGTTGACCGCTTGGATGACGCACTCAGATTGGTCCGACGGATGTCCGAGTTGGACTCGAATTCTCCTCAGGCCTACTGGCTTGACGGCAGTTTGTTGATGGCGAATGGAGAGTATGAAGAGGCTGTCGAAGCGTTTCAAAAATCTTTGAGTTTAGGCGACAACCAGATGGCATCATCTAAGCTGGGCTGTGCTTACGGTCTCGCAGGAAGACGCGACGAGGCTCTTAAAGTCCTCGATCAACTGTTTGAAATGCGAGAGCGGCAATACGCGGGCCCCTTTAACATCGCGCGTGTTTACGCCGGACTTGGCGATAACGATAATGCTTTTAAGTGGATGGAAAAAGCCGTTGAGGAGCGCAACGCCGACTTGGTTTTTCTCAAACGCTACGTTGAAACGGGAGCCGGAGTCTATTTGGGGGAAAACTTTTACCGACTCGCGCTACGAGGGCATTTTGCGCCGCGCCGGTTTGCCAACAGACAAAATCGTTTTAAGGCAAGCGACAGACGAAATGAGCGAAGCGCAGACGGCGGTACTTCCTCCCGCCGCAACGAACGAAGTTTCAGCAACTGCTGTTAAAACCAATGAGCAAACATCGCAACTAGACAAACCAAAAGCAAAACTGGAGCGCTCTGCTCCGCCCGATCCTGGAAATTCAACCGCAATCTTACAAGCGACGACGGGCGGCGCAAACTTTCAGACCGGCGAAACGCAACACGATTTTTCTGGGCAATTCAAACGGTACAAATCGTTTGCCGCAGTTGCGGTGGCTGTTTTGCTCATCGGCGTGGTCGGTTTTTGGCTTTTCGCCAATCGTTCGACGAATACTAAACGAATCGAATCAATCGCCGTTCTGCCGCTCGAAAATCTCTCGGGCGACGCGTCGCAGGAATTTTTCGCCGACGGAATGACCGAGGCACTAATAGCCAATCTTTCGAAGATCGGCTCGCTTAAGGTGATCTCGCGCACGTCCGTAATGAGGTACAAACAGTCAGGAAAATCGATCCCTGAGATCGCCAAAGAACTCGGCGTGGATGGTATCGTCGAAGGCTCGGTACAGCGTTCGGGCGACCGCATCCGCATAACCACGCGGCTGATCGATGCGGCGACCGATTCTCCTATCTGGTCGCGCAATTACGAGCGGCAGATGTCCGACATACTAAGGCTTCAGAGTGAGATCGCGCAGGCGCTTGCGGGCGAGATCCGCGTACAGTTCACGCCTGCGGAAGAGCGGAGGTTCGATAGCCAGAAGTCAATCGACCCGCGCGCGACCGAGGCGTTCCTGCTAGGAAGACACTATTTCAATTCCTGGACCAGGGAAAGCGAGAGACAGGCGGTCGAGCAATTCCAGAAAGCCTTAAGCATCGAACCTGAGTATGCAGATGCGTGGGCAGGCCTTGCGGACGCCTGGACGGTTCGCGCCATGGTCGGGGATATATCTATTTCAGAGGCCGAGAAACACACAAGAGACGCAGCGTTAAAGGCGCTCGAAATTGATCCCGAAAACTCCGCCGCTCACGTCTCAATGTGCTTTATTTACAATAACTATGACTTCGACTGGGCCCGAAGCGAAGACTCGTGCAAGCGCGGTATTGAGCTCGATCCAAACAATACGAAGGGCCATTTCGCCTACGCGTATGTCCTTTCACGGGTTGAAAGATGGGACGAAATGGCCGAGCAGATGGAAACGGCTATGCGGCTTGACCCGGCTGAGCCGTGGTGGCCCTCGGTGTACGGATCATTTTTGATCCAAGCACGTCGGTTTGAGGAAGCCGAAAAGCAGTTGAAACGAGCAATCGAGATCGATCCGAATTGGAGGTCGAGCTACAGTGGCCTGTCGGACCTCTACGTTGAGCTTGGTAGATTCGACGAGGCTCTTGAGCTGCGAGAGAAAAAGGGATTCACTGGTCCCCTTCGAACGGCATATATCTATGCTCGGATGGGCAATCGCCAAAAAGCATTGGACTTTCTGAATCGGTCATCCGATCAAGACCGGTTTGAGTTGGCACTCGTCTATACCGCTTTGGACGACTTCGACAAAGCCTTCGAAGTTATAAATCAAAGCCTTGACCGGCGCGAAGGTTTTATGTTCGGATACGGTAATTACCTTGTGCTCGACAAACTCAAGTCCGATCCGCGCTGGAGAGATGTTGCCCGGCGAATGAACCTGCCCCAATCCCATTAATTTGCCTTCGAATTCGAGTTGTCAGCCAACTAACGCAGATCTGTGCTCAAGCCGCGCCTTGGTCTTTCGCGAAAAATAGGGGCTGAAGAAGTTCAAACCGCGCCTGCACCGACACGTCGAGGTGCGGGACGGACCGGCCACAAAGACACGAGTCCACTAAGAGTCCAATAAGCGTTCCCGTGAGTCCTTCAAGTGCGGTAGAGTGCTATCCATGCCGCAAAGTTCCGTTGAATTACAGTGGTTCGCTTCCCTTTCACGGCGGCGACACGGGTTCGACTCCCGTACGGGACGCCAAATTCTTCAGTATTTTCAAGATTCTCCTTAGTCTATGGAGGCCGATCCTTTTCTTAATGGACTCTTCTGGACATGCGGCGGAG
>JBPCLZ010000128.1:0-4095 GCA_051002775.1 Pyrinomonadaceae bacterium | reverse complement strand
CTGCCGAGGTGCCCGCGCGCCGTCCGGACTCCTGACCCCCGCCGATGATGAGTGGCGCTAATTTCACACCTTCCCGAATGTAAAGCGCACCGACTCCCTGCGGCGCGTGAAGTTTGTGACCGGAAAGTGCAAACAGATCGACTTCGCTGTTCTTTAGATCGATAGGAACTTTTCCAACTGCCTGAACGCCATCAACATGGAAAACCGCGTCAGAATGTTCCCGAACAATCTTGCCTATCTCTTCAACTGGAAAAAGCACCCCGGTTTCATTGTTGGCCAGCATCACCGAAACAACTGCGGTATCGCGTCGCAGCGCCTGGCGCAACTCATCAAGATTGAGCTCCCCTTGTTCATTCACTTCAAGCCAGGTAACTTCGCGACCTTTTTTCTCCAAATGCGAGCAAAGGTTGCGCACGGCTTCGTGTTCGACGCGTGTGGTGATGATGTGACGGCGCGTGGGATTCTGCTCGAGAAAGCCGCCGATGGCCCAGTTGTCCGATTCCGAGCCGCAGGAAGTGAATACGATTTCACTCGCCTCAGCAGCGCCGATTAATTCTGCAACTTGTTCGCGCGCGTGTTCGACTGCGGCTTTCATGCGTTGGCCCAGCGAGTGCGCGGAAGAAGGATTGCCGTAGGCTTCGGTTAGATAAGGGTGCATCGCCGCAAAAACTTCCGGCGCGACGCGCGTGGTTGCATTGTTGTCTAAATAGATCATTGGTGGTGAATGTCGAATAGAAATGGTAAATGGGTCAGTTTGCTTATTATGTCGACTTCTTATTGGAACTGCGGAGTGAGAAAACGCGAAGCGATCTCATTAGCACCGTCGCTTTCAGCCCGGTGGTCGAGTTCTACAAGTGATTCCTTGAACCGTTTCCAACGGTTTCTCCTGATCCTCCTGCCAACAAAACCGTTAGAAACGGTTCCTTGTCAATTTCGGTTTGCCATCACCGGGCTAAAGCCGCGGTGCTAATGAGATCGCTTCGCGTCTTCCGGCCCACGCTCTCACTAACAGTGGCCAATCACCGCGACCATTTACCACTCACCATTTACGATTTACCTCTTCGAGAATGTCCTCTATCAATGGGTAACACGAGCGGCAGCCGGCGCCGGCATTACATGCCTGTGTTACTTCGGCGATTGTGCTTAAGTTTCTGATCTGAATTTCGGTTTCAATTGTTCGTTCCGATACCCCGAAGCAGGTGCAGATTAGCGCGTCGTCGCCGTCCCAATGATCACGCGCTGAGTCGCTGTAGCTGCGAATGGCTTCGAGCAAAGCTTCGGAGGCCAGCAGCACGCAGTCGCCCCGATCCGCTGCCTCTTGACCTAAACCTCGTTCAATTGTTTCGAGGTCTTCAGCGAGTGCGGCTGCTTCACCGGTGGTCTTATTCCTTACCCGTTCGGTGAGAACAGACAACGCCGCCACGAGCGCGGTACAGCCGGCAACTTTGAATTTTGCGTCAACGATCCGCTGTGCATCATCAATCCGTATCGAGACCCTGGCCACTGCGCCACACGCGAACGACGCGGAGCGGCCGGTGAAATTCGGTGACGCCGCTTCGCCGGCGTTCTTGAGATTGGAAAATTGTTCAGCCGCAAGGCCGGCATCGACACGCATAGAGAACACCAAAATCCGCTAAGAGGTCGGTTTCGCTTCAACTGTCTGCTAAAAATTGAAGTTTGATCTTTTCTCCCTCTCCCTTGGGAGAGAGTTGGGGAGAGCTTGTACGCCGCCAAGCTTCGCACCCTGCCCTAACCCCTCCATGGGAGGGGAAGTACGACGAGCTAAAGCTCATCGGACATTAAAACCCAACCCACCATCCAAAATGTATCACGATGGTTATCCAGCCGGTAACGCACTATCATAGGCTTTCATGTTCGATCAGTTTCGTGAACGCAGTTTGCAGCTTGAGCACCTCGACAAGGGGGACTACACCGCCGAGGAGTACGAAGGCTGCATTATCGAACTGCAACGAGTAAATCGCTGGCTCGGTGATGCGCAGGCACTGAAAAATTCATTGCTCGCGGAAATCGAGCGGATGAACCTGGCAACGTTGTCCGTGATTGATGTGGGCGCAGGCTCTGGCGAGCTGCTGCGCGTAATTGTCGAGTGGGCGCGGGCGAGGAAACTTATGTCGCAACTGACCGGAGTTGAGCTGAACGCGCGCTCGGGCAAGGCCATCGCTAATGAATCGCAGGCGTTTTCAGAAATCACCGCCGTTCGCGGCGACGCGTTTCAACTTCCATTTGCGGATAACACTTTCGATTACGCGATCTGCTCGCTCTTTACGCATCATTTCAAGGACGACAGAGTGGTAAACCTCCTGCGTGAGCTGAGCCGTGTCGCCGCGCGCCGAATATGTGTTATCGACCTGCACCGGCATCCTGTTGCATATTATTTCTTTACTACGATTGGCCGTCTGTTTTTGCACAATCGTTTGATACGGGAAGACGGCGCGCTATCGATCCGGCGAAGTTTTAAGCCGAACGAATTCGCGATTCTCGCGCGAGCCGCGGGGTTGCAAGAAATTCAGGTGACGCGGCATTTTCCTTACCGTTTGGTGCTTGCGGCTACGCCGGCCCACGCCGGCAAAGCCAAGACTTGATCTACAAAAAGTGCTGAGTGCTGAGTACTGAGTACTGAGAAGTACAATAATTAAAGAAGTTCCGAGTACTCAGTACTCAGTACTCAGCACTATAGGGTCCGACAGAAATTGACTAACTGTTCGTCAGATACATTTGATGTTGCCATCGCAGGCGCGGGTCCGGCCGGCACGAGCGCGGCCATTCGGCTGAAGTTGCATGGTGTCCGGGTTTTGCTGGTCGAGGAAAAGAAGTTTCCGCGCGCCAAACTGTGCGGCGAATTCATCTCTCCTGAATGCATCGATCATTTTCAGCAGCTCGGCGTTCTGAATCAGCTGCTTTCGGCAGGGGCAACGTCGCTCCGCGAGACTGTCTTCTATTCAGCGCGCGGCTATCAGGTTGCGGTGCCAAGCGAATGGTTCACATCCGGCGCCACTGCGCTTGGCCTCAGTCGTAGCGAGATGGACCATCGCCTGCTTGAACGCGCGAAAACGGCCGGCGTGATGGTTCTTGAAGAGGCGCACGCTGCCGGCTTGCTTTTCGCAGACGACCTTGTCTGCGGAATGAAAGTGAAGACCGCGGATGGCTTAAGAGAATACCGTTCACGGGTAACCATCGATGCAACTGGCCGGTCGCGCGCGCTGGCGCGCCATCTTGAACGGGAAGACCATCTCGCCACGATAAAACGAAAGCGCGGATTGGTGGCATTCAAGGCGCATCTGAAAAACGCGCGCGTCGCGCCGGGCGCGTGCGAGATTTATTTCTACGCCGGCGGTTACGGCGGTCTCAGCGAAATCGAACATGGTCTTAGCAATCTCTGCTTTATTGTTTCGGCTAACGACGTGCGCAGTCTTAATTCTGATCCTGAGCGCGTGTTAAGAGAGGTCGTAATGCAAAATTCACGCGCCGCTGAAACGCTTGAGAAGGCGCGACTTCATTCTGCCTGGCTCAGCGTGGCGCTCGACAGCTTTGGACGCAAAGCATTGACGCCGGCAAATGGGCTGTTAACCATCGGCGATGCAGCTGGTTTCATCGATCCTTTTACCGGCAGTGGCATGTTGATGGCGCTGGAAAGTGGTTTCGTCGTTGCCGAAACCATTAAAGCGCATTTGGGATCGGCGGCTGACGCGCAAACAATTCGGCTGGTCGCGAAAGAATATGAACGCGAATATACGAGAACGTTTGACTCTCGCTTGCGGGTTTCAGGACTGCTTCGTCGCGCCGCGTTCGTTCCGCATTTGGCTGAAGGCGCAATACTCGTTTTCGGCGCGAGCGCTAAATTGCGGCGCAAACTCGCACGTGCTACTCGTCACGCAAAGAGCCGTGAAGCGCACGCCTCAGCCGAGTGATGGTCGAGGATGGCGGCTCGCGCTCCATCATCTGCGTATGTTGCGGGCAACAGGAAATGCTTGCCAGAAAGGGACTTTTTGGAGTAAAAGGAACGAGCATTTTCGTCTTCGTGCGCTTCGGCGCCTTTCTCAAAGGTCGTGACTTCGACGGCCGGATCGCTCCCCA
>JBPCLZ010000127.1:0-9446 GCA_051002775.1 Pyrinomonadaceae bacterium | reverse complement strand
CCAACCTGCTCGCTTCCAAGCGCGCCGCCAACGAAGGTTCGGCCGTCGCGTCTGTCCGCACCATCACCAGTGCCGAAGCCACCTACCAGGCCACCACTGGCGCCGGAACCTATGGCAGTCTTTCCGCCCTCAACACCGCTGGTCTTGTCGACTCAGCGCTGTCGGGCAGCTCGATCGCCAACCCCAAGAGCGGCTACGCTTTTGCTGCGACTCCGGATTCCACTTCTCCTAAAGCTCAGTACCTGGCAACGGCTGCGACATCAGTGGCCAGCGGCTTAGCAGCTACGGGTACACGCAACTTCGCGTCTGACGCCACCGGCATGATCACGTATGGCCCCGCCAGCCAGACTGCGATGACTGCCAACAACGGCACCGCCATCGGAAACTAATTAATTCAGGTTAATTCCCACCTCTCTTCACAGGGGGCGTAGAGCATAACGCTCTCGCCCTCTTTTTATTTTTGTTCTTTCGGTTTTTGATTTTTCGAGCCGAGAGTTCATGCCTTTATTGCTAGCGTTTACCACTGAACTCCTCAGAAACAAAACCACATCGGTTGGGTTTACTGTGGTATTGTGCGCGTTATTCCGGGATTTTCAGATCTCAAACTTGATTACTCGCTGAACCTAAGATGACGCAAGTCATTTCTCAAAACCCGATCGCTGGCACCGCGGTACGTACTAGCGGCTGGAAACGAATCGTCAGCATTGCGCGCAACACTTTTCGGGAAGCGGTGCGCGACCGGGTGCTCTACAACCTGGTGTTGTTTGTGCTGCTGCTCACGGGAGCAGCAGTTTTCATTGGTGAGCTCTCCGGCGGACAGGAGCGCAAGATAATCGTTGATCTTGGTTTGAGCGCAATGCTGCTATTTGGAGTCTTCATTGCAATCTTTGTAGGCGTTGGCCTGGTTTACAAGGAGATTGAAAGGCGAACTGTTTATGCAATATTTGCAAAGCCAGTGGGGCGTGGCGAGTTTCTCATCGGAAAGTATTTAGGACTGTGCCTGACGTTATTAGTGAACGTGATTGTGATGGGAGCTGGGGTATCCCTGGCACTGGTCTATGTAAGTCGTGGCTTGGATCCGCTGGCGCTGAGCATTTGGCCGGCTATTCTCTTGATCTATGTCGAGCTGATGATTCTTACCGGTATCGCCCTGCTCTTCTCTTGTTTCTCATCACCAGCTTTGTCAGCCTTGCTCACATTCTTTGTTTTTATCATCGGCCACTTCAGTGCCGACCTTAAGGGGCTGGCAAATTCAATGGGTAGTACTGCAGCGCGCTGGCTCTTTAGATCTATTTATTACCTCCTGCCTAATCTCGCGAATCTTAGTTTTATCACTCCGGCCGCTCATGGTCAGATTCCTGATGCGGGACTGGCTTCCGCCGCCATCGCCTATGCTTTGTTCTATATCTCAGCGATCCTGGCGGCGGCTACATTGATTTTTCGCCGCCGTAATTTCAAATAATGAATATGCGTTCAGGAGCAAATCGCGTCTCGATGACGATAATCTTTATCGGGCTCGCGGCCGTAGTGGGCCTGTCTCGTTGGATTGATTCTCACAAACCCCCAATCGACGTTGCCGTGGAGGAAGAACAACTGTACCTCAACGGTACCACGGTGAGGCGACTCAGTCTTGGGTTCAACGGATTGGCCGCCGATTGGTATTGGATGCGCTCGCTCCAATACGTCGGTGGCAAATTCCTGAACGCGCAGCAGCAGATACGGCTAGACGACATGTCGCCGTTGAATCTCAAATTGCTCGCGCCACTTCTCGATACAGCCACGACTTTGGATCCCCAATTCCTGGAGCCGTACGAATACGCCGCAGTTGTTCTTCCTGCAGTTAATGTCGAAGATGCCATCCGCATCATCAACAAGGGGATCGCTGCCAATCCTGCCACGTGGCGACTCTATCAACATCTGGGCTACGTCTATTGGCAGCAGCACGATTATCAAAAATCAGCTGAGGTCTACGCGGCCGGCGGGAAAATACCTGGCGCGCCCCGCTGGATGGCAGAAATGGGCGCGCGCATGCTGGCAGAAGGTGGATCATTAAACGCTGCCCGCCAGATGTATCAACATCTCTACGACGAATCCAAAGATGATCAAGTCAAACAGATGCTGCAACGACGCTTACTACAGGTCGATTCATTCGAGCAGCGCGATTTAATTCGACGCTTGCTCAGTGAGTATTCGACGCGGACCGGGCGATGTCCTGCGTCATGGAAAGACATCAGCGCGAGTCTGCAATCATTTTTTAAGCTTGAGGTCAGTACGGGAGCGCCGCTGGATCCGGGAGGCACTCCCTATGTACTGGTCAACGGTGGTTGTGATGTGGATTTGGATTCAACCTCTCTCGTTCCTTACCGCTGAGTTATTTTACAGGCAGGCCGTGGATTAAATAGCTGGTAAATGAAAAAAGCTGAAACCAAAAAAACCAGTACCAAGAAGGAAGCGAAACCTCGTCCTGGCGGTTCGGCTTCTACTAATTCGAACTCTATCCTTACCGAGAGCCGCGCGTTATTTCTGACTATAGCCGCGACGGTGCTGGTCTATGCCAATTCACTGAGTGGCGCCTTTGTTTTCGATGACACCAAACAGATCGTTGGCAATTCCTCGCTACATTCCTGGGGCAATATTTTTCGCGCGTTCACTAACGATGTATGGAGTTTTCAGCGCGGGACCCTTACCAAAGACATACCGCCTCCCTACTATCGTCCCCTCTTCACCATCTACTTAACGATTAATTATCAACTATTCGGTTTATGGGAGCCAGGCTGGCATTTAATGAACCTGCTGGTTCATACAACCGCGACTGTTTTCGTTTACTACCTGCTGCGCCGGTTGTCGGGCGACATGGTAATCGCGTCGCTTACGGCGCTGCTTTTTGGTCTTCATCCGGCGCACGTCGAATCGGTGTCATGGATTAGCGGCATTCCTGATCCCCTGGCCGCTCTCTTCTACGTGCCTAGTCTTATCTGGTATGTGCGTTATCGACAGGACGCCGGAGGAAAGTGGCTGACGGCTTCGGTCGTCGCCTATGGATTGGCAGCGTTGTGCAAGGAGACACCGCTCGCCTTACCGCTCGTCTTTGTTGTTTGGGAACTAACACGAGAGCGTGCCGGAAAGAAATTTGCGGCGCGGTTGCGTGAGACAGCATGGCTGCTTGTTCCTTACGGGGCTGTCGCCGCTGCATATCTTATCCTTCGCTTCTCTGTGCTGGGCCGGCTGAGTTGGAAACATCCCTTCATGGCGCGCGTTCCCGACGATGCGATCTGGCTGACTGTGCCGTATGTATTTGTCAACTATCTGCGCCACCTAATCGCGCCGTTTCGTCTGAGTCTAATTTATGGCACTTCCTTTATCATGAGTGCCACCGATCCGCGTTTTCTTATTCCCGCAGGAGTGCTAATCCTGATTGCTGCGGTCTTATGGATTTACCGGAAAAAGTTGGATGCCGCTTTGTGGTTAGCTTTGGCGCTAACGATCATGCCCCTGCTCCCAGTCTTGAATTTGAAAGTATTCCACTATGAATACATCATTCAGGATCGTTACTTGTATTTGCCGTCGATCGGTTTCTGCAGTCTGGTTGTTCTATTGATTGTCCGCGTGGCGCGCGGAAACCAAAAGCTAACCTTGGCAATTGCCGGGGTAATAAGTCTCGCGTTTGGCGTGGGCACCATCTTGCAAAACCGCGTCTGGCATGACTCGGTGGCCCTTTGGCAGCGCTCGATCTTTTATGCGCCCAACTCCTGGTCCACACACTACAATCTTGGCCTGGCGTATCTCAATTCGAAACAGAATGAACTCGCCCTTCGCGAACTGGACGAAGCCAAAAGCTTAAATCCATCCGAAGCCACCATCTATAACAATCTCGCGCTGGCGCAGGCGGCTTTGGGCAATCTGAATGGCGCTATAGCAAGCTCGAAGCAAGCGCTCACGTTGGATCCAACTACGATTGAGGCGCATAACAACCTGGGCGCGTTTCATTACCAGCAGGGCGCTTACACTGCCGCTAAAGATGAGTTTGCGCTCGTGCTCGCCCGGGACCCGCAATCAGTTTCGGCCCGCTTCAATTTGGGCCGCACGCTTGCGGCCATGAACGAGAACGGTGAAGCGATTCGCGAGTATGAGTCGGTGCTTGCGTTAAAGCCGGACGATATAGAGGCACGCTACCAACTGGGCCTGAGCTTGGCCGCCGCTGGAAGAAAGGCCGACGCAGTGCGCGAGATTAAACGCGCGCTTAGTTATCAACCTGACGCGCAGGCAGCGCAAGATATGCAGCGAAAGCTCGAAGAAATTCAAAAATCTCAGTAGTCGCTTTCAACTCTAAAATGATTGCCGTGATTGAAGAAAAATGAGCACTGAACCAATAACTGAATGGAGATGGGGAGTATTCGCCGCGCTCGCGATGACGATCATCGCACTTTATCCACAGATTAATCTGTGGCTCGCTCGAGGCTCCGATTGGCAGGGTTCATATGTTTTGACGCAGGGAGATGAAGTCGCTTATTCGGCCTATATCAACGCCCTGATTGCGGGCCGCCCGCGGAGAAACGATCCCTTCAATGGGCGCGACGACGTGCCTGGCAAACCAACCTACGAATCCCTCTTTTCCATTCAATTCTTACCGGCTTACGCGATTGCGTTGCCCTCAAGGGCGCTTGGCCTCTCAACCTCGACCACTTTCATATGGCTGATTGTGATTGGTGCAATCACCTCTTCAATGGCGCTCTTCTGGCTGTTAAGAACCTTGACGGATGACAGCAGATTTGCCGCCGTGGGTGTCTTGTTCACTCTCTCTTTTGGCGCGCTCGCCGCGGCTCAGGGGGTTACACGCTTGCTTTTAGCAGGGCAGCGCGTCCACGACATGTTTTCATTTTTGAGACGGTACCAGCCCTCGGTGGTCTTCCCTTTGTTCTTCGTGTTTTGCGTTCTAATCTGGAGAGCACTTACACAGGAAAACGCCAAAGCGCGGCTGTTGTATTCGCTGTCTGCAGGCGGGCTGTTTTCGATCCTGGTATTCTCTTATTTCTATATTTGGACAGCGGCGGCGGCGTGGTTTGCAGGTGTGTCACTTTTGTGGGTTCTGTTTCGGCGCCATGAGTTTAGACGGATCGCCGTGACAGGTAGCATTGTAGGAGCGTTTGCAGTCGCGGCAGTCATACCATTTTTCGTTATGCTCTCGCACCGAAACAGGAGCATGGACGAAACGCAGCTGCTAATGTTCACTCATGCACCAGACTTTTTCTATCCGCCAGAATTAATCGGATTCGTTGTCCTCGGGGTTGCCGGCTACGCCTGGTGGCGCAAGCTCGTTGATGTCAGCAGCTCGCTCTTACTGTTCACAACGTCCTTCGCCTTGATGCCCTTTATTGTTTTCAATCAGCAGGTATTGACCGGGAGATCACTGCAGCCAATTCATTACAAGGTTTTCATAGCAAATTATGCAGCGCTGATTTCAGTTGTGCTCCTGTTTTTCATCCTATGGCGTGCTCTCTCTACTCGCCAAACCATCCCATCGCGTGTGCTCGTATTAATGACACTGGTCACCCTAAGCTGGGCGACGGTTGAGGTTTCCGATATTGCGAAACGCGACTCAGCAAAAGCCAGGCTGCGCGACGAGGTCATGCCGGTAGCGCATCGCCTTACGTCAATGACCAGGGAAGATGGCAGCCTTCAAACTGCGCTTGCGGGCGAGGGTCCTTTTCCCCTTGTCTATGCCTCAGCTCTGGACGTTGCCGGGAGCATTCCGTCGGATAGTCCGTTGGCGGTTTTGTGGGCGTTGCATACGCCGGCGAGCGGTGTGAGTCTGGCTGAAAGCAAGGAACGGTTTTACCATTACATGTACTACTCCGGTCTGAGCCCAAAAGAAGTTGCAGCAGGGATGGCCGAAGAACGGTTTATAGTGCTGGCACCGCTCTTTGGGGTTGAGCGAGTTATTGAGGGGCTAGCACCAAACCCAAAACGGATCACAGTCGGAGAGATGCGGGAAGAACTTCGACGCTATGCATATTTGTCCGAGCACTTCACGAGGGAACAAGCGAACAATCCGACGTTGAACTTCGTGGTAGTTCCAAGCGGGGAAGCCCAACCCAATTTTAGTAATCTTGACAAGTGGTATGAACGTGACGCGGGCGAACAGGTAGGGATTTTTACAATCTATCGCGTCAGATTGCGGCCGCAGAACTAAAGTCCGCATCTGAACAATCAAGCTCCAGAAAATTCAAGAAGATGGCTGCCGTCGTAGAAATCGATAATCTTTCTAAAGACTACGAACTCGGATTCGTACGCAAACGGAAAGTGCGCGCGCTGGATGGACTCTCGCTGACCGTGAATCAAGGCGAGATATTTGGATTTCTGGGAGCTAACGGCGCCGGCAAGACCACCACGCTAAAGCTGCTGATGCGGCTAACCTTTCCGACCGGAGGCAGCGCCCGGATTTTAGGTCATGACATAGCCGACGTCTCCATGCACAGCCGCATTGGTTACCTGCCGGAGAATCCCTATTTCTATGATTATCTGACGGCGCTTGAGTTTCTAAACTTCTGCGGGCAAATCTTTGGCCTCTCACAACTCGCCCGCAACCAAAGGGCTAAAGAGTTGCTGAAACGCGTTGGGTTGGATGAGAGCAAATGGAACACCCAGTTAAGAAAGTTTTCCAAGGGCATGTTGCAGCGCATCGGTTTGGCTCAGGCACTGGTCAATGATCCCGAGGTAGTTTTTCTTGATGAGCCAATGAGCGGACTTGACCCGATCGGTAGAAGACAAGTTCGCGATCTAATAGCGGCTCTTAAACAAGATGGAAAGACCGTCTTTATGTGTTCGCACATTCTGTCAGACATCGAGATACTTTGCGATCGTATCGCAATTTTGAAGCGCGGCCGTCTCTCTCATTTAGGTTATCTCAACGAGCTGCAGGAGAGTGCAATAGATCGCAATCAATTGGAAATTGTCGCGACTGGAACCGATGTGGACAATCTGAAGAGTCAGCTTGATGGGCTTAAGCAATGCGAAGTGAACGGAACGGCGGGCGGCGTTCGCATCAAAGTAGAAGACGAGAAAGATGTCGACCTGGTTCTTAAGGGGTTGAGAAAAGCAGGGGCCAAGCTGGTTTCAGTCCAACCCCTTAAGCAATCCCTCGAAGAACTGTTTCTGGATGAACCAGAAAGGGAAAGCTAAAGGACCACCCCGGCGCCGGTTTTTCGCTTCAGCGCGTTCGCCACCCTCGCAACCGTGTATTACTTATTTAAATGTGAAGCCGGTTACTTCCATGCGAATGTTTGCTCGATCATCAGCATCTGTCATCCCTTCGAGCCTTACCTGGACAGGTAAGGTCCGGTTGGGTTCAAGCTCCGGCTGTCTTGCCGGAATTACTACGACCGTGCGCTGCTTCACGGGCTCTCCCTGATGGTTTACGACTGCGGCAGTTATTTCTAAACCGTTCAATGTCCGGCCGCTGAAGTTGCGAACTGTGCCCCGCAAATTCATCACGATGTCGCCCAGCGCTCGCTTCGCCTCATCAGCTTCAACCTCATCAACAACTATCTTTGATTGAAACTCATTGAACTGCGGCGCACCCGCTCGAACCGCATTGGCCAGGGTCGGCTCAAGTGAGCTGGTGCTGCTGGCACGCATGAGGACGTAGAACACCACGGCGATTATTACCGCTGCAATGACAGCAACGATAATGATCAATTTGCGCCGAGAATCGTCCTTTGCTACGGAAATCTGCTCAGAGGTGGCCATAGGAAGTGGTGAATTCTAGTTGCTGCCGATCCAGTTTTGCAATGGCGAGACTGCAGTCTCGCCAGCTTTAGACAAACATAACCTGAATATGTTTCCGGGTTTTCGAGGCCGGCAGACTTTTTTTAGTGCGCGCTCGACATCATGCGGCGCATTACTTCTTCCAGCTCGGAGAAATCGATTGGCTTGGTGATGTAGGCGTCACAGCCTGCTGCCAGCGCCTCCTGGTGGAAGTCGGCGGTGTCGTGGGCAGATACGGCAACTATCGGCACCTTGTTCAGTCCAGGCAAACTGCGAATGCGGCGGGTGGCGGCGAGCCCATCGATAAAGGGCAAGCTCAGATCCATCAGAATGATTTTAGGGTTCTCGCGAGCGGCAGCTTCTACTGCTTCCTGGCCGTTTGTGGCTTCAACAACCCTAAAACCGCTCATTTCGAGTAGGCGTCCCATCATTTGCCGGTTGTCTTCAGTGTCTTCGACCAATAGTACCGTTGCTACGTCATTGTTGTGGTGCACCGGCGTCTGCCCTTTTTCCTGAATATGTTCCGCGCTTACATTCACGGTTCCCTACCTGAGTCTCAAGCGCATCGCTGTATCACTAGAATACGCAACTCTTTTTTGCTAAGATCGCGCACCGAAATACGACATATCGAGGTCCGTGTGTTCGAGTTCAATTAGTACACATCGCTGCCGTATTGCTTTCCCCCCAAGCCGATCTGAAGGAACCCGGCGAAATCGCCCGATCTAAATGAAGCCATTATTGTCGGAATCTGAGGACAATCATTCCCTGCAGGAACTCGGACGGGCTTCGGTCCAAATCGTTCACGATCTCAAGAATCAGCTAAATGGTCTCAAACTCTATGCCACGTTCCTTCGAAAGCGACTTGAAAAGGGTGAGAGACCTGACGATGAGTTGGAGACGATCAGAAAGTTAATCACAGGCATCGATCGAGCGGCGGAGGATCTTTCTCTGCTTTCCGAGTACGGCCACCCACTTACGCTGAAGAAGCAAGGCCCAATCGATTTGCAGCAGATACTGCAGAGAGTGATTGAAAGTCTGAATGAAAATGCCGCCGCACAAACCAGTGTTCCAGTACCGCTGGTTATAGAAGCCGGCCCCTCGCCGCTTCTTGGCGACGTCGACAGCATGTTGTTGGCTGAGGCATTAAGGTCAATTTCGATGGGCGCTGCGAAATTTTTCAAGAGTGGAAAGAAGGAAGGTCCGTTGAAGGTTAACTTAAGCAGCGATAAGACAGATTTAGGCCATGACGTCGTCATCGATTGGGAAATCCTGGATTCCGTCGATCACGATCCGTTTCGTTCGTTTGCAGGGACTGATGAAATTCGCATGTCGCTTGCGGCGCGGGTAATCGAGGCCCACGGCGGTTCGGCCGAACGGCGTAATGGCGCTTTGCGCGTGCGGCTGCCACTCGTTAGCAACCAATCGTAAAGTAAACTGTTAGTTTGCGTCCGTTGATGAGCCTTCAACTGAGTGACAACGAGCCGCCGCAAACTAACAGTTTGCTTTACAACGAAACACGGTAATCAAAAGGGATGCGGTTAGGGGAGGATACTTGGTGGATAAGAAGGAAGTGCGAATTTTAATAGTTGATGACGAGCCAAGCATGGCGGACTCGTTGAAGCAGAATTTGGCCGAAGAGGGTTATTCGGTCGATACGGCAGCCACAGGCGCGGAAGCTATCG
>JBPCLZ010000126.1:0-59253 GCA_051002775.1 Pyrinomonadaceae bacterium | reverse complement strand
TATGTTAGACTAACGAAAGTTTTGACCCCGTTAGCGTGTCGATTTAAGCCCGCATGAAGTACTGCACCGTCTGCAAAACAAAGTACGAGGACAGCACCAGCTTTTGCCCGAAAGATGGCGAGGTTCTGGAAGACGATCCGTCTTCGATAGTGGGCACGGTGCTTGATGGCCAGTACCAGATTGAAACGCTGCTCGGTAAGGGTGGCATGGGTGCCGTCTACCTCGCGCGTCATATCCTGTTGGGCGATCGAGTCGCCATCAAAATCCTGCCCCAGGAAGTCAGGGCCAACGCTGATTGGCTGCGACGCTTTCGCCGTGAGGGACAAGCGGCGCGGCGCTTTCGTCACGCCAACGCAGTCACGGTCTACGATCTAAGGACCGCGGCCGACGGCAACATCTACATGGTGATGGAGTACGTCGAGGGTCACACACTCGACGCTGAGATAAAACAGCGAGGCAAGTTTAGTGCTGCCGAAGCATTCGAAATTCTCGAGCCCATCATGAGTGTGCTGAACACTGCACATGCAATGGGTGTGGTCCATCGCGATCTGAAACCGGAAAATATCATGATGGGGAAGGCAACAACCGGGGGCGAGCCAACGATCAAGTTGCTCGACCTGGGCATAGCCAAGATGCGCGAGATTGCGGGCGTTGAAAGCAGCGGCACTACCGAACTAACGATGGCCGGGCAGGTGTTGGGCACGCCTTACTACATGTCGCCGGAGCAGTGGGGCGAACCATCGCGCGACGGCAGCTTCGAGGTTGATGGCCGCGCCGATATTTACAGTCTGGGCCTGGTGTTTTACGAAATGATCACCGGGCGGCGCGCCTACGCTGCGGCAACTTTGCACGAATTGCGCCGTGATCACGTTTCCGTAATGCCGCCGCCGTTGATTGAAAAAGCGCCAGGTGTGCCGCGTGCTTTTAGCGATGCCATCGCGCGCGCCATTGCCAAGGACCGCGTTGACCGGCCAGCGACTGCGGGGGAACTCGCGGCTGAATTGCGTGCCGGCTTAGCAAACATGCCGCAGGTTGCGGTGGATCGCACAGTGCCAGACATTCCCTACCTAGAGAGCTCCTCGTCACCGACGCATGGGATTCGCGATGCGGTAGATACAAAATCAGACGTAAACGCGCCGACGATCGTTACCATTGATTCACCGCCAACCAGTCCGCAAGGGCAGGCCGTGGCACCGGCCGAACGGACACCAATCGCAGCTCAACATCAAGCAATGCCCGCGTACGCGGGCGATTTGGGATCAAGTGTTACCGTTCCACGTCGTCACGCGGCAATGGAAATTCCCATGGGCGAGGAGAAGCGGGAGAAGCGGCGCGGGAAAGGTCTGCTGATCGGCGGCGTGGTATTACTGCTCCTCGTTCTGGCGGTGGTTGGCGTGGGCGGGATTTTTGCTTTCAGTTGGTTTAAGAGCAAGCCGACTAATGAATCTGTTGCAGTGCCTGGAGGGAAGCCCAATTCGACAACCAAAGCGCCGGCGGCTGCAAGTGAATTCGGTCGTTACTGGCTTGAGACTTTGCCCAATGCGTTGGCCGTGGAACCCCAGCGGGTTGCCGGCGCGGCGCCATTAAAGTCAGGCGAGGCTTTTAAGTTTCATTTTGAGTTTACGGAAAATGGATATGTATATATCGTTGGCCCAGGCGAGAATAATAAGTTGACTGCATTTCTAACGGAAAAACCGGCGCCGATTTCTGGTTTGGCAAACAACCAGGTCGTCAAAGGCGATGATTTTAGTTTTCCCAGTGGGCTCGAGCATTGGCTTGAGTTAGATAAGAAGCCGGGCATTGAAAATTACACGATTATTTTTTCCGAGGAGCGACTTAGCACACCGTCGTTTTTCACTGAGCAGGCAACCGGCAAACCACTGGCCGACACTGAGAACACTGAGTTCCGTCATTTTCTGGCCCAACAGCAAACGGCTACGCCGGTGACAGAAGTAAATGAAAAAGACGCAGCGGAGCCCTACGTCGCTGTAAAAGTGCCGGCGGCGAAGGAGCCTGGCAAGCCCGTTATTTTTCAAGTTCGAATCGAGCATAAATAGATTTGCGTTCGCGCTTGTCGTTTGAAGGAGACCGTACTGCAATGAAGAGAAAGACATTGTTGCTGTTGCTGCTGCTTATGATTTTTGGTTCCGGGAGTCTGCTTGCCGTTGCCCAGCAGGACGAGGACGTGCGCGGCGCCTTCATGACCACCCGGCCCAAAGCATCTGACAACAAAGGAAACAAACTCGCTGCCAGGCCCAGCCACCGGCGACCGAAAGCGACGAGCGGCGCTGTTAGTGATGGTGGGACTCTTAAAAACTCCGGCAGCAACCGGAAAGCAACTGCACCACGCATGGGCTTGGGTTTGACTCTCTTCATGCGCGACTCCACCGGGCTTGCGGTGCGTACCGATCCCTCTCGCGAGTTTTACAAAGGTGACCACGTGCGCGTTTTGCTCGAAACGAATGTCGATGGTTATCTCTACATTTTCAATACGACCAACGACGGCCAGCCGGTAATGATTTATCCGGATCCGGCTCTTGATGAGGGCGGCAACTACATTCAGGCACACGTACCTTTTGAGATTCCCGCAAGCACAGCTGTTGAGGAACGATTGCGTTGGTTCACCTTTGATCAAAATGCCGGCGCCGAAAAAATGTATTTTGTATTCAGCCGCGAACCACTTTCCGGAGTGCCAATCGAAGATGACCTCATCACTTTCTGCCGCAGCAACAGTACAAAGTGTCCGTGGCATCCGGCGGTTGAAACATGGGCGGCACTTGAAAAGGAACTAAGCGAACCAGTCAAAGCAAAGCGAGGCCGAATGGAGGGTGCGCAGACACCTGCCGAACATCGTGGCATCGGTTTGAATCGCGAAGACCCTGAACCAAGTTTGATCATGCTGTCAGCATCGACCAGTAAAAATATACTCGCTGCTACGCTGGACCTGATTCATAAGTAGCGTGATCGTGCGGTGATCTGTATCGGGCTACTTTTATTACGGCTCTGCCGCCTGATGTGCGGAAGGGCTTTGCCCTTTCGAGAACGGATAACTTAATTGGGCTATGCCCTCGTTTTTGAAAGTGGATATTCGGTAACCGTAGGGGCGCAGCCCCAGTACAAATCGAACGTGACGGAAGGGCTGAGCCCTTCCGCACATCAGGCGGCAGAGCCGTGCTATCGGATAACTAGTATTGACAGCGCGGTTAGAGATCTAAGGAGTTCAACGTCATGATCAGGAAATTTATTCTTGTCCTAATGATTTTCGGCTGTTTGTGTTTGAGTAACGGCGTACCAGCAAATGCAGTTTTACCTCAGACCGACGCAGCCGGCGCTGCTTTGCAGGAAGGACGCCGGCTTCTTAAGCGAGGCAAGAGCGACCAGGCGCTCTCACAACTGCAAAAGGCGCTTAACCTTTACACCGCTGCTAAAAATAATCATGGCATCGCGGCGACCGAAAACGAGCTTGGAGATTTGTATTTGCGACAAGGTGACTACAACGTCGCGTTGGACCACTACAAACGAGCCTTGACTGGTTTTGTGGGCGCCGACAAAAAAAACGAACAGACCGCTGCTGCCGCCAGTCTGGTTGATAGCCGGCTGGCAAACGCCAATATTGCGGACGATAAGTTTAATGCGAACCTGATGCTGGCAAAGATCGGTGACGTAAACTTTCGTCTGGGCCGGCTCGCCGAGGCCAGTTCAGCTTACGGACAGATGGTGGTGAAAAAGCCGGAAAGCACCGCTTCAAAGGTAGGCCGGCGGTTTGGCGGATTCGGCGCAATCATGGGCGCGGCGTCGACCGGTCGAGTTTCAGTTGAAGCGCCAGTAAGCGCCGTTACCGTCGCGCTGGAGGCAAAAAAAGAACTCGACGAGTACCGGGTCTCAATAGTTTTTTCCAGTTATGAAATAGGCATGGGCCGTATTGCCTATGCGCAAAACGATCTGGAGTCGGCAAAGAAGCATTTTCAGAACGCGCTCGACGCAGCGGGAAGCAGTTTGGGCGGCATTACAAAGCTGGGCCAGACGCGACGCTTTCGTGCTTCCGCGCGTACTAGTCTGGGCGACGTCGCCTTGCGGCAAGGTCGCTTTAAAGATGCAAGCAAGGCCTACACAGAAGCGATCAAGGGAGCGCAGGACGACAAGCGCATCGATCTAATCTGGCCGGCACAGCGCGGGTTGGGCAAAAGTCTGTGGCTGCAGGGTAAACAGGAAACCGACGCGAAGAAATCTTTGGCGCTGCGCGAGTCAGCGTTGAAAAACTATCGTGACGCGCTACAGACAATTGAGACGTTGCGTTCGGGCAGTCTTCGCGCCGATGAAGCGCGCACCACTTTCCTTGCCACCACCAAAGACGTGTTTGATGAGACGACCACCAACCTGGCCGAAATGTCTTTGTTGTCCGGGACAACCGGAGGCGGACCTCTTTCGGGCAAGGCGCTCGACTATGCCGCAGAAGCATTCAGAGTCTCCGAACAGTCGCGCGCGCGCTCGTTGCTCGACCTGCTGAGTGAAACCGGCACTGCGATCACCGAAGGCATCCCCGCCGATTTGTTGAAGCGTAAGCAGGACAATCTCGACCGGCAGCAGGAGATTGCGGAAGACCTTTTGGGCGTAAACCTGAATCCGGATCAGCAAAAGAAAAAACCGTCAGAGCTGGAAGCGGAACTCGAGAAGTTGCAAACAGACTTTGACAACATCGAAAACCAGATCCGCACGGCGAGCCCGCGCTATGCCAGCTTGACGGGCGGCCAGCCGCTCTCGCTTGCCGATGTGCAACAACGCGTGCTCGACGATCAGACGGTCTTGCTTGAATACAGCCTGCAGAACGAAGCTTCTTATCTTTGGGCCATCAGCAAATCGGGCGTTAGTTTGTTCAAACTTCCGGCGCGACCGGCGCTGGAAAAACTCGCCACCGATTTGCGCACGCAACTGATTCCTACGAAACTTCAGCGGCGCATCGTCGGCATCGACGTGATGGCGGATGGGCAGCGTGGTTTGGGCGTGAGTGCGACGCCTTTTGCCGAAGACGCCGCTGCGTTCACTACCGCTGCAAACGCGCTGTACAAAGTGGCGGTCGAACCGGCCGCAGCGCTGATCGTTGATAAGCGCGTGTTGATAGTTGCTGACGGCGCGCTGAATTACGTTCCCTTTGAATCGTTGGTCACTTCGGCGGCCAGCCTGGATTATTCATCGCTTCCGTACCTGGTTAAGACAAATGAGATCGTGTATGCGCCGTCGGCGTCTGTTGTTGGCGCCATCAGGCAGCAGGAAAACAATCGTAGCCGCCGCACGATATTAATCGTGGCCGACCCAGTGTTTAATTCAAAAGACACACGCGCGCGTACAGCGGTTTCTTCCAATGCAGAAACTCGTGGCCTCGGCATTCAAAGTGCGCTCGCTGACGTTGCCGGACAGGACGCAACCTCGTCAACAGAATCAAACAAGATGGAGGGCTTGCCGCTGGCACGACTCGCCGGCACGCGCGCGGAGGCCGACCAGATTGTCAAACTCGCCAAGGCCTCCGGCACGCAAGCCGATGTTTGGCTGGACCTCGATGCCAGCGAAGACAACGTTGACGCGCGCGACATCAGCAAATATCAGATTCTGCATGTTGCCACTCATGGTTTGTTGAATGCTGAACGGCCGCAGTTCACTGGCCTGGTGCTGTCGCTAGTCGGCAACAAAAACGAAGACGGCTTTCTGCGGACCGACGAAGTTTTCAATCTGAAACTGGGCTCGCCGCTCGTGATGCTGTCTGCTTGCGAGACTGGATTGGGAAAAGAGAAGCGGGGCGAAGGGGTGATGGGTCTAACGCGCGCATTCATCTATGCCGGCGCACCAACTGTAGGCGTCAGTCTGTGGTCTGTAGCCGACAAATCAACTGCGGATTTGATGACTGACTTTTATAAACGCCTGCTGGCTTCGCAAACTCCGTCGCCCGCCACCGCGATGCGCGATGCGCAGCTTGCGATGATCGCCGGGAAAAAATACAGCGCGCCATTCTACTGGGCTCCGTTCGTGCTCGTCGGTGATTGGCGCTAACGTCGTGAATCGTGAATCGTGAATCGTAAATAGAAGAACCGGCTCTCGTCGCAGTGGCATGGGGTAAGTACCACCACGCGGTAGCGGGTGGGTCGGGTCCCGATCACGAACCATCGGCAAAACCTCTAAGCGTATTAGCTGCTCCATCGACAACCCACCAGCTACCGCGTGGTGGTACTGACCTCATCCCGTTCTCAAAATCTCTTGGCAAACTAAAGCCAATCGTGTTACAAGGCGCTTCAAAATTCTGCCATTCCAGGCGACCTTCCCGGGAGACACAGCATGCAGGCGACCCCAGCAATCACACGTAGACGACGCGAACGTTGGTTCTATATTTCCATGGCGATCGCGGCGGTGATCACAGTTTTTGCGGGCTTCGCGCCCACCTATTATCTGCGGCCTTATTACAATACGGCGCCGCTAATGCCGCTGCTTCATCTCCACGGCATCGTGTTCAGCGCGTGGCTGGCGCTGTTCCTCGTCCAGACCACGCTTGTCGCTGCGCACCGTACGGACATTCACCGTCGCCTGGGAATTCTCGGTGGCACCATCGCCGCGTTCATGATTCTGATAGGTGTCACCACCGCTGTCATCAGGGCAAGCCAGGGTGCAACTCCGCTCCCCGGCATATCTCCTTTGTCGTTCCTGGTGGTGCCACTCGGCGATATGTTTGTGTTTGCGATTTTGGTGGGTGCGGGCTTCTATTATCGTCGTCGCCCGGATGTGCATAAAAGGCTAATGCTGCTCGCCACGATTTCGATTTTGGCGGCGGCAATCGCGCGCTTGCCTTTTCCGATAATGAAGGCAGGTCCGCCGGCTTTCTTTGGTTTCACGGATGCGTTTGTGGTTGCTTGTATCGTCTACGATCTGATTACGCTGAAGCGCGTCCATCGCGCCACCGTGTTCGGAGCGATCCTTATTATTGCCTCACAACCGCTGCGCTTGATGCTCGGCGAAACTCACGCCTGGCTCTCGTTTGCGAACTGGCTGACGCATTTTGCTCGCTAGCGTTCCAATAAAGAGCGGGGACAAGCCCGCCTTCCCGACCTCGAGGTGATCAGAGTTGAAGGGTGGTCGCGGCGGAAAGGCTTTCAACACGACAGCAATCGAGCAAGTTTAAGAGTCTCGAGGTTGGGAAGGCGGGCTTGCCCCCGCGCTTTTTTGCGCGCTCTCACGATTCACGATTCACGATTAACGATTTACGCCCCTCGCACAAGCATACGTTTCGCCGCCAATTGCATCTCTGTAAAGCGCCAGTTGAGTAATCCGAACGAGCAAAGGGACGCAGTAGTGAAACTTCGAAAAACCTCCCTCCTATTCCTGGGAAATTCAATATTCTTCGTGGTCATGCTGGCCCTCGTCGCCGGTCCCGTATGGAAACAACGCGGGCCGGGCAATTTGCACGGTCTCCGCAATCTACTGCCTGTCTCCGCCCGCGCAGCGGAAATGAATCCCTGGACGCTCGCAGTTCAAAAGGTCAAGGAAGATCGCGGTGAGCCCGTTGGTAAACAGGCCGCAATCGAAACGCCTTCTCAGCTCCGTCATTACAGCGATACGCGTCGTTTTCTCGCCACTCAAGTTGCCGAGGTAAACGAGCACCACATCGACACGCCGCAGGATTTTGTTGAACTGGGTCGGATGATCGAACGCGGCGAGCTCGTCCCGGTCTCTACGGTTAGTGAAAACTATATCTTGTTCGGCGTCGGCGGAAGTGCGGATAGCGGCGCCTTTACGCGCTTTGAAAATGGCAAGAGCATCAGCCTTTACAACGAGGCGGAATTGCAGCGGGAATACGAGCGGCTTGCTTTATCGCAGGCGGGTTTGGAAAAACAGACGACAAGTTTGCAGCAGCAGCTTGCCCGCCTCAAACGGCGCGAGCGTTTGCAACGGGCAAAGCTGCAAACTGAAATCGCCGCACTTGAGAAGCAACTAAAAGCGAACCGGGAAGATAAAATCCAACTCGATCGCTATTACGGAAACACGGACACGCGACAAAAACTTTTCTCCGATTATGAATCGCTTCAGCAATTGGGAAGCAGGCTGGAAGGCACTGCGTTTGAAGTTGGCGATGCAAACGCGCGCCGGCAAATGAAGGTTCGCATGCTAAGTTCGCTGCGGCCGGAAGCGCTGAAAGTTTTGGAAGAAATTGCTGCCTCATACCACGAGAAGTTTAATAGACCGCTGCCGGTCAGCTCCCTGGTGCGTCCGGACGAGTATCAGTTGGATCTCAGTAAGACGAACCCGAACGCGACACGCATTGAAACGCCACCGCACTCGACGGGCCTGGCTTTCGATATTGTTTACCGCTATATGACGGCCGCCGAGCAGTCGCAGGTGATGGCGGAGCTCGCGCGTCTAAAAGATGAGGGCCGCATTGAGGTCTTGCGCGAGAATCGTGATCACTATCACGTGTTTGCGTTTGTTGATGGCGCGCGCCCGCATGAAGGGTTTATTAGCACCGCGTTAGGCGACGTTCGTCCGGGAAGAGCCGACGCCGGTAAAGCAAACGAGCGAACCGTGAAGGCTGCGAAATCGCAAACGGCGCAACGCTCAAGACAAGCGCATCACGCCCAAAAGAAAGTTGCCACCGCAAAAAGGAAAGTGCAGAGCACCCGGAGTGTTCGTCGCAAACGCTGAACTACCTGGCATAGCGCGGAACTCCCTGGAGTGCGCCGGCCCGGCGGCGCTTTGGTCTTAACGTTCATTAACTCGGATGTGAACGTTGAGATTTTCTTGAAATTGCGTTCTACCATTCCTCTGGCCAAAGCGGCGCCAGACCGCCGCACTCCAAAAAGCCTTCACTATTTACGATTCACGATTTACGATTCACGAATGATAAACATGCACGCCGCTCGAACAGCGCTAAACCAGGATCCGGAACTGCGGCAGTGGGCCGAAAACTGGCTAAAGGAAAAAGAACGGACCATTAACCAGAGCATGACGGACCAGGAATTTGAGAAGCACTGGTTATATGTTCGCCCTGAGAGAATGCACGAAGGCGCGATAGAGGCAGTCAGTGCTTACGCCGCCAGCGGACCGCAGGAGTAGTCCCGCGGCAGTGGCATAGACTTTAATGCGCGTTGAATGCCACCCGATCTTGAGCGGGGGGCAAGGGCGGGGTCCCCGGCGGGGCAGCCCCGCTGGGGTGCTAACCCACCCTTCCCAACCATGAGACACCCAGGCTCCCAAGCTTTCGGGACCTGCGAATGCCCTCAAACTGACCCACTAACCGGTCGCCGTTACGCTGGGTTAGGTAGTTAGTCGTATAATACCCGCCAGCCAATTTCACCCCCCTTAGTCTGTCAGCCCCCCAAATTTTTAGTGCCGGATTGTCCGGGACTATCTGTACTTAACCGAGCAAATCAAGGAGTCCAAATGAAGCGGAAATTTTTGCAGTCATTAACCGTCGCGTCGCTGGGGTTAATTCTCTCGTTCAGTGTGACGCCGGCAAGCGCGCAGGAAAACAACAACACCGCCAAGGGAGAAATGAAAACCAGCGGCAGTGAGGTAAAGCGCGCAGGCACTACTGCAGGCCATAATCTGAAGCGCGGTCGCGTGGTACGCGCGGGCAAGCGCTTCGGAAAACACACCGGACGCGCGGGCAAGCACTTTGGCCGCGGCACTAAGAAAGCCACTAAAAAGGTTGTGAAGCGAGTGATTTCATAACCAGGAAGGGACGGGACTGAGACTCAACTCCTTGGAGTGCGCCGGCCCGGCGGCGCTTTGGCCCAAACGCAGGACTATCTCGATCTTAATTGGTTGAAGCTGTATTCGGATTGCGCCGTATCGTACACGGGCCAAAGCGGCGCCAGACCTTCGCACTCCAAAGAGTCGCTCGCGTAGCGATGATTGATTATCTCATTCGTCGCTGACGCGACGAAAAGGATTTGGCATGGCGTGATCCCAGGCTTGAAAGCCTGGGCTAAATTCGCGCCGTCGCTACGCGACGAAAGCCGCCGCGAAATTCACGTTGTCTCTACGCTACGAGACCCGGTCTAGGTTGAGGCTGTACGCGGCGAAAACCTGAGATTGCTAAGTGACGACTTCGTAAACGAAATAAGAAATATGTGGCTAGGTCCCGGCGTTGAAACGCCGGGCTAAACTCGCACCGACGCTACGCGTCGAAGTGCGTTCCCCGCTCCACGTTCATCCGCATTTGTCAGAAGGCTACAAACGGATCCGTATAAACCACTCTCACGGCAACGCCATCCATTGAATCAGCAAACTGCGGCCGAGCTCCTGATGTCCGGTCAATTAGCTGCGGGTCTACCGGGATGATTCACTATTTCCGATTCCCGGTGTGCGGTTGCACGACTGAAATCTGCTTCCATCTTCACTGTTACTGCCTGACGGTAGCACCTGCGAAAACTATCCCGGGATCCGTAATCAGATACCTGATCTCCTGCCCCTGGTTAATGATCACGCCTTTGAAATGCAGGTCAGTGTAGCCGAAAACGCCCGGCGTGGTGACAACCACGGAGCCGGTGCAATCGTCCGGGTTGACGGTGTAGGTACCCGGTGAAAGTCCCTTCCACGGTCGGGTTTAAGGTCGTCGTATTGATTGCGCCGGTCAGGGAGACATTTCCCTCACCGTCAAAGGTGGTCGTCCCGCTGGCGGCGATTGGCCCGACATTGATCACGCTGCCCGTGAGGGCGAAGGCATAAGTGCCTTTGATAGTGCGTTCCGAGCATCGGCCTGCAGTCTTAGCCTGAGCAGTGGGAACGAGGCCCGCGCTTCGACCCGCAGGGGACACAATCACTAGCGCTCACGGCGGCGCAAAAGACTACGAGACTTAACATCACGATAGTTCGATTCATCGTCATTTTCCTTGCTGATTGTTAAGGCCCTGCAATCAAGTAAGATCACAGTGCCGAGATTTTTAGAAAGGCTGGCCGGGAAAGCCGCACCTACAGTCTCGTGAGAGTCCAGCCCGTAAGCTTACCGTGTTGGACGAGATAGTATGCCACCCTAAGTCAATAAGTCGAGAGGTCGGGGGTTCCGTATTCTGCTTACTATTTACAATTCACGATTCACGATTGACGCCTTTTCTTTACTATTCACCTTTTACGATTTACTATCTTGCCGCTCACTACCTCGCGCCTCGCAATCTCCACGCATCGAGTGAGCCGGTCAATACACTTTTTAACAGTACGCGTGAACTGATCATGGAAAAGCCACCACCCTCGAGTGAAAATGAAAGTGAAAAGGAAGCCCAAAAGGAAATTGCAGCCGCACCACCGACTGGTGTAACTCCGCCGACAAACACAGAAGACCTCGCAAAAGAAGGGCCCAAAGAAGCAAAAGAAGAAACTCCAGCCGCAACTGCGGCTGGTGCGGCGTCGGCGACGAAAACAATAGAGGTCACAAAAGGAGAGATTATGGCAAACGAAACCCTGGAAGAAGGGTTCTACAAATCATATGCGGAATCTCGAAAACACTTCGAACGTGGTTCGTCGCTTATGGGATTGGTGGACCAGTCGTATTGCTCTCAAACAATAGGGCGTGGGGTTGGCTTGTTGGCTCCGGCGTAGTTTCTAAGATGGGTATTCTGTTTTTGCTTGGCGGGGTCGTACAGGTTATTTAGTGCTCTGCTAAACAAACATGCGATGTGGTATTTGTACGTTGGCGAATACAAAGCCGAAACAAAAAGTAGTCTATCCTGGAAGATCGCTGACACCTATTCTGATCAGGGATGGATTGACGTCGTATTTGACCTAATCACTCTTGTTCTCTTTGCGTGGGCAACCTGGTTAGCCTTTTCCACGATTATGAGTGCCGCGCCACAGATATTCATGACAGACAAGAGTTAGCTTATTAAGATGAATCGGAGAGAGTTGCTGAAAACGAGTGTAGGCGCGGTGGTCGGCGGCGTCGTTGGCAGCGCTGGGTTGATGTTGCTCAACGCCTGTCGCAGCGCCGGCTTTGGTGTTGGTCCAAGTAACTTGAGCGCTGGTTCTGAAACTGGACCATGTCCGCTCAATCCGGAACAGGAAGAGGGGCCGTTCTACGTAGACGAAGGCTTACTAAGATCGGATGTGCTGGATGGGCAGACGGGTGTGCCGCTGCTGCTTTCGATTAAGGTCCTAAGAGCGGCGACCTGTTCACCGATAGCGAGTGCGGCGGTGGAAATCTGGGCGGCAAACAGTCTCGGCAAATATTCTGATGAGTCGCAGGAAGGTACGGTTGGGCAAGAGTATCTGCGCGGAGTTCAGCTTACCGACGCAGCCGGTTTCGTCAAATTTCGGACGATCTATCCAGGCTGGTATGCGGGGCGCACCTGCCACATTCATCTGAAGGTGCGCACCGGCGGTAAGGCATCAGGCTCTTCATACTCCACGTCCGGCAGCCACACAGCCTATGTCGGGCAAATCTTTTTCCCTCCCACTACGAACGAAGCGCTGCGCTCGGTATACACCGGCGACAACAATCGGTTTGTGAACAATGCAGACGATCGCGTCTTTACGAGCCAGCACGGTGGGCGCGGCCTGTTGAGTCTCGACGGTACGATGGATGCCGGCTTTGCTGGTTTGATTATTGTCAACGTGGATGTGTAAAGCCGGGAGCAACTGCGAGCGCCATTTGGACTGCGGCGGCTTGACGCCGCTTTTTGGTTAACCTTGCGGTCTCGTTGAAAGAAAAAAGTCGACTCTTGCGTAACGTTAAAGCGGCGTCGAGCCGCCGCAGTCCAAATGAAAGCGTGGGCCAACACATGAAACTGGTGAAAACAGTCTTAGTTCTCGTTTGTTTCTCGTCGATCGCGTTCGCGCAAACTGTCGCGCCATCGTCGGTTGCTACGAAAACTGCGGCCGCTCAACCGAAGGAACAACTAGTTGCCAAGCTGCAAAAGTTGCTCGCGGTTGAGGTCGAGGCGCATGGGAGCTTGCCCGGCGAGCTGTTGCACGTTCATGCGCCGAAGCAGGGGATTGACGTGAGTCTGGCCGCCGGCGTGTTTGATCGTGAATCGAAACGGCCTCTCGATCCGCACCACGTCTTTCGCGTTGCCAGTGTCACTAAGACTTTTGTTGCTGCTGCGATTTTGCGCCTTCACGAAGACGGCAAGATTAAGCTCGACGATCCGATCAATCGTTATCTGCCGAACGAATACAACAGTGTTCTCGATGCCGGCGGGTACCCGACGAGCGTCATAACTGTTCGCCAACTCCTCACTCACACAAGCGGAATCTTCGATTACGCGAGGGCGCCACAGTTTTTCGAAATCATCACCAGCAATCCCAAACATCGCTGGACGCGCATGGAGCAGATGCAGGACGCCGTCAAGTGGGGCAAGCCGTATAGTGCGCCCGGCAAGGTTTATCATTACTCCGACACTGGCTACATTTTGCTTGGTGAGATTCTCGAGCGCTTGACAGGCAAGCCGTTAGGCCCAGCGCTGCGTTCGGTGCTGGATTTTAAAAAGCTGCAGTTGGATGAAACTTATCTCGAGACGTTGGAATCCGCGCCGGTGGGAATCAAACCTCTCGCTCATCCGTATTTTGGAGAAATGGACGCGACAGAAGTCGATCCGTCGGCAGACTTGTATGGGGGCGGCGGACTAGTTTCCTCGGTCGAGGACTTGGCGCGTTTCTATCGCGCGCTGGTGCAGGGAAAGGTTTTTCAGCACGCGTCAACGCTGCCGCTGATGTTGACGTTGCCGCCGACAAACGAGAACGCTCCGGGTGGTCCCTACGCGATGGGCATCCAGCGCCGGCATATTGCCGGAAATATCTGTTGGGGACATACAGGATTTTGGGGAACCTCAGTCTTCCATTGCCCGGACATCGACGTGACGATCGTGCGGCATTACAACCAGGCGGTGCCCCAACCAAACTTCACATTCAACTCGCTTTACGAGCAAATAGCGAACACGTTGCGCATTCGTAAATCATTCGTAAATCGTAAATAGTGGAAAGAAGTGAGCGGCGGCTTTGCCGCAATCCGTGCGGTAAGGCTCTGCCTTACCGGCAGGTCGCAACTCAAAGTTTCGCGAGGCTGAGCGTCGCGAAAGCTTTTTAGAGGCGCAACGGAAAGGCATAGCCTTTCCGCACGGAAGGCGGCTTAGCCGCTGGTGGTAATGAGCAGTATCAGTTGGCCGTGAGCTGTAGGCAGTAAGCAGGAAGCAGCTAAGCGAGCTGTTGTTCTAAACATTAACGATTCACGATTCACGATTTACGAGTTAATGCGCGCCGGCGGTGGCGCCGGTGTCGATCAGTTGGTCGGGCCGGAAATTTGAAACTTGTCTAATTCCCAGGAGCTTTCCGCTGCTGGCAACCTCATAGTCGGGCATGCCGTGGAAAGCCCATTCGTAGCGGCGAAAAAGAAAACAAGACAACCTACCCAACCGCGACAGAATTCTTTTCCCATCCGCAGTTGTCTTCCGCTCGCGACTGGCCACAAAGCTCTCGCCATCGGGCGCCAGATAAATTCCACGTTCGCGAAGTTGTCTCATGCCTTATCCCTTCGCATTCGCTGTGCCATGCGCGAAGAAAGTAGGCAGTAAGCACTAAGCAGTAGGCAGAGGGCGGTTGGCGGTAGACGAAGAGGTTTATCTGATGCCCGAATTCAGTCAAGAACTCCGACGGGTCGGGACGCTGACCTCATGCCAATGCGCATTTTTCTCTCGGTTGCTGTTGCCATTTTTTTGAATCGGCGTAATCGGTGTAATCTGTGGACGTTATGAAAACAAGAGCAGCCGTTCTTTATGAGATGGGGTTGGCGCAACCTTACTCGCAAAGTCTGCCCTTCGTGGTAGATGAGATAACGCTCGCGCCGCCGGGGCCCGGAGAAGTGTTGGTTGAGATCCAAGCCGCAGGCTTGTGTCATTCGGATCTTTCGGTCGTTGATGGTTCGCGCCCTCGTGTGATGCCGATGGTGTTGGGCCACGAAGCGAGCGGAATCGTGCGGGAAGTGGGACCAACTGCATTGACTGAAGCTGCAAAGGGCGTCGCGGAGTTTGCTCCTGGCGACCATGTCGTCTTTAGTTGGGTTCCCGTCTGCGGCCGTTGTCATTATTGCGTGTCTGGCCGTGGCGCTCTTTGCGCCCCCGGGGGAGCGGCAAACATTGCCGGAACTTTGCTCAACGGCGCTCGCCGTTTTACTGACTCCCGTTCAAAGCCGCCGCAAGTCTGCAGTCACCATCTGGGCGTCTCCGCCTTTTCTCAGTTCACAGTCGCGGCGCAGGAGTCGCTCGTCAAAATTGATTCTGAACTGCCGCTCGACGTCGCGGCGCTTTTTGGCTGCGCGGTGATGACGGGTGTGGGCGCCGTGCTCAACACAGCGCGGGTGCAATCCGGATCGTCGGTCGCGGTGTTTGGAATGGGGGGCGTAGGGTTGAGTGCGGTGATGGGCGCAAGCGCGGCAGGCGCCTTTCCAATCATCGCCGTTGACCGCGTTCCTGAAAAACTGGAACTCGCGCTCGAACTTGGCGCGACGCATACCATTAACGCCAAGGCGGATGGCGCGGTCGCAGCGATAAGAGAGATCGGATCCGGCGGCGCAGACTACACATTTGAAAGCGTCGGTAATGCGGCCGTACTAATTCAAGCCTACGAATCCACACGACGCGGTGGCACGACAATCACCATCGGTCTACCCGCGCCGGATCAGATGTTTACAGTTCCAGCGCTTGGTATTGTTGCTGAGGAGCGCACGATCAAGGGCTCGTACATGGGCTCGTGCGTGCCGCGCCGCGACATACCCCGATTCATTGGGATGTACCAGGCTGGCCTCCTGCCGGTTGATAAATTGCACACACACACTTTGAAGCTCGAAGAAATCAACTCCGGATTCGATCGCCTGGCCCAGGCTCAAGCGGTGCGACAGATTATCAATTTCTCTGCCTGACTGTTTCAGTAAACCGCATGATCAAGCTACCCGAATCGGATGCCGACTTGCTGCGCGAGTGTGAGGTCGAAACCTTTCGCGCCAGCGGGCCCGGCGGTCAGCACGTCAACAAAACCGAAAGCGCCGTGCGTCTGCGGCATTTGCCTTCCGGCGTGGTCGTCAGCTCGCAACAGGAACGAAGCCAGCACCGCAATAAAGCCATCTGCATGGAAAAGCTGCGCAAGAGGATCGCACAATTGAACTACCGGCGTCCCAAGCGGGTGCCGACGCGTGTTCCGCGTAGTGCGAAGAACCGCACGCTTGAAATAAAGGCCCACCGTTCGCAGATCAAGCGACTGCGCGCAAAGCCGGCGGGTGATGAGTAGACCAGTTTCCCTCGGGTAGAACATAGCGAAAGTTAGCGGGGGCAAGCCCACCTCCGACCATGAGCTGCTCTTGGTTGAGTCTTATTTCTTGATCGAACGGCTTTCGGCGTTATCTCGATAGTTCCTCGAGTAGTCTCCAGGTTGAGAAGGCGGGATTAGCACCCCAACGGGGCTGCCCCGTTGGGGACCCGCCTTGCCCCCGCTCGTTCATGCGGGTGCTATGATGGGACCCAAAGGGAGTTCGTAATGATAACTGTCGCTAATCGTATCTATGTTAATGAGGAATACCGGGATGCCTTCGAGCAAAGATTTCGTGACCGCGCCGGCCTCGTAGACCAAATGCCCGGATTCATTTCCAACCACGTGTTGCGTCCAGTCAACCAAGGCGATCCGTATGTCGTTTTCACTTTCTGGAACAGCCGGCAGGATTTTCTTAACTGGGTGCGCTCTGATGAGTTTGTTAAAGGGCATGCGCAATCGGGCACGCTACCGAAGGAAGCGTTTTCGCAGTCTAACAAGTTGGAGTTGCACGAAGTAGTCCAGGATTCGACACGCCCGGATTTGGTTCCAGAGCCTCCCGGTGGACCGTTCAATATGCATTAGAATCCTAGCCACAGATGTCGCCGATTACATTCGCAACCGATGCTGAACATCACAGGGTTGACCAAAACCTACGCAGGTAGAATTCAAGCGCTCAAGGGAGTCGACCTGGCTATTCCGTCTGGAATGTTTGGATTGCTGGGCCCGAACGGCTCTGGCAAGACGACTTTGATGAAGATATTGGCGACATTGCTTGAACCTGACTCCGGACAAATTGAAATGCGGGGGATCAATCTCCTGGCTCACAAGGACAAAGCACGTCGCATGCTGGGCTACTTGCCGCAGGAGTTCGGTCTTTACCCGACTCTTACAGCCGAGCAATTTGGCAAAGCTTAGTGGCGTATGGAGAACGCAAGAGCGCAGGACTTTGATCGGGACTCTTCTCGAGAAGGTCAATCTGGCGTCGGAACGAAACCAAAAGGTTGGTGGATTTTCCGGAGGAATGCGACAGCGGTTAGGTATCGCGCAGGCCCTGATAGGTGAACCGGAGCTTATTATTGTTGACGAACCTACTGCCGGACTCGACCCTGAAGAACGAGTCCGTTTTCATAACCTGCTTTCTGAAACCGTTCGCGAAGGCACGGTCGTAATTCTCTCCACTCACATTGTTTCTGATGTTTCAAACCTTTGCAGCCACATGGCTATCATTCGACATGGCGAGATACTAGCCTCATGCGTGCCACAGGAGGCGATTACTCGTCTCAAGGAAACGGTTTGGGAAGGAACTGTGCCGCACGAAAAGGTTTCAGCCTTGAAGCTTCGTTGCAAGGTGATTTCTACGCAGATTTTTGGTGGGCAGCCGCGGTTGCGAGTGATTGCAAAAGGTGAGCGGCCCAGCGAAGAGTTCGCTCCTGTCGCCCCGACACTCGAAGACTACTATCTGAATATCGTTAGCTCCACAAACTAGCAGGTCTCGTCAGTGATGACTGTGGCTTGCATCGCTAAGTTTAAGCCCAGGACTCACATGTGTGCTGGATATGAGAAGTCCTTTTCAAAACACTTTCGGCGCAGTTTTTAAGAACGAAGTACTCCTCAATTCGAAACGCGTCGCTCCTTACGCGTTGATAGTTTTGTTTACTGCGCATGCCATTCTCTGGTGGGGCTGGAGTGCGGCGGCCACTTTTGGCTGGGCTACCAACGGCGACTTCAACATTGTCAGGAATCTCCAGGGCTTCTCCTTCATATTGGGACTCCCGATTTTCACCGCGGTGATTATGGGAGATCCTGTGATTAGAGATTTTCGCATCGGAATCGATCCGCTCATATTTTCAAGACCAATCAGTCGCGCTGCCTACGTGATGGGAAAGTTCTGGGGAAATTTCTTTGTGCTCGTGTGCTGTCAGGCAGCTTTTGCCTTGACCATGCTCGCGCTGCAATGGTTCCCGACGTCGCGCCTGTTGGTTCTACCAGTCAGAGTGTGGCCATACTTCAAGCATTTCTTTTTCTTCGTAGTTGTCTCCCATCTCTTTCTGGCCGCCGTCTACTTCACCGTCGGAACACTCACGCGTAAAGCCAGAATGGTTTACGGTGCAGCAGTCGCTTTCTACCCACTCTACATCGCCTATCAGGTTGTCTTGTTAAAGTCGCTGCCACCACCTTGGAGTATCGTGCTTGACCCCATGCTGTTGAACGCGGGCAACATCCCACGGGTTAAATGGGAGGACGCGGCCTGGGTCAATCAGATTGTGGTTAGTTACAGCGCAGACATGATGATGAATCGCGTGTTCATTGTAGCTGTCGCCGCCGTCTTCCTAATGATTGTATGTCTCCGATTTGCCATAACTGCGGCCGACCGAAATTCGGAAAATTTCTCAGTTCTCAACATCTCGACAGCAAACCACGGAATTCACTATGACCGAGAAACCATACTTACAACGCGTACTAATGAAGATCAGGGCCATCACTTGGCAGCGGGTTTAATGCCTCACCCGGTGCAACTTCCAACAGTCGCCAGAGATAACGACGGACTTAACGCGAATCTGCGTAAACTGTACGCAGCAACAGTAATCGAAATTCGACTGCTTCGTTCGGAAAGAAGTTTGGTAGTACTTATACCTCTCACTCTACTCCTGTCTTTCCTGGCGTTGCCCTTTTCAGGAAATGTTTCGGGGGTTTCCCGCTCCGCTGCTTTTGCGGGTAGCACTGCAAGAGGACTGCTACTCTTCTTGCTGGGAGTAATCGTTTTCTATTTGGGCGAGGCAATGCATCGAGACCGGGAAGTTAGGGTTGAACCTATTCTCTGGAGCAAACCTATGCCTAATACTGTTTTGCTGCTCCCGAAGTTTATGGCAACGTTCCTGGTTAGCCTGTTTCTGCTGGTTCTCGTTGGCACAACGGCGATGTTGACCCAGGTGCTTAGAGGACATACGCCGGTCGAGATCTCGGCTTACGCGATCACTTATTCAGTCATTCTGGTTCCTAGCCTGGCGTTTATGGCGGCAGCAAGCCTCTCGCTGAACGTCTTGCTGCGCGACAAATACCTTACCTACATAGTAACAATCGCCGTCGCCTCCGGATTGTTTTACTTGTACAGCCAGGGCTACAACCATTGGCTCTACAACCCGGTGCTTTACGGGCTTTGGACGGAAGCTGATATGACATGGTCAGGCGTGCGATCTTTAGTCACGCTGCGACTCTACTGCATCGGACTGACCTTGCTCAACCTCTTGTTTTCACATTTCTTTTTTGGGCGTCCGGGATCTATCCGCAGATTACGCTGATTTCAAAGCCAGGACCAACGACATTACTGAGGAGTTTGGATCAGATCGCGGGCGTTCGACCCTTGGGTTTGACCTTGCCTGTTTTTTCTTAATCCGAGTAATCGGTGTAATCTGTGGATGAAATAAATCCGCAATCCGAAATTCGAAATCCTAACCATGAGCACTGAACCGAACAAAGTTATTTATTCAATGGTCGGCGTCAGCAAGTTTTATGACAAGAAGGCCGTGCTGAAAGACATTTATCTTTCCTATTTCTACGGCGCGAAGATTGGCGTCATCGGCCTCAACGGCTCGGGCAAGTCGTCGCTGCTGCGCATACTGGCCGGCGTCGATAAAGACATCAACGGCGAAACGGTTATCTCGCCCGGCTACACAGTCGGATATCTCGAACAAGAACCGTTAATCGACGATTCGCGCTCGGTACGCGAAGTGGTTGAGGAAGCCGTCAAAGAAACTGTTAGCTTGCTGAAAGAATTCGACGAGATCAACGCGAAGTTTGGCGAAGAAATATCCGATGAGGACATGGACAAATTGCTGGCGCGTCAAGGCGAGGTCCAGGAAAAGCTGGATCATCAGGATGCGTGGGACCTCGATGCGCGCCTCGAGATGGCGATGGATGCGTTGCGCTGTCCACCTGCAGACACGCCCGTAAAGGTGTTGTCAGGAGGCGAACGACGTCGTGTTGCGTTGTGTCGTTTGCTGCTGCAGAAGCCGGACATTCTTTTATTGGACGAACCCACCAACCACCTTGATGCGGAATCAGTCGCATGGCTCGAGCATCATTTGCAAAACTACGCGGGAACGATCATTGCCGTAACTCACGACCGGTATTTTCTGGACAACGTTGCCGGCTGGATTCTCGAACTCGATCGTGGCTCAGGTATTCCGTGGAAAGGGAATTACACCTCGTGGTTGGAACAGAAACAAGAGCGGCTGCGTCGCGAAGAAAAGTCCGAGAGCGAACGACAGAAGACCCTGCAGCGTGAGTTGGAATGGATTCGCATGTCACCCAAAGCGCGTCATGCGAAAGGGAAGGCGCGAATTAACTCTTATGAAGCGCTGTTGCGAGAAGAAACTGAAAAGCGTCGCGAAGATCTGGAGATTCACATTCCGCCGGGCCCACGCCTGGGCAACGTCGTCATTGAAGCTGACGGCGTTAATAAGGGTTACGGGGTTAATCTGCTCGTTGAAGACATGTCTTTCAAACTGCCGCCGGGCGGTATTGTTGGTGTCATTGGTCCAAACGGCGCCGGCAAGACGACTCTGTTTCGCATGATTGCGAAACAGGAAGAACCCGATAGCGGAACCATCAGATTGGGCGAGACCGTCCAACTGGCTTATGTGGATCAAAGCCGGACGCTCGATCCGGAAAAGTCTATCTGGGAAGAAATCTCCGGTGGGACCGACTTGTTAATGCTCGGCAAGCGTGAAGTAAATTCGCGTGCTTATGTGGGCCGCTTTAACTTTTCCGGTTCGGATCAGCAGAAAAAAGTCGGCATGCTGTCAGGCGGCGAACGCAACCGTGTACATCTTGCCAAGATGTTGAAAGAAGGCGCGAATGTTTTGCTGCTTGACGAACCGACGAACGACCTTGACGTAAACACTTTGCGCGCATTGGAAGAGGCGCTGGAAAACTTTGCCGGGTGTGCGGTAGTGATTTCGCACGACCGCTGGTTTCTCGATCGTATTGCCACACATATGCTGGCTTTCGAAGGAGACAGCAAAGTGGTTTGGTTTGAAGGGAACTATTCCGAGTATGAGGCGGACCGCAAAGAGCGTCTGGGCGCTGCGGCCGAGACACCGCATCGGATTAAGTATCGCCAACTCACTCGTGGCTAGAAGACTGTCCACAGATAGGACAAAGTCAGAACCGGAAGCGGTAGCGACCGGGTCTGTGTTAGTTAGCATTCAATGACGAAGTCAAAGTTCACGGCAAAGGTTCGCCTTGGTCGTACTCAACGTAAACAACAGCATTAATGACGTCGCGTTCGGTCCATAGATATCTTTTGCTGCCGCGGTCCACCCATGGGGTTTTACTCGAGTGCCAACAACCAGACTCCCGCAACTCTCGTGTTGCGTTCGCCTTGAAGGCGGCAAGAATCTTTTCTGGTTTGCACGGCGCCGACACCACCGTGTGAACGTGGTTGGTTCTAATATTCATAGTCCAAAATCCCCACTTACGAATCCTTGCATGTCTCGCGAATCGCCTTCTCGATCGCCACTCTTCGGCGGTGTCCCAATTTCACTGGGGGATGGCTTAACGTGTCGCGATTATATTTTTCCCATCGTTTGTTAGGAGGAATTCGGGGCGTGCCAAAGCAATTATTGAAACCGATCAACTGATCCACGAGGGTCGCCATGCAACCAGGTACCGTAACTTCGAAAGGTGATTAGGTAACCCAGGGGAATGCGTTCGTCTTCTGATTCGCGGGTCATTGACGTAGTTCTATATCGCAGGTCGGACCCGGTCGCTACCGCTCCCGGTTCTGTATTCGTTACCCACAATGCAAGAATTTTGGTAATTACGATTCGTCAATACACGTTCGAATTAAAATTTTCTAGTTAGCGTCTGGGGCGGACGGGATGAACAACTTTGTGATTGGGGGTGTGGTAAAACCGGGAAGGAAGAGGGCGTAATGCCATGCTGTCTCGCCCCGACTCGTCGGTTTTTGCAGCGTTTTCGGCTGCTGTAATCGTACTGCGCACCTGCCGTGCCAGGTTCATCCGCTCGTTGCGTTGGCGCCTCATCCACTCCGCGAGCGCTAGCTTTGTATGAACTAAATCGATCGGCTACTATCAAAGGCGTTTCAGGTGTACCAATGGGTAATCACTTCAAGAGAATTACTGACGCCGAAGCGCTCAACGGGTTGATCGAAAGCGCCAGAGAACGTCCGCTGGTTATCTTCAAGCACAGTTTGACCTGTCCAATCAGCTCAGCTGCCCACGATCAAATGGAACAATACGAAGGAGAGGTGGCGTTGATTGAAGTGCAGCGCGCGCGCGGGCTTTCGAACGCGATTGAGAGTCGCTTTGGGGTTGCGCACGAGTCACCGCAAGTAATTGTCTTGCGAAAAGGACAGGTAGTTTGGAGCGCGTCCCACTTTAAGATCACGGCGGAAGCGGTGGCCCAGGCAGTGCGTGAGGCGGCTGAAGCGGTATGATTGATACGGTTGAACGGCGCGGGCCCGCAATTGAACCGCGCGAAATCAAGCAGGAAGGCGATGCGGGCCTGCGTATTACCTGGGCCGACGATACCGTTTGCATCTACACTGCCGCTGAGTTGCGACGCCGCTGTCCCTGCGCCCAGTGTGTGAATGAGTGGACTGGCCAACGCGTGCTGCAACCGGAATCTGTTCCCGATGAGTTGACGATCACGGATCTCAGTATCGTCGGCCGGTATGCGCTAAACTTCCGTTGGAGTGATGGACACGAAACGGGCATCTACAGTTTTCGGTATTTGCGCGAGCTGGGTGAGCGGTGAGAGGTTAGGGAAAGTGGCATAGACTTCAGTCTGTGTCTTAGGTAAAGCTCACAGACTAGGTCCATGCCACTAACTTCGGTAACAAGCCATGAATGAACAAGATTTTTTTAACGAAAAGCAGGAGCTGAAAAAGGCGACCTTCAGTTGCCCTCACTGTCGCGAGCGCACGGAGTATGAGGTGCGCTGGCTGAAGCGAACCAGGAAGCCACAGCCACCGCGTGGCGCCAATGAACAGGATCGCGCGCGGTTCCAAAAGTCCCGCGACTACATGGTTCGCATTGACGATATGCTGGCGTGCAAAAGTTGCCGCCGGCGGTTCGATATTCCCAGTTCGCAATCCGTAGTGTTTATTTAAGTGAACGGCTTCTGTTGATTGGCCTTCAAGTTGGCCGTTGCCTTCAATTCGCCTCACCAAAACCTGTCGCAAAAATCTTTCTAATGACGGACGAGAAAATTCGTCAATTGATCTGTCTGGATTAGTAATTGTGGAAAGCTCAACAGAAACGCGAAAAGCTCAGTCTGAATCGCGATTAAGACGTGGCCTTCAGCTTGCCCTGCGGGGTGCCAACTCAATTGGGTAAGGATTCACCTATGGCCGAAACACAGGAATTCGCCGGAGCGCACAAAACAAATACTTCATTTCTTTCTCCACTCGAGCGGCGACTGGCGCCAATCGTAGTGCCGCGTATTCCGCGCTGGGTCGAAACGCAGCACCTGACTATGCTGACGTTGCTCTGGTCGCTGTTGATCCTGCTGTTCAGTTTTCTGGCGGCCGGGAATCTTGGCTGGCTGTGGCTAGTGTCGCTGATGATATTGCTGCAATACGTGACCGATTTCATTGACGGCAAGGTTGGCAAATATCGCGACACCGGCCTGGTTCGCTGGGGTTACTACATGGACCACCTGCTGGACTACGTTTTCTTGTGCTCCGTCATTCTCGGCTATGCTTTTATTCTGCCCGAGCGTTCGCGGTTTCAACTACTGTTGCTGCTGGCGTTGTTTGCGGCCTACGATTTCAGCACTTTCCTGGCATTCTCCGCGACCGATAAACTCAAGATCAGTTATCTAAAGTTTGGACCTACAGAATTTCGACTGGCATTAATTGTCATCAATGCGCTGCTGATTAACTTTGGTACAAAACATATGATTGGCGGATTAAAGTGGGTCAACGCGGGCGCCGCGGTAGGCTTGTGCCTCATGGTTTACACCACGCAGAAAAAGATATGGCAGCTTGATATGGAAAGCCGGCAGCAGAAAGCGCCGGTTAAGAGTCAGTTGAAATTGGACAAGCCGTACGCAGCGGCCGAAGAGTGCGGTTTTTAGTATCAAAACACCCAGCTTTAGTCGAACGGCGCCAGCCTCGAAAAAGCATCGAACGCGCGACGGTTCGACTTTACCCGCTCGACCTGCGAAGGTGTGGCTTGCATTTTGCTAGTACTACTGCATCCGACGACAAACCGAGCCTTACTGATGGCAGAAGCGAATATTGGGAACTCTTGTTGGAAAAGATCGTTTTAGTTAAAAACAGCGCATAACAAAGGAATAAATCGAAGGTTATCTAAAATGTCCGAGAAAAAAGCAATTCGTATAGTAAAGAAACAGGATCGTACGCGCCGCCAAAAGCCTGCGCAGCGAAAGAACGTGCCGCGCGACACCGCGCGTGAAATCGTCCAAACAGTAACCAATTGGGTTAATGAAGTTCAGCAGAAACGTCGCCTCGAAACTGCTGAGGCCATCAAAATGTTACTTCCCAACAACCCGAGTCCCAGCGAAGCCTAGTCGGCTCAAATCTGCGAGATCCACAAAGCAGGACAGGCATTCTTGCCTGTCCTTTTTTCTAATCAGACTAGGACAGACAGGAAGTCTGTCCTACTTAATAAACATTGACAGTTGCTTGCGCGGGCGATAGCATGCCGCGCCAAACGGCCCAATCTCACCACGAGGAAGCGGCGAAATGCCGAAACAAACTTCTCGAAAACGAAAGCCCAAGCTACCCGCGCGCGTCATTTTTGAGAGCATCAGAAAACCTGCGGCTCCGCCAGGTCACCCGCTGAGCCACGCAAAGCCGGAAGAGAAGGCGTGGCCCGCCGGACGGAAGGCAAAACATAAACAGAAGCCGGAACTGATGGTTGACGAGGACGCGGGTTAAAGCCGGTCTTTGCGGTTGGGCAGTGCTCGCTGAAGTTTCTCCAACATACAAAATGAAAACGCCAGCCGAACCAGCGGACCCAGGAGTTTCCGCGGCATTTATCTCACAAGCACGTGAGCTTCTAACCAAAGAGTATCTTCCGAAGATCGAGCGTTGCCTGGAACAGTTAACTGATGAGCAGGTGTGGTGGCGCGCGAATGCTAACTCGAACAGTATCGGCAATCTCATCCTCCACATATCCGGCAATGCGCGGCAATGGATAGTAAGTGGCCTGGGTGGTGAAGAGGATAATCGCCGCCGTGACGCTGAGTTTGCCGAACGGCGACTGCTTCCGCTTGAGGAATTGCTAGCACATCTTAAGCAAGCGGTCAGCGACATCGATCAGACCCTGGAGAGTTTTGATGCCACCCGGCTGCTCGACCAATTTCACATTCAGGGCACGACGACAACGGCGCTGGCCGCGATTCTCCACGGCACCGAACATTTCTCTATGCATACGGGTCAAATCATTCTGCTGGCGAAGATGCTGGCGGATGTTGATTTTGTTTTCTACGATTTCTCAACGGGCAAACCGGTGCATACCTGGCATGAGCCGAAAAAGTAATCCGGCAGTTCAACCACGCCTTTCACTAGAACATCTATCCGCAGATTTCGCCGATTACACAGATTATTAGAACTCCAAGACACGCAGGAAACTTATTTCAACTTCTGAAGAGCGGCTTAAGCGTTCTCGAATCTGCGGAATCTGTGTAATCTGCGGAAGGCTCTCTTCTTATCTTTCAAAAGTTTCGGTTTCATGATTAATATATTGATCGGTAAAATAAAGAGACAGGCGGATTGCCTCTTCTACAAGAACGGACAGGCAGGATTGTCTGTCCTACCTGGAGGTCATTGTTGAATGACGTATGTGGTTGCTGAACCTTGCGTGAACTGCCGTTACACCGATTGTGCGCTTGTCTGTCCGGTTGAAGCTTTCCACCTTGACGACGACATGTTGCACATAAATCCGGAAACTTGCATCGACTGCGATGCGTGTGTTCCTGAGTGTCCGGTGGAGGCAATCTTTGCCGAGGCAAATGTGCCACCCGAATGGGCGCATTTCACGCAGATGAACGCCGAAAAATCCCTAAGTGGCTTACCGACAATCACCGCCCGCCTGGATCCGTTGTGCGAGCCGGTGTCGCATTAAGCGATGAGGAAAAGCACAAAGCGCGTCCTGGGCGGGCTGGCGCTGGCCGCGGGAGTGGTTGGCGCGGCGGGCGCCTATTTTCGCAGAAAGAACAAGATGAAACCGCAACGAGCAAAAGAGAATCCGGCGAACGTTTGGGCGCGGCCGGGAATGAAGGTGACGTTTCGTGCCGAGTTGATGCCTGGCCGCGACCGCGAGGAACGAACTGCGAGCGTTAAAGAGTTACTGCCGAGCGGCAGGGTAACCTTACATGAAATTTCAGGGGAACATGCCCAGAATGAGTTTGAGGCCGACTGGTCTCGAATCCCGCCGAATTCTAAACAAACCTACCAGTGATAGTTTCGGCCCGGCTCCATCACGCCAAGTCCCGCGATATTCAAAGCCTTGAGTTCGTCGATTACTGTCTGGCGGTATGAAGGCTTGATATGTACGGCCAGAATGTCGAGCCCGTTGTGGTTTAGTTTGCCCAGCTCTCGTCCCAGGGAAGCCGGTGTGAAGTGGCGCGTGACGTCCGCCAGCTTTGCCATCGAGTCAGGAAACGACGCTTCAATTAAGAGTGCATTCATCTGCGGTGAGCCGTTGATTAAGGTCCAGAATTCGTAGGTTTCAGCGGTGTCCGAACTAAACGCTACAGTGCTGCTGCCGTCGGAAACAACCAACCCGACTGTGGGCACGATGTGATTAACGGCTACCGCTCTAACCGTTAGATGGGCCACCTTAAATTCCTTGCCTTCGGGAATCGGCACATATTCCATGACCGGCCCATAGTCGTTTTTCAATTCTGAAAAGCGCGGGTAAACATTCCAATTAAAAATGTCGCGTTCGAGAAGGTCGATTACTTCCGGCGTGGCATAAACGCGGATCGGATCTTTTAGCACCGGGAAAAGATCGTCGATGAAGATCGGTAGACTGGCGATGTGGTCCATGTGCGGATGGGTCACGATGATGTCGCGCACGTTTTCGCGTTGTTCCGCATTCAATGCCAGCGCGATGCTGCCCGCATCGACGGCCACACGCTCGTCAATAAGAAAACAAGTTAAGCGTTGCTCCGGGGTTGCCTGGCCCTGGTCGTCAAAGGTGCTTGGTAGAAGTTGAATTTTCACGGGGGTTTGCTCGCGTCTGAACTATGACCGGCGCGAGTTCTCGCTAGTATAAGGCAACAGGCAAAAAAAGAAATGAACTTTGTGTACGAGGGCCCTCACGTGGGCCGTCCGCGCGGCGTTGGAGCTCAATTGCCACCGCCGCGCAGTTGTCTTAACAAATCTTCAAGCGCCATCCGATAGGCAGCTTCGCGTTCGTTCGCATCCCTCATAGCGATGCCGCGCGCCAAACGGCTGCGGTGAAATGCCAGCTCGCTTGCAGTCTGATTTAATTGACGGCACGCCTTCCAACCGCGGATCCCACCACGCGAAAAAGCATTATACGAGGCGCCCATTCGGCCAAAAATCGAGCCCAATTGCTTGAATTCCTGTGGGTTCATAAGTCCGCTTTGAAAATCAGGAGTAAGAAACTCGCGCACGATCTGGCCTTCGCGCCGCAGCGCCAGTCCGATGACTATAAACATAATGAAGAAAGCCGGAACCATGATCAGAATGTACGCGAGTAGGAAACCTTCGGCGCCAAATATGACTGCCGAGCCATTCCAAATACTGTGCATTGCGATGGCCGCCAGCAAGCCGAAGAGGGGCGTGATGATTTTGACGAGGGGGTTTCGCGATTGCCGCGCCAGTCCGAGGCCAATGCCGGTCAGGCTGGTGAACATCGGATGGGCGAAAGGCGCCAGGGCGCCACGAATAATTAAGACGATTGTCAGGCCGCCGCCACCAGCCTGCGAGACCGCGCGGCCGTAGTATTGGATGTTTTCCGTCATCGCAAAACCGAGGCCCACCATGGCCGCGTAAACAATGCCGTCGATCACGCCGTCAAATTCATCTTTCTTAAAAAAGAAAAAGATGAAAAGGATCAAGGCCTTTGCGCTTTCCTCGACGATAGGCGCGGAGATCACAGCGCCAAACGCTGCTCCGGCACTTACATCGTTGGTAAGCACGGTCACTATCAGTCCACTGGCGGTGTTAATTAGATAAGCAAAGAACACCGCCACCAAAGCGCCCCAGAAAAATGCGGTAGCTAACATCCACAACGGCTCGGCCTCGTAACGATCGATCCATAGGACCAGCATCAGATAAAGCGGAACCGGCAAGGTGGCTGAAATAAGACCTATCAACAAAGCTACGGGACCCGTCTCAACACCTATTAGCAACAGTACGATGAGCCCCAGAAGCAAGGCGACGAGGATTGCCGTGATTGCCAAAATAATCTTAAAAATGCTTTTGCTGGCCGAGGGCTTGATGCGAATTGGCGAGGCCGGATTCGATGCAGCGATCGCGCGTGGATCATTCATCATTAGAATAGTCCTTTCTGAGAATCGATTCAGACTGCACGCTTGTGAAGTATCTGTAGCCGACCTTTTTAGAGATTCTGATCAGTGTGGCGTCGATAACCTAACGTGAATGTATTTCGGCAGAGTATATACAGACTGGGGTTTTTAGCGCGAGCTTTCCTGCCGGCGGTGCCGGGGTTGAGTTTGATGTCCGATAAGCTTTATTAGCTTGTCGAAACGCCGCGACAGACTAAAGTTATCGGAATTTGCAACGAGACTGACCTCAATTAAGTGTGGCGCTGGCAATCTTATCTGGCGCAAGTTTGCGCCCTGCCGCCGTCGATGGAATAAGTGGCGCCGGTGATCCATGAGGCGCGGGGTGATGCCAGAAACGCAATTAACTCAGAAATTTCTTCCGGTTTACCAACCCTTTTCAGCGGATGCGTTTCTCTGGAGTGCTCGAGGAAAGCCGCATACTGGTCGTTGTTCATCCCACCACGTTTGTGTATCCCGGTGATCACCACGCCCGGATTCACGGCGTTGACGCGAACGCCCTGTGCGGCCAGTTCCAGCGCCGAGCATCGCGTTAACTGATCCAAGCCAGCCTTGGAAACACAATATGCCAGCACGCCCGGAAACGCGCGCAGACCGGTCACGCTCGAAACATTTACGATGTTGCCACTTCTCTCAACCAGCGAGGGCAATGCTTTTTGCATCAGGAGGAAAACGGAGCGCAGATTAATATCCAACATCGCATCCCACGCTTCCGTCGTGGTTGTTTCAATCGTGCCGTTGGAAATGTGCCCCGCGGCATTCACCAGAATGTCTATGCCACCAAGAGCATCAATGGCGTTCGCCACCACCGTTTCGGCTGAACCATCTCGGGCAAGATCCGCGCTGATCGTCACACAACGAACATTCAAATCAAGCAGCGTCTGTTTGAGATGTCCGAGCTCAGTTTCATCACGGCCAGCGGCGGCAACGTTTGCGCCTGCTTGTGCAAAGCGCACAGCGGTCGCGCGCCCGATTCCGGATGTAGCGCCGGTAATTAACAAATTCTTTTCGGAAAACTCTCGCTCGCTGGTTTTTTCCATCAGTTACTTTCCTATTAAGAGCACGCTGTCTTTTGTTTGGTAGTTATCATATATTGACAGCAGAATAGTAAAAAGCCGACTATTACGACGTTTTAATGTGTAGGGTCTTGTGCCCCGGAATGCTCCTCCCGACGAGATTGCCGTAAATGTTAGTTGCAGCTTTGCAGATCTCCTGAGAGAAACGAATTGAGCAACAATCCAGCGGACGACTTCTTTGCCAAACCTCCGCGAACTCATGCGCACCGCGGGTCTGAAAGCTCGCGGCATCGTGCATCACGAGCGCGGATGCCATCGAGTGCCGGATATCTTATAAGCGCTTTTGTTGCCGCTCTGGCTCTGTTCTTTGGATTGTGGTGGATGCTGGTAAGCGGCGGTGACGAAGCGCCCTGGATTCCTGCCGGACTTGCCGCCAGTGTGGTCCTGTTGGTTGCTTTGTCGGCGCGCGAGGTCGTGATGCGCCGCGCCTGGACCAAATACTTGCTGGATCAGGGCGAGCCTTCGTCGCGTTCGAGTGGCGAACGAAAGCGATCTTCTTCCACCACGTCACGCACCTCGTCAGTCTTATCTGCAGCGTGGCGTGTTATTCAAAAGCAGTCCGAAGAGGCGGACGCGGGAGCCAGTACCGAATCTCACTTCGACGTATTTCACCTTTGCCAGGAATACTTGACGACTACGGGCGAAGCTCTCAAGTCAAACAATTTGCCGGGCGACAAGCGCATGGCAATCAAGGCTGGGCAAGAGCGGGTACGAACGCTCCAAAAACATCACCTGCTGACCTGGGCGCGAAATTCTTCGCGATCGCTGACTTATGAAGCGCAACAGCGTTCGCGCACGTCAGACAAGATCGAAACCGCAAACCGCGCGTTGCATTGTCTGGACTCGGCGCTAAAGTATTATCCTGAGGAAAACGATCTTAACGAATCAAGCGTCGCCATTCGCGAGTTTATTGCTTCGGTAAAAGTTGCTCATTGGGTTGAATTAGCAGAGCGGTCGGCATTCAAAGGCCATTACCGCCGTGCTATTGAACGATACAAGGATGCTTTGTTTTACTTGAATCGGGAAACCGTCAAGGATGAGGTTCGTATCCCTGGCGCGGAACGCATCGCTCGTGAGATTGAGATGTTGCAATCGCAGCTTAACGACCGCAAGAACGGAAGCAACCAAAGGCCGCCGACTTAAAGACCTTTATTGCGAGGAGTTCGCTGGAAATGATCTCTCAGAAGTGTCCTAAGTGTCGCAGTTCACGAATTAGGAAGGGGTACAAGCCAACCCCCTTGATCCTGCGTCTGGTTGGCATCCACCACCTTTTATGCAATCATTGCAACCTGCTTTTCACGGGGTTTGCGGTTCCGGGAACCGTTAACCGGACTAGCAACAAGCGCCGGCACAAGGCGGCGTCGTCTGAAAAGAAGACGCATCTGCCCGCGTTTTCGCCGGCCCACGATCGCGAGAAGTTTTCGAGGCATCGTTCGCAGCCGGAGTGACATCTTGAACAAGGTTTCCGTTGGTTAAAGGTAGTAATTTTGAGGTCTATATGAAAAGAAGTTTTGCAGTAGTAGCAATCGCAGTCGGCCTTACGTTTCCTGGATTGGTTCGAACTCAGGAACCGCAAAGTGCTCCCAGTCAGGACGCACCTTCGCGGCCCGCGGCGTCAGAACAGTCGGGCGTGGACAACCAGGGGATTAGAAATTACCTCCTCGGTCCTGGCGATACACTAGACGTGAGAGTCTTTGCCCAGCCCGATCTCCACTCAGTTGTGGAAATCGATAGCGACGGGAACATTAGTTCACTGCCGTTCCTGGAGTCTCCCATTCGTGCAAAGTGCCGAACCGACAGAGAGGTCCAAGCGGACATTACAAAGGCCTACGCAAAGTATCTGAAGAATCCGCAGGTAAGTGTTCGCATCGCAGAAAGAAAGAGCCGCCAACCAGCCACTGTTTTTGGGGCCGTCAGACAGCCGACGCGAGTTCAAATGCAGCGCAAGGTCCGACTAAACGAACTAATGGTTGTTTCCGGCGGTTTTACCGAGCGCGCGTCCGGCACAATTCAAATTTTTCATACTGAACCCTTAATGTGCCCCCAACCTGGGGAGGAGGCGTTGGCCCAGCCTATTAACGACGCCAAAGCTCCGTTTGAAATCATAAAAATCTCAGAGTTGAGAAGTGGAAGCGGACAAGCGAATCCGGTGATTCGGCCAGGTGATATCGTCCTGGTAACAGAGGCCGAACCCGTTTACATCACCGGCAGCGTCGTCGCTCCTCAGGGAATTTTCCTTCGGGACCAACTCACTCTTAGTCGCGCTCTCGCAATGGTTGGAGGTACGCGAAAAGAAGCGAAGCTTAGCGATGTGCGGGTCTACCGGCAGAAACCAGGCGCGACTGATCAGGAGATGATTCGCGTGGACTACGCGGCAATTAAAAAGAACCAGAAGCCTGACTTTTTTCTGCAGGCATTCGACATTATTGACGTTCCAGAAGCAGGAATGTTTTCGACTAGCAGAATTGGGCAGACGCTCATGGGTGCGGTTTCGGGCAGCCTGGGCAATATGTTCTCACAGGGTGGCACTTCGATCGCGAACAGAATTGTCTACTAGTCAGACAAGCGATCGGGCCGGAACCAAGGCCAAGGGAATGTTTAGGAGTAGGGAATGAAGCGCAGGAACGCAGCGGACGATCGCCGCCGGCGAAAAACTTTCACAATCCTTTGGACTGCTGCCCTGGCCATCGGTGTAATAACTCTCATCTATTACGAGCTGACGGCCGTGCTCTACATTCTCGCCACCGTCGGGGTCACCATACTGCTTGTCGTAGTCGCCATGTCTGACTTGCATGCCACCGATAGGAACACCAGCAGTGCGGTAAAAATCGACGACGCTGCTGCGCTTGGTAGTGGTATCACATCAACATTCGGTAAGTCTAAATAACTCTCAATTTTCCACAGTCGTTGGCGCTAATAGAGCTTGCTTTCACCGCTTTATTCCCTGATTTTTTCGTTCCATGATGCGGTTGAAACTTTAATCGGACTGTTGCATAATCCGGCTGCGTTCACCTCCCCGGTGGACGAAGTGGTCGCGTGGGGTGAGGACACGTGGCCTTAGGGTGGGGACTGTGGGAGGTCCCCGCCCGCTTTTTTTGCGCGCGATTTTGTTCGCAACATTTCCGGCTCGTAGGTGGTGGGTTAGTCACAAACTAAAGGAAGCTCTGATCAAGTCAAGAAGAGTTTGTATTCAGCCCGCGAAGCTCGGCGATGGCATAAAGCCTGGGGTGTAGCGGAGCGGAACCCCAGGATCGTTGACATATGATGGAGAGCCCGCGAAGCGGTCGACAGCGTTAAATGATCAATAAATCGTAGCCTTGGCGTTATCGCACGCTCCGCGCGCTCGGTCTTCCGACCTGACGTTATTCCGGGGTTCCGCTTCGCTCCACCCCAGGGCGGGGTCCCCGGCCGGGCAGCCCGGCTGGGGTGCGAGACTCTATGCTTTCACCCGCTACGCGGGTTTTGGAAACGTAAGCCCCGCTTAACTTGATCAGAGCTTCCTAAAGTTTATCGGCCATAGGCCGCGAAACTGATCCACTACTTGCTCGTAAATCTACTTGACGCCTGATCGAATCAGCGTAAAATTCCACGACTAACACAGGGGAGAAGGCCGGGCATAAGTAGCTGCCAGATCGTCTTACAACAAGATGGTGCTGTCCGAGAGTGCAAGGCAAAGGTTCAAGCGCTGGTTATTCCGAGGCCTAAAGGAAACGGGTTCGCGTGAAGCGCCCGGCGCTTCCGACTCCACGCCACATAAGCAATATCCCTGGTGGAAAGTGATGTGCCTGACCGGTGTCGATTATTTTTCGACACTCGGTTACCAACCGGGCATCGCTTTCATCGCCGCTGGCGCTCTCTCTCCAATAGCAACTCTAGTTCTGGTCCTGCTCACGCTTTTTGGCGCGCTACCAATGTACCGCCGTGTGGCTGCCGAGAGCCCCCACGGCGATGGCTCCATATCAATGCTGGAGAATTTGCTTTCCCGCTGGAAAGGAAAGTTGTTCGTACTGGCCTTGCTTGGGTTCGTTGCCACCAGTTTCATCATTACGATTACTCTCTCTGCCGCTGACGCGACGGCCCATATTATCGAGAACCCGTTTGTCCTGGATCACCTGCACTTCCTTCACCACCGCGTCATCGTAACGCTGGTTCTGGTAGCGGCCCTGGGCGCCATCTTCCTAAAGGGATTCAAAGAAGCTGTTGGCATTGCAGTCGTCCTGGTTGCTGTTTACCTGGCGCTCAACCTCGTCCTACTGGGCACCTGTCTTTTTGAAATTGTGACTCATCCTGACCTGGTGTGGAATTGGACAGCACTACTCTCTCAGAGTTATCGCAATCCATTCCTGATGATCGGGACGGCTCTAATTGTCTTTCCAAAACTAGCTCTTGGTTTGTCGGGTTTTGAAACCGGAGTAGTGGTCATGCCGCTGGTGCGTGGTGACCGAGAGTTGAGCCGGGAAGACTTGGAGGCGATTCATACGACTCGGAGCGCGCGCGTTGGTACCGATCCGACAGTGCAGCAATTACTAAGCGGCCGCATCCAGAACACCAAGAAGCTGCTGACGACCGCGGCATTGATCATGAGCGTTCTACTAGTCGCCAGCAGTATTTGCACCACTCTCTTGATACCGCCGCAGGAGTTTCAGCCCGAAACACTCACGCAAGAGGCGGGAAAAGCCAACGGGCGAGCGCTTGCCTACCTCGCTCATTTTTATTTAGGAGACATATTCGGGACGTTCTACGACATCAGCACAATTTCAATCCTCTGGTTTGCCGGTTCGTCGGCGCTGGCGGGGTTGTTGAATATCGTCCCGCGATACCTGCCGCGCTATGGCATGGCGCCTGAGTGGGCGCGCGCCACCCGTCCACTAGTAGTGGTATTCACCGTCATCTGCTTCATTGTTACGATCTTATTTCGCGCTGATGTTGACGCGCAGGGCGGGGCCTACGCGACGGGAGTGCTGGCCCTGATGACTTCCGCCGCAATCGCCGTAACACTCTCAGCGCGCCGCATGGGCCAAAAGATCCAGTGGGCATTCATGCTTATTTCCCTCATTTTTGCTTATACCACCATTGTCAACATAATCGAGGAACCAGAAGGCTTAAAGATTGCAACCATATTTATTGTCGTGATCGTAATTAGCTCACTGGTCTCGCGCGTTTGGCGTTCGACCGAATTGCGGGTTGACCGAATTGAACTCGATGATAATGCGCGCGAATTTATCCGCCAGGCCGCCAAGGGTACAATTCGAATTATTACCAATCGCTGCGATACGGGTACCGCGATGGAGTATGAAGTCAAGGAAAAGGAGAAGCGCGAAGACAATCACATTCCGTCTAATGAGTCTATATTGTTCTTCGAAGTTACTCCGGGAGACGCTTCGGAGTTTTCCGGCATTCTAAGAATTTCGGGAGAGAAGGTGGACGGCTACAAGGTTTTGCGCACAGAATCTGCGGCAGTGCCGAATGCCATTGCGGCGTTCCTGCTTTTCCTCCGTAATGAAACCGGCAAGCTCCCCCATGTGTATTTTGGTTGGAGTGAAGGCAACCCACTTTCTTATCTGATGAAGTACATTGCGTTCGGAGAAGGCGACACGGCGCCGGTAACTCATGAGGTTTTACGCCAGGCGGAAAAGGACCCGGAAAGGCGTCCGGTCGTGCACGTTGGTGGGTGACATTTTATCGCCGGCACACTACCGGAAGGACCTGAGTAATCGAGTTGATTGAAGGTTGTTAGAGGAGTAGTATTCGGTCATTGAAAAATTAATGTCTGCCGAAGTTGCCGGCACAAGATCGGCAACGCGGGGGAACCACCTGTTTCGCCAATGCGAAACCCGGGGCGAATCATTGAGCACTCGAAAGGCGCTCAGTGTAGAACACTTCCAGTTCGAGCCCGACAGCTAACCTCGTAGGCCAAAGGAAGGGCAGTCCCGCGAACCCATTTTAGGCGTGGAGCACAGCTCCGCGCCTTTTCCATTTGGGATAGGGGACAGTTCAGAAGTGACGTTTAGCACACGATTCAAGCGCTGGTTATATCGGGAAGAAAAAGAGAAGCTGACGCCTCAGGGTCACCCTGTACACAACCAACACCCCTGGTGGCAGGTAATGTGTTTGACCGGCGTCGATTACTTCTCGACCCTCGGTTATCAACCCGGCATCGCATTCCTCGCGGCAGGCGCGCTCTCACCAATCGCGACGCTGATTCTCATTCTCCTCACGCTATTCGGCGCATTGCCAATCTATAAAAGGGTCGCGCAGGAAAGTCCGCACGGCGAAGGTTCTATCTCCATGCTGGAGCATCTGTTGTCGCGCTGGAAAGGGAAACTCTTTGTCCTGGTACTGCTCGGCTTCGTTGCCACCGATTTCATAATCACCATTACGCTCTCCGCGGCGGACGCCACCGCTCACATTATCGAAAATCCGTTTACACCCGAGCTGCTGAAACATCAGGTTGGCGTTACGGTCGTCCTGGTAGTCTTATTAGGAGCTATCTTCCTGCGCGGCTTCAAGGAGGCCATTGGGATAGCCGTAATTCTCGTTGCTGTATACCTGCTCCTGAATACGATCGTGGTCGGTTTTGGCTTAAGCCAAATATTGACGCATCCTCACCATATTCCTGAATGGAAAGAGGCTTTGACGCACCACCCGTCGGTGCACGGTAAGCTTTGGCTCGTTGTTGGCGTCTCGCTAATTCTTTTTCCCAAACTCGCACTCGGACTTTCCGGCTTTGAAACTGGTGTGGCGGTCATGCCACTGGTCAAGGGTGACGAAGATCTAACTGAAACCGACTGGGAGGACATTCACAGCACTCGCATTGGCCGTCCCCCGCAACCGCGCACGCACCAACTGCTTGAGGGCAGAATAAGAAACACGCGCAAGCTGTTGCGCTCGGCAGCTTTAATCATGAGCGTGTTTCTCATTACCAGCAGCCTGGTAACAACCATGCTAATCCCGGCAGAAGAGTTTCAGCCGGGTGGTGAAGCAAATGGACGGGCGCTAGCCTACCTGGCCCATCATTTTTTCGGAGACATCTTTGGCAGCGTCTACGATTTAAGCACGATCGCGATTCTGTGGTTTGCCGGTGCTTCAGCCATGGCGGGTCTGTTAAATATCGTGCCGCGTTACTTGCCACGATACGGAATGGCGCCGCAGTGGGCCCAGGCTACTCGACCTCTCGCACTCGTCTTCACGTTAATTGCCATCGCGGTGACTTTGATCTTTAACGCCGATGTTGACGCACAGGGCGGTGCTTATGCGACGGGCGTATTGGTGCTGATGACCTCAGCAGCCGTCGCCGTAACACTGGCTATGCGCAGGAGAAAACAAAACTGGATTCCGTTTCTTCTCATCGCCCTCGTCTTTGCTTACACGACTTTGCAAAATATTCATGAGCGACCTGAGGGAATCAAGATTGCCTCCTTCTTTATTCTGGCAATAATTGCGGCATCGCTCTTTTCCCGGGTCTGGCGGTCGACAGAGTTGAGGGTCGAACACATAGAGTTGGATGATGTGGCGCGGGAATTTGTGCGCAAAGCCGCCGTCGGTACCGTGCGCATCATTGCCAATCGTATTGATACGGGTGATGCGTTGGAATATGAGATGAAAGAGCGCGAAAAACGAGCGGACAACCATATCCCGCCTGGTGAACCCATCCTATTCTTTGAAGTGACCCCCGGTGACGCTTCTGAATTCTCCGGCGTACTTCATATTCGAGGCGAAAAGGTTGATGGTTATCGCGTTATGAGAGCAGTGTCGCCGGCAGTGCCAAATGCGATTGCTGCTTTTCTACTTTTCTTGCGGGATGAAACCGGGAAACTGCCACACGTCTATTTTGGTTGGAGCGAAGGCAACCCGCTATCCTATGTCCTCAAGTACATAGCCTTTGGCGAGGGAGATACTGCGCCAGTCACTCATGAAGTGTTGCGCCAAGCTGAAAAGGATCCTGAACGACGCCCCATCGTCCACGTCGGTGGTTAACCGGCGAGTCTGTTTTATTTGCAAGAAGCAAATGATCTCGTTGGCCGCCAACGATTCCTCTCCCACATGCGGGGATGCTTAATGAAAAACCCATCGCGTCTGGGATACATTGTGGCTATCGTAGTCATTGCTGCGGCCACGACCGTCCTAAGGGTTTTCGGCGGTCACGTTAATCCCACAACCGCTGCTTTGGCCTTGCTGTTGATGGTGCTTTTTGTGGCTACCGCCAGGGGACCAAAGCCTGCGATCCTCGCGTAGCTATTGGGTGTAGCGTCCTTTAATTTCGTACGGACGCTACGCGTCGAAAGGCTTATGCGACTTTGTCGCCGCTTTGATCTGAGGTTTCGTTGAAGCTGGGCGGGCCAGAAAAGAATTGAGATTCGATCATCAACCATTGGCAGCATCGGCCCTACCGGTTTGTCCGGCAAGGAAGCACGAGCGACAATAAACTGGCCGGCCTTGCGAAGGATAAAACGGAACGGTCGTCTGTTGTCCGCACTGAGCGCATTGAACTGAGACTTCAATCCGTTGTCGCACGCCCGAAGTTTGCGCGGCAGTGATGGCCGCCAGCCTTTCGTTCTTTGCCTGCTTGCACGGCTTGCAACGCTTGGGTTCGTTCTTTAATCCTTTGTCATGGAAGAAGGCCTGTTCACCTGAAGTCCAAATGAAATTCTCGCCGCAGTCGACACATTGGATGGTGCGATCAGGATGTTCAACTTCTGAATTGGATTTTAAGCCACCGACATGATCCTGTTCTAACATGTTGCGCTCTCCCTGGGTCGTTCGTTCCCACGACATTGACGGGGCCACTTGGAAAGGTGTTGACAGGCCGCTGTTCCTTACCTGGCGAGCATCGGGGTGAGCGTCGGCACCTCGAACAGGCGAGCAGTTGGAAAAAAGTATAACTATGGCGAAAATGTGTCAAGGTAAAAAACGGATACGGCCCTGACAGACTTTGTACTGGAGGTCCCACCGAGAGACAGGATAAGCAATGAAGGTTTTAGTAATAGGTTCCGGAGGCCGCGAGCATGCCTTGATTTGGGCGCTAAAACACACGTCTGCGGTGCCGCTAAAGCTGTATTGCGCCCCCGGCAATGCCGGTATAGCGCAACTGGCGGAGTGTGTAGACATCTCGGCGAATAATCATGCTGCATTAATGGATTTCGTGCGCGCACAGGGGATCGATCTGACAGTTGTTGGTCCGGAAGCTCCCCTGGCCAACGGGATTGTTGATGAATTCGAAAACAATGGGTTGAAGATTATCGGACCATCGCGCGCGGCCGCGCGCCTGGAGTCAAGCAAAGCATTTGCAAAAGAGTTTATGCGACGCCAGCAGATACCGACCGCCGATTATGTGATAGCGAATTCAGGTGACGAGGCATTGCAGGAACTTCGAAGTGGCCGATTCGGCAACGCAGATGCGCCAATCGTTGTTAAGGCCGACGGACTCGCGGCCGGCAAAGGTGTCATCGTAGCGGCATCACATGCTGAAGCTGAACGCGCTATTGCTGAATTGTTAAGCGGAACGCTGATCGCACCGGAAGCAGCAACCCAGATTCTGCTCGAAGAAGCGCTCGAGGGAAAAGAGGTTTCCATTCTCTTATTTGCCGATGGAGCAGATTACGCCCTTATGCCGGCGGCGCGCGATCACAAGCGAGTGGGAGAAAACGATACCGGGCCAAATACCGGCGGCATGGGCGCGATAACGGATGATTCTGTTGTCGATGCCGCAACACTGGATCGCATCGTCCGCGAAGTTGTTCAGCCTACCCTCAATGGCGCAATAAAAGAAGGCTTTCCGTTTCGCGGCATTCTGTTCATCGGCTTGATGCTGACAGAAGCTGGTCCGAAAGTGCTCGAATACAATGTGCGCTTTGGTGATCCTGAGACCCAGGCAATTTTGATCAGGCTGGAATCGGATCTATTCGAGATCTTTCAGGCCATGGGAGATGGACGCCTGAAAGATATTGAAGTTCGTTGGCAGGAAGGCTCGTCTGCATGTGTGGTGTTGGCGAGTGGAGGCTACCCCGGCTCGTACCAAACAGGGGCGCGAATCGAGGGTTTAGATCTTGTCATCGTCGGACCTGAATTACAGGTTTTCCATGCTGGAACTTCGTGGTCGGAAGCGGGTGAATTGGCAACCGCTGGTGGCCGCGTGCTGGGTGTCACCGCCCGGCAAGCCAGTATGGATTTGGCATTGGCGCAGTGTTACGGCGCAATAAATCACATCGACTGGCCAGACAAACAATACCGGCGGGACATTGGTCGTTTTGGGCAAAAGGCAAGAAGTTCTGAGTCCAACCTTTAGCTTGCTTTTCAGGGCCACGGCAACCTTAAGGTTGTATTCAGAACTACAAGAATCTGCCGGTTCTGGAAGGCAACGCGGGTCAACTGCTATACTCCCAGTTCAATTTGGCAGTCGTATTTTGAACCCTTCGCAGTTATTCATCGTACAAACATATGCGGACGGCCAGAAGTTAAGGCGGATGGGTTCACCGCCGCCGCACAGGGGTTTTCGCAAAAACGATCTAACATCAGTCGCTAGAGGATCGGTGAAAAATGGGACTTCTTAGCAGAATTAAACGGTCTGTGCGCGCATTGTTCGGCGGCATCATCGAATCAACCGAGAATCCTGAGCTAATACTTCAGCAGACCATTCGCGACATGCGCGACCGCGTGCCGGAACTCAATAATTCCGTGGCGCAGGTGATGGCTACCGAAAAGCTGTTGGCCAAAAACAAAGAGCGGCTGGAAACCCAGGTCGTTGATCTGGATTCGAAAATCAAAGCCTCGGTAAAACTGGGCCGCGACGATATCGCTACCGCCTATATCGGCCAGTTGGGGCAGGCGCAGATGGATCTGCAAAAAACCGGCCAGCAGCTCGAGCACGCGAGTTTGGCGTCGGTCCAGGCGCTGAAGGCTCGCGACAACTATGTGTTGCAAATGCAGCGGCGCACCGCCGAAGCCATGCAGCTCATCAATCAATCCAAACAAGCGCGGCTTCAGGAACAATTGGCCGCCACCATGGAATCGTTCCAGATTGGCGACGACGCTTCCACGTTTAACGAGATGCGCGACAAGATCGATCGACGCGCTGCCGCTGCCGAGGCAAAGTTACAACTGGGTTCAGCATCAGTAGATAACCAGATGCAGGACATCGAACGCGAAGCAATGGACATGCAACTGCAGGACAAGCTACTTGCTTACAAACGCGAGATGGGGCTTTTGCCGGCCGCATCAGGTAGCAGCGCTGCGCAGGCCCTTCCCGCGGAAGGTGAAAGCGGCGCGAGCGGCCGGAATTAGACTGGAACTCGGATATTGTTTGCGTGAATTCTCAGTGCAATGAAAGATAGCCGTATTGGATAGTTCAAGGTTATGGCCGAGTCCCCCAAGTTTGATTACAAGTATTTGAAAGAGGCGTTCAAGGAGCCCTTAAACTTCTGGGGATTGGCGAGCTTTGCGGCCGTTGCCGCTTTTTCTCAGGACGTAACAATTCTCGCCGGCGCCCTGGTCGCAGAAACAGCCTACTTAGCAACCGTGCCAGCCAGTTCATTTTATCGACGCCTCGTTGACCGTCGCGAAAAACAGCGCCTGCTCAAACTGCGTGACCAGCAACGCGAAGCCGCGATCAAGCTTTTCGATCCACGCGAACGCGAAGCAGTGGAATACCTGCGCTGGATGAAAAACCAGATTTACTCAAACTACAAGAAGTTCACTGGCACCAAACAAGTCCCTTCAAACATTCAAAGCCTGGATCAGCGCTGGGAGGATTTTGTCGACTTGCTGGACGTCTACCGGCGCCGCAAGCACCACCTGCGTTCGATTAACCGCCAGGCAGTTCAGAACCAGTTGGTGCAAGCTGAGCGCGCCGTGGAAGGTTCGCGCGACGATCGCGAACGACGGATTCAAAAGTCGAATGTCGAGATTCTCAGAAGACGAGTGGCCGCTTTCCAGGACATAGAACGCTCGGTGAAGTTGGTTGAAGGTCAATTGCAGTCGATCGAAAACTTCTTTGGCTTAGTCAACGATCAGGTCGTGACCCTGCCAACGCCTGAACGCGTCTCCGCACTCGACTTCGAACAGCTAAGCGATTCGATTGCCATGACCAAACAGATGCTGGAAGAAACCTCCGATACGTTTGCCGCGCTCGATACTCACAATCGCACCATCGGCAACTACGAACTACTGCTCAACAGCTCCTCGTCGAAATGACTAGCACAACCGCGAGAATAAGCCCCGGCCGTAAATAACTATCCGCAGATTCCGCAGATTTCACCGATTAAAGAAAAAGTCAGACAATAACGAAGAGTCAACGAAGGGTGTTTGAACGACTGCGTCTTTTCTCCCGTTTTTGTAATCGGTGTAATCGGCGAAATCTGCGGATAAGTCCGGATAAAATATTTTTTTCATTTCCGGATAACTTGGCTGGTTATGCGTCACAAAATTGTCCCGTTTTCGCCGTGCTGAGCGCCTCAAAACGACCGCTAGTCAGTGGTTTAGAACTTCACGTAGAGCCTCAATAAATACACTATAATGCATTGAAAAAAAAGATGACCACTACATATTGACATCCGACTTTCAAAGGAGTATATTCCGCTGCGCTTGAGGACGAGGCGGGTTGACTTGGAGCAGCGGCAGGCCCCTGAACTGCTCTCCACCTGAATTTTTCGCTTCGAACAAAGCCAACCGAAGTATCCGCTACACATCACACGATACGGTCACGTCTACTAGAATGTAGTCGTAGAACCGTCTTTGAAACTCGCAGATAGTAGCTCGTGCCGGTGTTACCCCAGGGCACGAGAAAGGCAGATCAGAATGAGCGCAGCCATAGGCAAAACAACCCCCGCAGCAGCAGACGTATCTTCAAAAACCGGTGCTGCTCCGGAAGTGCGTCGTAAGACCCAACCACTTGGCCTGAACGCGAAACGTGTCATCAGCAAGCGCTACTCGCTGAAGGATGCCAAGGGACGGGCGCTGGAAGAGTGGCCGGATATCGTGCGTCGCGTGGTGGGTCATGTTTCGGCTGCGGAAAAGGATAGTGAAAAGCGGGATTTATTTTTTGCCGCCATGAGCGAGGTGATGCTGGCCCGCGAGTTTGTACCCAACACGCCGTGCCTCGTCAATGCCGGCAAAACCAATGGTCAGCTTGCTGCCTGTTTTGTGCTGGATGTGCCTGACTCCATAACCGGCATCATGGATCACGCCAAGGCTGCGGCTACGATTCATCAAACCGGCGGCGGCACCGGCATGACTTACGAATTCCTGCGACCTTCCGGAGCGCTCGTAGGTTCCACGCGTGGTGTTGCTTCGGGCCCCGTCTCATTCATGAACATCGTCAACCAAGTGACTGACGTCGTGAAACAAGGCGGCGTGCGCCGCGGCGCCAACATGGGCATGATGCGCGTGACCCATCCGGACGTGCTGCGCTTCATTCACGCTAAGAACGATCAGCATTCACTGACGAACTTCAACATCTCGGTCAATGTTACCGACAAGTTCCTGAAAGCAGTGGACGACAACGAATGGTTCCAACTCGAGTTTGACGGCGAACCGTGGACGGACTCCATTTACGATCCAGCCCGCGATGACGACTACGTTGTTTATCGTCGCGCCGATGGCTCGACCGTAACGTTCTGTGATCGCCATGCTTTCCAGAGCGCGGACCTTTCTGAATGCACCATCGAAGAAGCGCCACGGCCGGGCATGGTTTACGCGCCTGACATTTGGAACCGCATTGTGGCCAGCGCCCACAAGTATGCCGAGCCGGGCATCGCTTTCATCGATGAAGTGAATCGTCACAACCACATGATGAAGTCGATGGGCCCGATTTATTCGTGCAACCCGTGCGGCGAGCAGTTTCTGCATTTCTCAAACTCGTGCAACCTGGGCTCGATTGACCTGGCGAAGTTTTACGATCCGGAAAAGCGCGTCGATTGGGACCGCCTGCGTGAAGTAACGCATCTCTGCACACGCTTTCTCGACAACGTCATCGACACCTGCGCCTGGCCCCTCCCGGAAATCAACGACGTCGTCACGCGCACGCGGCCCGTCGGTCTCGGCATCATGGGCTTTGCGGATCTCTGTGTGAATCTGAACGTCACTTATGGCTCGGCAGCGTCGATCGATTTAATGGACGAGATGATGGGCTTTATTCGCCGCGAGTCGTGGAACGCCAGCATCAAGCTGGGGGCGGAGAAGGGCGTGTTTCCGGAGTTTGAACCGAACCGCGAAGCTTACGAAGATTTTCTTTACAACCAGATTGGCATTTCTCGTGACGTGAAACTAACGCCGCGCAACTATGAAGTGACCACGATTGCTCCGACCGGCACGATCTCTCTCGTTGCTGAGACCTCCTCGGGGATTGAGCCAAACTTCTCCTGGGCTTATGTGAGGAAAGATACCCTGGGCACGCGGACGTATGTTCATACACTGGCGGCGAACGCCTTGGGTATCGATGTGGATCAAACCGAACAGGAGTCGATCGACAAAGCAGCCGATTACGTTTGCGAACACGAAAGCGAACTGCCACCGCAATTCATCTCGGCGATGAACATCAGCGCCGAGCAACACGTGCATGTGCTGGCGGCAGCGCAACGCAACGTCGACAACAGCGTTTCGAAGACTTGCAACGGTGCGGTCAACGACACGGTTGAATCAGTTGATAAACTTTATAGATTGGGACGCCAGCTTGGTTGCAAGGCCGTTAGTTACTATCGCGACGGTTCGCGCGACAATCAAGTGCTGACGTCGATGAAGGCGTCGGATTTACCGGGCGCACCAAATTTAACGGTAAGCAGCGAACTGGCTTGCAATCCTGAAGCGATTGTAGAAGTTTTGGATGAGCCACCGGCGAGTCATGCTGATGCCGCCATCATTGCTCCAATCGGCGCGGATGCTGAAGTGGCTGCGCGACAACAAATACAAGCCGACACCGCAGCTTCAAACCAGTCGGCAGGCAGCGGACCAATACCGCGTGTTCAGACTCAAGCGCAGATCGAAGCGATTCGCATCGAGCGGCCGCGAGAATTGAGCGGCGCTACCTGGCAGATTCCGTTTGACGGCCAGAACCTCTACGTCACCGTCAATCACGATGGCAAGATGATTCAGGAAGTATTTGCTACTGGTCCAATCTCCGGCGGCGTGGGCTTGCTGGCTTCGAAGATGCTGCGCGGTGGCTTCGACGCTGCAGAAGTGGCTTACAGTTTGAATAAGGTGACTGGCACGCATGCCGTGTGGTTCAACGAGCGCTTGTTAACTTCACCGGAACAGGCAGTTGCCGAATGCATCATGATCACCAACCGCCGCGTGCAACATCTCCCCGACTCGGCGCGCGCGTTGGGCAAACAGCACTCAGCACTCAGTACTCAGTCAGAAGGCGGTTCTCAGCACTCAGCACTCAGCACTCAGCACTCCGAAGGTTCATCTAAAATCACCGGAGCTATTATGTCGACGATGATAGGCATCTGCCCCGAATGCCACGGCCAACTCGAACACGCGAGTGGCTGCGACTTCTGTCGCGATTGTGGGTACAGCAAGTGTAAGTGACGGGGGGCAGTAGCCCGACCGTGAGGGAGGGCTTGTCAGTACCAGCTGCGATAGCGGGTGGGTTTATCTCAGTTACGAATTAACGAAAGGAAACCAGTCAGACAAATCAACAGCGAGCAAGCAAGGGCGAGGCACTCAACCCCGGTTTCTTCGTTACCTGTTTTGCAATAAGCGCGAACACCCGCGCGGTTAGACCGAAGTTAGATAGTTTTTCCAAGACTTAAGAATTAAGGCTTTCAAAAACCAACTTGGCCGTCGCGGCTTTCGCGGCGGTTTTGTTTTTCAGAGCAAATACAGATTTCTACGCATAGCGAGCTTGTCTCGCATCGATCATCGGAGGTGAAACAAGGTTGGCAACACCAGCAGAGAGTTTAAAGGGCAGAGAGTTGGACGGAGGTTGGGAAGTGGTAACACGCGTTGAACGAAGAGGCAACGCGACTGGGGGGTGCTTCTCTGTCGGTTATATAGTTCAGGCGTCCGATGGAACGCGTGGATTCTTGAAGGCCCTGGACTTCACCAAAATCATAGGGCAGCAGGATCCTATAGGCGCGATGAAGGAGATGGCGGACGCATTTGTTTTCGAGCGTGATGTCCTTGAACGCTGCAAGAATCGTCGGATGGACCGGGTTGTGCTGGCAATATCTGATGGAATTGTAAACGTAGAGGGGTTCGGACCATACGGAGTAGTTCAGTACCTAATCTTTGAGCTTGCCGACAACGATGTCCGCGCGCAGATGGATTTCGCACAAAAGCTTGATCTGGCATGGACGCTAAGGTCTCTACATCATGTTGCTGTTGGCTTGTTGCAGCTTCACAGTGGAGGGATCGCGCACCTAGACATCAAACCCTCAAACGTACTCGTCTATCATCAAACCATTTCGAAAGTGAGCGATGTAGGCCGAGCCGCGTATATCGGGCATGACGCGCCGCACGATGATGCTGTCGTCCCTGGAGATGTCGCTTACGCTCCACCCGAGTTTCTATATGGACATCGCGAGATAGAATGGAATCTCAAAAACATAGGAACGGATGCTTACTTGTTAGGCAGTATGATCATCTTCTTTTTTACGAAGGTAAGTATGACGAGTTTGCTCTTCTCAGAACTCAATCCGGCTCACTTTCCCCCTGGAACCGGAAACTATCAAGACATGCTCCCGTACGTTCGGGATGCGTTCGGGCGCGCGCTTAATGCTTTTTCTCTTCAGGTACCAGAAAGCGTGAGGGAAGAGTTGACCCAGCTAGTTCGTGAATTGTGCGAGCCCGATCCAAAACTCCGTGGTAGGTTTGCGGCGAGAAACTCGGGAAAAATATTCATGGAAACTTATGTGCAGCGCTTAAACAATCTTGCTTACAAGGCAGAAAGGGGACTGATACAAGTATAGCTTGTGGGTACTTTTCTAGAAGACAAAGATCGGAACATCATACCTCGCCTACGAAGCTTTAAGGCGACTCTGACCTTAGGCGAACTCGATCCCATCGGGCCCCGAGACCAAATAGGCGTTTTGGATTCCGACTCGATTACTAACAAAGTAGATGCATGGACGAAGAATAAAACGACTTCATTCGCCGCTGATCTGGTGGCAGCCGCCTTCGTGCTCGGAAAATATAAGGAAGCAATAAACGCCGCTGAATTTCTGCTGGCGGACAAATCACTAGCATCTGAATCGGCAAAGGAAATAGCCAAGAGAATTCTCTACCCGGGCGTCGAACAAGACCAAGGCTATCCGACAAGGCTGAGCCTGCCTCATACAGACCAAATACATGAGCAGATTCGTGCATTACGCGCTCGGACTAGAGAAGAGCCGAGGAATGCAATTGTGTGGGCCGACTTAGCTAGAGAATATGCTCTAGTCGGTCAGAAGGACCAAGCGATACGCGCTATGGACATAGCCGTGGCATTGGGCCCGACAAATCGGTTCATCCTGCGATCAGCTGCGCGTCTTTATATTCATGAAGGCAAGGTCGACAAAGCACACTACATACTAAGAAAAGCAGCAGCAACTAAATTTGATCCTTGGTTGCTCTCAGCTGAAATTGCGGTGGCATCAGCTGCAAACCGCACTTCGAATTGGGTGACGAATGGCCAGAGAATGTTGAGCGACGAATCTCTCTCTCCGTTCCAAAAAAATGAGCTGTCTGGTGCTGTTGGCATGATGGAACTTTCTCACGGGAAGGTTAAATCAGCACGCAATCTATTCCGTCAGGCACTTATCGAACCTACAGAAAACACTGTCGCCCAGGTTGAGTGGGCACACCGCAAGAAACATATGAGCGGATTGGATCTAGACTTAGAAGTTGCGCGCCCTCAAACACCTTATCCATTCGAAGCGGCAGCTTGGGAGCTTTTTTCTGACTCAGCGTGGAGAAAATCGCTCGACCAAAGTCTTGAATGGTTACGGGATCAACCCTTCTCAACTCGTCCAATAATGCTCGCGTCATATCTCTCCCTATCCGTTTTAGAAGACTATCGATATGGGGAGCAGATTTTGAAAATTGGTTTGCGCGCCAATCCGACCGACGCTACGCTACTCAATAACATGGCATACCTTTGCGCGAGTTCAGGGAGAATAGCTGATGCGGAAGGCTACTTCAATTCAATTCAGGCCGAAAACATAAGAGAACTCCCGCAGGGCATTGCTATCATAGCGACGGCGGGATTGATTGCTTTTAGGCGCGGGTCAGCGGACGAAGGCCGGGCGTTATATCGACAAGCTATGAACATGGCAAAGGCGCAGGAACATAAGAAACAGCGCGCGATTGCGGCGATTTATCTTGCTCGCGAGGAAATTCTGATAAAAAGTTCTGAAGCTGAAAAGGCTTTTGAATTAGCGAACAAGGAAAGCCGGAGCTTAAATGAGCCGGATGTTAATGTAATATTGAATAACGTACTGGTAGATAACTCTGGACTTCAGTCACAGACCGATAGTGCAAATTCCGACGATATTCGTTAGCTACTTTGGTGGTGACAAACCGTAGCTTCACGTCATGCGCTGAGAACTGTAATCTTTACTCGTACGTTTGGCGCCACCCGTGCGAAGTATATTCAATTGTTTTTCCTTCGTCGAGGTTCAGCAACCTTTTGCCAGCCGCCAAATAGCGACGCTTGAACGTTGGCTGCGGAGCCTTCGACTGACTTTGAATTTGTTTTGAAAGGCGAACCCCGAGGGGGTTCTATTATTTTTTGTGGGATTCGTCATCCCAGGGTGGCGCGCTACGCGCTCGACCCTGGGCTAAGTTAGCGAACGCCTTCGGCGATGATGGTGGCACTATTCAACCTCGACTGCATAACTGATCATCCATAACTCGGGTTGATCAAGGCGCGAGCGCCAGTGTTCCTTGTATTGCTTCATCCAGCGACGATTGTCAGGCAGATCGGGCGCATCAACGACTAGCTTAACGAGATTATCCCGCACGAGCACACCACCATGACGCCAGTGACCTTCGACTTTTTGAGTCTCGTAACTGGCCGCGCCAAAGTAATCGACGATTTGCAAAACTGCTTCTGTAAGCAATTCCGCGGGCACGTCGCTTCCATCATTGAACTGAAGTGGGAGCAGGACCTCGAATCGCCGCCATTTGCTGCTCATAAGTAGTTTTGCCTTTTACGGTGAAGGGTATGTCTTGATCGGCAAGTGCTTCGAGAGCGGCTTCGGGAACGATATGTTCGCCCGATCGCAGGATGCGGCCTGAGAAGCGGCCCAGCAAGAACGCCAGGGCTCGCTTTTCAGTTTCGCGATCGGGAAAGGTGATGGTAACCATGCTTTGCAATGGTAGTCTCAACGCGGCTGTCACGCAAGATTCGATAAGAAGCTTTTGGGTTGCGGCTGTGCCGTCTGATGTGCGGAAGGGCTTTCGACGCCAGAAATAAATCCTCTTTAAAATAATTTAGGGCTGCGCCCTAAAGCGCGAGCGTAGCCCAAAAATCCAATAATGGCCGGAAGGCCGCAAGCCTTCCGCGCACCAGGTGGCGGAGCCGCACGTAAGACAGTGCTTGAATCTTTAATTTTGCATCTCTCATTTGTCATTGAAAACCGTGCGGCGATGGGTTTTTCCGGTACTAAATCCTCCATCCTCCTCTGTTTTGGTACTGGTTCAGTTTCGTATTTTTAACAGTAGCAGGTGTCCACCGCCGGGCACGGCATGCCGTGCCCCTACGAAACTAAACCAGCACTCGTGTACTACAAACCTTGACACTCAGATAAGAGGTTGATATTTTCGCGGTCCACTTTTCAGGTACGGCAGTTCTCAGCCCGACACTCGTGCCTCAAGAGCGGTGTCTCATAACCCCAACGTAGTCCATTCCCAAGCCTCAGGAGGTTTTGTGCCATGGCAAATCGAACTCGAAGAGCTCCATCCAAAGCCAGAGAAACTAAAGCTGCTGTTGCCGCCGGGCGGACGACAGTGGTGATTCGACCAAACACCAACTTTTACTTTCCGGATCCTCCCGCAGTTGATGCCAAGGTGCGACCTTTTCTCACCGTCAAAACTGTGAAGCCTTCAAAAAGGTTCCTCGATGATTTACGAGTCGGACCGCTTAAGGACTTGATTGGGAAGCCACCCAAGCTGGGCAATAAAGGCACGAAGGCCATGGACGGAAGGCAACAGGCCGTAGTTCTGGTAATCCTGCGCGACAAAAAAGGAGCCACGCGTTCGGGCATCGAAGTTCGCCTGCTGGACAAAGACGGAAAGGAACTGCTGGATCGGAGTCGCACCGATCGGAACGGCTCGATCCTTCTGAAGTTTCCGATGCCTCTGAAGCCAAGAACCACGGCGGCTGAAGGCGTTCTGCAGTTGGCCGATGGTACAAACAACGTGGATGTTTCTGTCCCGCCGTTTCCGAAGCAACATGTGCTGGTTGAACTCACTTTGGATGAGTTGCCGCCTTTGCCCGAAACGTCGACAAGTTCACTTGCGATGACGGCTCCCGACCCGTTGCGTGGTGATAATCCTCTGGAACGATTGCCGAGGGACTTCACCACCGATTTATGCGACACGATAACCGCGGTGCTGCCTACGGTCGCCGATCCGATTTTCGCAGGTATCGCTCCCGGCAACGACTTTCGTTCGCAAAGATCACCGCGAGCGATTCGATTAACGATCCCGCGCGTCGTGGCTGATCCTCTGAATCCTGGTCCCACTAACAAACCTAATCGCCGTTTTCTGGTTCGCGTACTGCAGCAGTGGGATTTCATGGGGTACACACTGGGCGAACTCGCGAACGTTGAGCCGCTCGATCCGGGGTCCATGTTGCGGGAAACTTTAGCCTCTGCTGAACAACTTTCTCAGGCCGCATCGCGAGTTGCGGAGCAAAGCAGCTCAACACTCAACGAAGTGCTGCAGTCCTCGCTCAGTCAACTTTCGAGCGTGGACACGTTGGTTGAAGTCGCAACCAATCTTGATTCAAGGGTGTCGGCCGGAATCAAGTCCCCCGGTCTCGGAATCGGAGCGCTGATTGGCGGAGCACTGGGAGGCATCGGCGGCGCTGTGCTCGGAGGGATTGCGGGAGCGGCGATCGGAGGAGTGGGGGTTGGAGCTGGAACCAACGTGTCAACAAATTCAAGCACGTCCACAAACATTGATACGTCGCTTGAGGTTAATTCCCGTGTGCAACTCGCGCGCTCAGTTGTGAACCAGGCAATTCGAACCATCAGCAGCTTGTTGCGTCAAACTCAGACCGCAGTATCACGAGAAATCGGACGCGTCTCGCCGTTACTTTCGCGAGTTACGAATCTGCTGCACTGGATACTCTATGAAAACTACATGGTCTGCAGTTTTGTAGAAGACGTCTTCGAGATCGTGGAGCAACAATTTAGAACGCCCGATCCGGCGACCGGAACCGACATACCCGTTTATTTCAGCGACGAAGACATCGTGAATTATCGGCGCTTCTTCGAACCAGTATTGCTTGAGCCACAAGTGGCGCCGCACTTTTCAGTTTTGCGTAATGCGATCGCGCAGAGATTGGCGGGGGGACAACCAATCAACCGGATTAGGTTTACGGTTGATTACGGCACATCGTCCAATTCGCTTGCCGGCGATTTAAGACTGAGAGTGAGCGGTGCTGAACTTAGTTTGCGCTTGAACCCCGGACAGTCGCGCGCGCAAGGCACGCTCTTCTTCACTCCAGTTTTGCCCGGCCAGTTGGGAGATCTTGATATCCTGTTGACGTCAGTCGCGCTGATCCAACCGATTAACGTTTTCAGTTTCACGATTCCAGCTCCCGCGGGCAGTGTCGCCATAAACCGTATTCTCGTTTCGTTTGATGGATCATCGGCTGCCGATCCGGATCAGACTATTCCAACAACTCTCGTAGTGGACAATACGACGCCGATACAGTCGGCCAGCGCCTCTTCGGTTCTGACGCCACCGCTTCGTTTGATCGACACAACCAAAAATCCGCTCTTCCGCCACATCAATGTCAATCACACATATTACGTCGGCGTCCTCGCCCAGGCAGCGTTGACTGTCCCGAGTTTGCGCACTGACGCGCGGCAACTGATCAACTTTCCATATGACGATGACATCTGGCGATTGCCGATTCTCGGATTTGAGGGCGACCGGGTTTTGATTCTGCAGAACGTTGACCGAGAAGATCCCGATGTTGTGGACATGCTTGAGAATGACATTGGCGCCGGCACTCTTGTTCAACTCGCAGCGCCCGGAGCATACGGTGAGGCGTTGAAAGGATTGCTGACAATCTTGAACCTCGATCCGACGAAGTTAGTCGATGAGGGAACGCTGATACATCCTGCCCTGCTGCCACCTCCACCAGTTGTCGTTCCCGGCGTCGGAACTTTGCCGGGGACGGGTGGCGGTGTCGGACCGGTTGGACCAGTGGGTCCCATCGGTCCGCAGGGATTGCCTGGCGTAAGCGGACCGCAGGGAATTCCGGGCATAGCGGGTCCTCCGGGTGTGCAAGGTCTGCCCGGCCCGTCGGGACCGCAGGGATTGCCGGGACTTCCTTAATTGAATCAGGAATGTATTTGAAAAAGCGAGTCGGAATAGGTTTGCCTAAGTGACGCCGAGTGCACGGCGAGTATTAGGAAGCCTATGAAGAGCGAGCCGCTGATCGGTACATCTGGACTTGGCATAGCGCGAGCCAAGTTTGTTTTCTTGCCTAGCGGTCTCCGGCACATTCTACCAACCGCCAAAAATAGCGGCTTCAGCCTTCACCCGTCGCCTTCGGCGTTCACCCGTACCCATCCGCTTACCGCAGACGGTACTGACATGAGCACGTCACACTGCTTGCCGAACGATCGTTCGCAACCCATTTGAGTACGACAACGTGATTTGCCAGCGTTCGACGCGCACCAAACAGCAGAAACAAGTGGAGCTGCGATCACGTTAAATCTGATAAGGAGAATCAATGCCTTATCAACACCGCCCAAGAAGGCGCTTAACGACTGGTTCTACAGCGAAACTCATCAAGCAATCATCAGCCAGTTCTATGGGAATACTCGACCGGCGTCAGGCCCGGTTAGTTCTAACACGCCAACTGGCGCAATGGGACAGGTAGGCATTGAACTGTTCAAGCCGCTGCCCGGTAGAATGGTATATGGCGGCGGGCTTACACCGCCGAGACGCGCGAAGCCGTAGAGGCTGTGTGTTAGTTCGACTGCGCGGCGACAGTCCGCGCAGCCGACGATCATGATTACGCCGAGGGCGTTAAATAACTTAGCCCGGCGTAACACCCCGGGTAAGTAACGCCAACATCAAACACATCGCCGCACAGATTCCTACCCTGAAGGGGTTGAATAGGCCGTGCATGTGGAATTGTGGAAATCATGGGCAACGCGTATTGAACCCTTTCAGGGTTCAAGATTTCGGGGCGTGTTGTGATCCCAGGGTAGCGCGCAACGCGCAACCCTGGGCTAAGTTATCGAACGCTTTCAGCGTTCAGCTTCACCCACGCTCGCGGTTTCTAACAAACAGTTGCCTTCTAACAACAATCCGATTTCCTACGGCCGTTCGTAATTACATCGACCAGGCTCTAAAATGGACTTATTGAGGTCGAAATTATGAACAGACGTTATTTTCTTTCAACGGTGGGCGCGGTGGGGGTGTTTGCTGCGTTATCCAAATTCACCGGGTTCGCGGGCGTGCTGATGCCGGCGGGCAATCATGATGCGACTGGAAATGCAGCCGTGGCCGGAAACGCGTTTGCGAATGGATATGCTAATGAGGGAACTACTAAAGCAAAAGGAATCAAAAAAGTGACTAAGACAGATGCAGAGTGGAAACAGATTCTTACTCCTGAGCAGTACAGCGTCGCGCGGGAGAAGGGAACGGAGAGACCTTTTTCAAGTCCGCTCAACGACGTTCACGACGAGGGTATCTTCCAATGCGTCGCTTGTGGGTTGCCGGTGTTTAGGTCGAAGGCAAAGTTTGATTCGGGTACGGGCTGGCCGAGTTTCTACGAGCCGATTGACAAAGAGAGCGTACAGGAAGTGGTTGATAAGAGTCTGTGGGAAACGCGCACCGAAGTTTTGTGCGCGCGCTGCGACTCGCATCTCGGGCATGTCTTTGAGGATGGACCAAAGCCGACTGGACTGCGGTATTGCATGAATGGCGTGGCGCTGAATTTTGTTAAAGCGGGCTCGTGAATCGTGAATCGTGAATGGTTGAAACGCGGTTAGTGGTAACGAAGAGCGGCTATGCCGTCTGATGTGCGGAAGGGCTCTGCCCTTCCATCGGCCTCATAATAATTGGGGCTACGCCCCCAACTAAGGGCGTAGCCCCAATCATTTTAGAAATCAACCGGAAGGGCAGAGCCCTCCCCACATCAGGCGGCACAGCCGAAGCCGCGCACCTGCAGACTATCTCGGCGTGGTCGCAGCCGCAGTCGCTGGATTCCTGGCGTTGTAGTAGGCGATGAAAGCCAGGGTGACGTCCATTTCTCTTTTGACTGTAAGAATCGCGGGCAGCATCTTGCTCACGTCAAGCACCATGGTGATTCCATGCTGCGTGGCAAAAGCGTCAAGTTCCTTGCCGATGTTCTCGGAAACCGGGCCTACCACCTCACGATAACGCCTCTGCACCATCGCGTCGAAGTCCTCTTTTTTATACTTAAGGTCACGCTCAAGCCGGGTGCCTTCTTCCTGCTTCGCCTGAACACTCTTCGGGTCCACGACCGAAGCCTTGCTCATGGTCTCAATGTCTTTGGCAATTTGTTGCATTCTCGTCTGAATCGCGAGCATCTCATCGTTTTTCGGTTTGACTTCGCGCTGCAGGGACTGCACTACGCCGACGAGACGCGCGATGCCGATCTTTTCATCGGCAAACACTTCGGTGTCAACGATAGCAATTTTGCCGGCTGGCACTGCCACAGTCGGAGGGCTGGTGCCGGGAATCGGCGTGGCTGCCGGTCGCGACGCCGGTGTCGCAGTTGGCGCCGGACGGGTCTGTGCCTGAGTCGAAAAAGCTGCGGTGGCCAACAGAATTGCGGAAGCGAGCGTGCGTATGATTTTCATAGTACCCCTATCTTATTCCATATTTTGAAAAAAAGCCTCACTGATTTGTGTTGAACAAGTATTGCGACACGCTCGTAGTGACAAGTAGCGAGTGACAAGTGACGAGTGACAAGTAAAGCAATTAGCCCATATCATCTCAATTACTGAGTACTGAGTACTGAGTACTGAGTACTGACCACTGACCACGGACTACGGACAACTGACTACCGACTACTGACCACTGACTACTACCATGTATTGTCCTCAATGCGGCACTGAATCATCCTCAAACCTGCAATATTGCCGGGTATGTGGCGCCAATCTCAAGGTGATTGGCAAGGCGGTCTCGCTTAGCGAGGCCATCGCGCGCACTGATCGCGGGCCCTTGCCGAAGATCAAAGAGATGATGAAGAGCCTGAAGATGGATCAGGTGTCGGAAGAAATTTCTCGCGCGCTCGAGCAAATGAACCAGGAGATGATTAAAGATTCGGGTTCGCTTGCAAAAATAAAACCCTGGGGTAGCGAGAAGGGGTTGGAGAAAGAAGAGAGGACGGCACGGGAACGCCGAGAGAAGCACATTACTCAAGGCTTGATCTCACTTTTCAGCGGGGTCGGTCTGATGATCTTCCTCTACTTCCTTTCGTCCGCTATCGTTCTGAAACTCCCGGAACGTATTATCGCCCGAGCCCCGTTTGAGATCTCCTCGGTGGTCCATATTATTTGGCTGGTGGGATTAATTCCGGCACTGACCGGCGTTGGTCGTATCCTCGCGGGACTTACAATCCAGCCTGAGCCAACCTTACCCTTAGAACTGCCCGGCAAATCGCCGGAAACAAACGAGCTTCCGCCCCAGTATGAGCCGGCGAGCGTGACCGAGCGGACTACGAATTTGCTTCGTAAATCGTAAATCGTAAACCGTAATCGTAAATCGAAAAGATAGGGCGCCGATCGACCCCTTCGAATTTTCGTTGGGAACCGACTCAGAATCTCAATCAAGATGGGCAATGCTTATCAGAAGGATAGCAAGAAAGGCCCCAGCACCTATGCCAATCCCGAGGCCTAGATTCCTGGCGGTTGAGTGTCCTTTGTTGCTCTCAACTTTCGCCACGTCGGTGTAACGGATAGTCGCAGGCGCGTCCGTTTTGCGATCGCGCAGCACGAAGTCATCGTCGCCGGCCTGAGCGATGTAGCCCTTCGATTTCGTTCCATCCTTCAGAATCACCGTCGCTTTTGCCTTCTCACCAACTCCCAGCTTGGCAATCTTGATCCTGATCTTCTCGACAGTTGTTGTTTGTACCTCTCTCTGTTGCGCAGCAACGGGCTGAGAGATAGTTGCGAGCAAGAGCATAGTTGCGAGTAAGCAAGTCAAATAAGTTTTCATTTTGTGTCTCCAGTTTTGTACGGGGTTACAGCGGCTGGAGTAAATCAACTCCGACGTCTGCCGCCGCTGTTTTTTGAAAGCGCGAAGCTTCAGAGCAATGAGGATGCCACTGGCGTGACACAAAAATTGCAGTGTAAAGGCGTAGATGGGCTTGTATGAAGGATTGTGGGCGATCAAAATGTGTCTTATGCAGTAACGATCCGACACCGCGTTAGGGCCGTAAATCGTGAATTGTAAATCGTGAATAGAAAAAGGTAGAGCGCCGATTGAGCCCCTTCAAGGTTCCAAAGATCGTCAGGGCGCCTGGTGATCCCAGGGTAGCGCGCAACGCGCAACCTTGGGCTGGAGTTAGCGAACGCCTCCGGCGTAAGCGATGGAGGCACAACCCGGCGAGGAATGTACGACAAATGCAGAACCGCGAGCGGTAGCGACCGGATGCTAGACGCAACCTTGAGTTACCGGAGTAAAAATCATTCCCTGACTCTCAACCATTGGATTACGCTGGGCTTTCGAAAGTGGCGTCAAGCCGCCGCAGTCCAAAAGAGGTTAAATGACGTATCCCCGTCAGTGCCGGAACTCGCGGTTCCGCGAACTATTTCTGATGCAAAATATATCCCGCATTTGACATATAGCAAGCAGCAGCGTAACGTTGTGGCGAACCGAGTCCAGCTTACTCCCTTCTCAGCACCGCTCTGGATCTCCCAGATCAACTGATAATCCACAGCTCACTTACCAAGCAGTGAAGAGTCAACAGTTAACAGCAAACAGTTAACTGCGAAGAGCGCCACTATAACATTAGCCGCCCTCGAGTCTGTTTGGTGAACTTAGAACTGCCATAAGGAAAAATAATCAGACTATGACAACGAATATCACACCATTACATGACCGCGTGATCGTGAAGCGCATTGACGAAGGCGAGCAGATTCGCGGCGGCATCATCATTCCGGACAGCGCGAAAGAAAAACCCCAGGAGGGCGAAGTAATCGCGGCCGGTGAGGGAAAGTACAAGGAAGACGGAACGCGCCAACCGCTCGATGTGAAGAAGGGCGACCGCGTTCTCTTTGGCAAGTACAGCAGCTCGGAAATCAAGATCGATGGTGAAGAGCTGTTGATCATGCGCGAGGACGAGATTCTCGGAATCATAACTCGCGCCGGCGCGGCTGCGGGCGGCAAAAAGGGCAAGTAGGTAGACGCGTGAGAGGTGAAAAGTGAAGAGCGAAAAGTAAGAGCAGCGCCGCGGCCTGATGACATTCATTATCGATCCGCCTCAGCCTCTTACTTATCACCTTGGACTTTTTACTTTTCACCCTTCACTTTTCACCTTTCACTAATTACTGGAGAAGATAAAAAATTATGGCAAAGCAAATAACACATGGCGAAGAGTCACGTGCGGCAATTCTGCGTGGCATCAATCAACTCGCCGACGCAGTCAAAATCACGCTCGGTCCCAAGGGACGCAACGTTGTTCTCGGCAAGTCATATGGCAGCCCGACCATCACCAAAGACGGCGTGACTGTGGCGAAAGAGATTGATCTTAAGGATCCGATGGAGAACATGGGCGCGCAGATGGTGCGCGAGGTGGCCTCCAAAACCAGCGACGTCGCGGGCGACGGCACCACCACCGCGACCGTGCTGGCCCAGGCGATTTACCGCGAAGGCGTCAAGACTGTCGCTGCCGGCGCGAACCCGATGGCGTTAAAACGTGGCATCGACAAAGCAGTTGAACGAGCCACTGCAGCGATCAAGAAACTTTCGACGCCAGTTGCCGGCGACATGATTGCGCAGGTTGGCACCATCTCGGCGAACGGCGACGCCACAATCGGTGCGTTGATCGCCGAAGCGATGGCCAAGGTGGGCAAAGACGGCGTAATAACCGTTGAAGACGCGAAAACGATGGAGACGGATTTGGAATTTGTCGAAGGAATGCAGTTTGATCGCGGCTATTTGTCGCCTTACTTCATTACCGATCCGGCAAAGATGGAAGCTGTGCTTGAGAATCCGGTTGTACTCCTTAGCGAAAAGAAGATTTCTTCGATGCGAGACATGCTGCCCATTCTTGAGCAGGTCGCCAAGCTGGGCAAGCCAATTCTGATCATCGCGGAAGACGTCGAAGGGGAAGCCCTGGCCACACTCGTAGTCAACAAACTGCGCGGCACGATTAATGTCGCGGCAGTTAAAGCGCCGGGCTTTGGCGATCGACGCAAGGAGTTGCTGCAGGACATTGCAATTCTGACCGGCGGCAAAGTCATCAGTGAAGATCTCGGCATCAAACTCGAGAACGTGAAGGTTGAGGACCTGGGACGCGCCAAGAAGGTGACGATCGATAAAGACAACACGATCATCATCGACGGCGCCGGCAGCACCGACGACTTAAAAGGCCGAGTGAAAACGTTAAAGGCGCAAATCGAAGATAGCTCGTCAGACTACGATCGCGAGAAACTGCAAGAGCGTTTGGCGAAACTGGTCGGCGGCGTGGCAGTAATTCGCGTTGGCGCAGCCACTGAAACTGAGCTCAAGGAGAAGAAGGCTCGAGTTGAAGATGCGATGCACGCGACTCGAGCCGCGGTAGAAGAAGGCATCGTGGCCGGCGGGGGTGTCGCCCTGATTCGCGCAGCCAAAGCGTTGGACAAGTTCAAAGTATTCGAAACGGATGAAGATGGGGAAACAACTAGCGGCGATCCCGACGAGCAGATTGGTGTCAACATCATCAGACGCGCGTTGGAAGAGCCACTGAGGCAGATCGTTCAGAACGCCGGTCAGGAAGGCGCCGTAATTGTTGAGAAAGTCCGCGCTAACAAGGATCCCAATTTCGGCTACAACGCGGAGACAGAAACTTTTGAAAATCTGGTAGCTGCCGGGATTATCGATCCGGCGAAAGTTACGCGTTGCGCGTTGCAAAACGCAGCCTCAATCGCGGGTTTGATGCTGACAACCGAAGCGCTCATTTCTGAGTTGCAGGAAGATAACAAGCCAGGAGCAATGTCCGGGATGGACATGTAATTCC